>NZ_JAAXKY010000174.1 GCF_012911925.1 Pseudonocardia xinjiangensis | reverse complement strand
AGCTGTGTATAAGAGACAGCTGCTGCTGGCCGCCGCCCGCGGAGACTGAGCCCGCAATCCAGGCGCCCCAGGCCGCCCCCGGGGTTGGTGACGCCGAGTAGTAGTGCGCACGCGGAGTAGCAGTTTTCGCCGGAGGCGTTTATCGGGGCCGCGCTCGGACACCTCTCCCGCTGTGATCGTCCATCGTGCACCGGACGCCGTCCTGTTCGACCGGGACGGCACCCTGGTCGTCGACGTGCCGTACAACGGCGACCCGGCCCTGGTCACGCCGGTTCCGGGGGCGCGGGAGGCGCTCGATCTGCTGCGTGCCGCCGGGATCCCCACCGGCGTCGTGACCAACCAGTCGGGGATCGCGCGCGGCCTCATCAGCGCGGAGCAGGCCGCCGCGGTCAACCGGTGCATCGACGAGCTCCTCGGGCCGTTCGCGGTGTGGCAGGTGTGCCCGCACGGCCCGGACGACGGGTGCGCCTGCCGCAAACCCCGGCCGGGGATGGTGCTGGCCGCGGCCCGCCACCTGGGCCTGCCGCCCGGGCGCGTCGCCGTGGTCGGCGACATCGGGGCCGACGTCGAGGCCGCAGCCGCGGCGGGTGCCGCGGCCGTCCTCGTGCCCACCGCCGTGACCCGGCCCGAGGAGGTGGCCGCGGCACCGGTCGTGCGGGCGGACCTCATGGGGGCGGTGCAGCACCTGCTCGAGCCCGTGGGGGCCCGGTGACCCGGCGGGTACTGGTCACGCGGCTCGACGGGGCGGGTGACGTCCTGCTCGCCGGCCCGGCCGTCCGAGCCGTGGCAGCCGCCCCCGACACGGAGGTGACCCTGCTGTGCGGCCCGGACGGGGTCGCGGCGGGGCGGCTGCTGCCCGGCGTGCGCCGCGTCATCGAGTGGGCCGCCCCGTGGTCGGTGAACCCCGCCCCGCCGGTGCGGCGCTCCGAGGTGGACCGGCTGGTGGCGGAGCTGGCGGGACACCGGTTCGACGAGGCGGTGCTGCTCACCTCGTTCCACCAGTCGCCGCTGCCGACGGCGCTGGTGCTGCGGCTGGCCGGGGTCGGACGGATCACCGGCGCCTCGGTCGACTACCCCGGTTCGCTGCTCGACGTGCGGCTGCGCCCGGGGGACGGACCGGGCGACGATCTGCCGGAGGACCTGCCGGAGCCGGAGCGGGCACTCGCGATCGCCGCCGCGGCGGGGTTCGGGCTGCCTCCCGGCGACCACGGCAGGCTCGCGGTGACCGACCCGCCACCGGTCGGAGCGCTGCTGGGCCCGCTCGCCCACCGCCCCTACGTCGTGCTGCACCCGGGCGCCGCCGTGGCGGCCCGGCGGTGGCCGGTCGAGCACCATCGCCGCGCCGCGCGGATGCTCGAGCGGCTCGGGCTGCCCGTCGTGGTCACCGGTGGCACGGGGGAGCGTGCGCTCACCGCCACCGTCGCCGAGGGGCGTGCCCTCGACCTCGGCGGCCGCACCGACCTGGCCCAGCTCGCGGGCGTGCTCGCCGGGGCCGTCGCACTGGTCGTCGGCAACACCGGCGCCGCGCACCTGGCGGCCGCCGTCGGCACCCCGGTGGTGTCGCTGTTCGCGCCGGTGGTGCCTGCGGTCAAGTGGCGCCCCTACCGGGTGCCGCAGGTGCTGCTCGGCGACCAGACCGCGCCCTGCCGCGACAGCCGTGCCCGCGACTGTCCCGTGCCCGGCCACCCGTGCCTGGGCGGCGTCGCGCCCGAGGAGGTCGTGTCCGCGGTGCGCCGGCTCTACCCCGTTCTCGCGACCGCCCGGGCCGGACGAGGCGCCGGCCGGAGGGGCATGACGGAACGACATGTGACGGAAGGACAGAAATGACGGAGATCCTCGAAGCCCCCACCCGGACGGGTCGCGAGCCGCGGCTGGTCGGGACGGTGCTGGTCACCGGGGCCGCGTCCGGCCTCGGCCGGGCGCTCGCCCGTGCCGTGGCCGCGGCGGGTGGCCGCCCGTTGCTGGTCGACCGGGTCGCGGTGGACGCCGGCCCGGAGCTCGGCGACGCGCTGTCGGTCGTCACCGACCTCGCCGACGGGCGGGCGAGCGAGCAGGCGATCCGCGAGCTCGTCACCGCGGCCGGTGGGCTCGACGCCGTGGTGACCGCGGCGGGCACCGACAGCTGCGGTGCCCTCGGTGACGTCGCAGCCGACGACTGGGAGAAGGTGGTGACGGTCAACCTGCTCGGCACCGCCGCGGTGATCCGCGCCGCGTTGCCGGCACTCAAGGCCAACCGCGGCCGGATCGTCACCGTGGCGTCGACGCTCGGGCTGCGCGCGCTGCCGGACGCCTCGGCCTACTGCGCGTCCAAGTTCGGCGTGGTCGGGATGACCCGCGCGCTGGCCACCGAGCTGGCCGGCGAGGTCGGCGTGACGCTGCTGGTGCCCGGCGGCATGGACACGGCGTTCTTCGACGGGCGGCCCGACCAGTACAAGCCGGGACCGGACGCGCAGCTCAACGATCCCGCCGAGGTGGCCGACGCCGTGCTGTACGCGCTGACCCGACCGGAGGGCTGCGAGGTGCGGGAGATGGTCGTGTGCGCCTCGACCGAGCCGTCGTGGCCCTGAGCGACCGGGGCACGGTCGCCGGGGCCCCGCTCGGCCACCCCGGCGCGGACCGGGGCGGCCCGGTGGATCTCGGCGCGGCCCGGCGCATCCTCGTGGTCCGCGCCGACAACATCGGCGACGTCGTCACCACCACTCCGGCGCTGCGCGCGATCCGCGCCGCTGCCCCGCACGCACGGCTGGACCTGCTCGCCTCGCCCGTCGGGGCCACGGTCGCGCCCATGATCGACGTGCTGGACGGGGTGCTGGCCGTGTCGCCGTCCTGGCAGCAGCTCTCAGGCACCGCCGGGACGGCGGCGGGCGAGCGGGAGCTGCTCGACCGGCTCACCACGGGGCGGTACGACGTGCTGTTCGTGTTCACGTCGTTCTCGCAGTCGCCGTGGCCCGTGGCGCACCTCGGGCTGCTCGCCGGCATCGGCACCCGGGTCGTCCACTCCCGGGAGTTCGGCGGGGCGGTGGCCACGCACTGGGTGACGCCGCCGCCGGACACGACCCACCAGGTGGACCGGGCGCTGCATCTGCTGGCGGCGGTCGGGGTCCCCGACCGCGGCCGCGCACCGTCCCTGCAGATCCCGGCCGACGCGGAGCAGGCGGCCGCCGGGCTGCACCCGCCCGGTTCGTTCGCGGTGCTCGCCCCCGGCGCGTCCTGCGCGGCGCGGCGATACGAGTCGGATCGTTTCGGGGAGGCGGCGGCGCAGGTGGCGCGGGACGGGCTGCCGGTGCTGGTGGCCGGCTCCGCGGGGGAGACGGGCCTGGTCGAGCGCGTGGTGGCGGCGGCCGGTCGCCCCGGGGTGACGGCCGTGCCGCCGGTGGCGCTCCCGGTGTTCACCGCGCTCCTGCGCCGCGCCGCCGTCGCGATCACGAACAACTCCGGCGGCATGCACCTCGCCGACGCCGTGGGCACCCCGGTCGCGGTGACCTACGCCGGCACCGAGCTCCCCGACGACCTGCGGCCCCGTTCGGTGCCCGCCGCCCTGCTCGGGTGCGCGGTCGCGTGCTCGCCGTGCCGCCAGCTGCAGTGCCCCTTCGACCACGAGTGTCTCGACATTCCTGCCGGCGATCTCGCCGCTGCCGCCGTGGCGCTGGCCTCCACCCCCGCATCCCCCGAGGAGGACCGATGGATCGTCGCGTCGACCCCCTGACCGTCCCGATCACCGTGGCCGGGCCGGTTCCGGCCGCCCTCGCGGGCCACATCGCCGAACGTGCCCCGCGGATCGTGGTGGTCGGTGACGCGCTGCTCGACGGGTGGCTCTCCGGCCCCGCCCGCCGGCTGGGCCGCGACGGGCCGGTGCCCGTCGTGGAGCTCGCCGAGACCCGCCACACCCCCGGCGGCGCCGGCAATGCGGCCGCCAACCTCGCCGCACTCGGTGCGTCGGTCGAGCTGGTCGCCGTGCTCGGGGACGACGCCGACGCCACGACGCTGCGCGGGCTGCTGCAGGACGCGGGCGTGGGCACCGCGCACTGCGTCACGGAGCCGGGGCGCCGGACGGTGGTGAAGCGCAGGCTGGTGTCGGCGGGGCAGCCCGTCGCCCGCTACGACGACGGGCCGGCCGCCGGTCCGGCGGCCGCCACCTGTGCCGCTGTCGCCGCGGCAGTGGCGCGAGCCGTACGCACCGGGGTGGATGCCGTGCTGGTGGCCGACTACTGCCTCGGTGCGGTGGCCGCCGACGTGCTCGCGGTCCTCGAGGCACTGCGTCCGCAGATCCCGCTGCTCGTGGTGGACGCGCGGTCGCCTGCCGGCTGGACGCGGCTGCGGCCTGATGTCGTCACCCCGAACGCGTCCGAGGCGGCGGCCCTCCTCGGGGGCGTCGAGGCGGTGCCCCTGTCCGGGCCGGCCCGTACGGACTGGGTCGTGCGCCACCGCGACGCACTGGTCGCCGCGGCGGGCGGCGCGGACGTCCTCGTGACGCTCGACGTCGACGGTGCGGTGCGGCTGCCCGCCGATCCCACCGCCCCGCCGCAGGTCACCACGGCCCGGCCGGGCCCGGAGGCCAGGGCGTGCGGCGCGGGCGACACGTTCGCCGCGGCCTACACCGCCGCTCTCGCCGCCGGGATCGCGGCGCAGGACGCGCCGGCTCTCGCGCAGTGCGCCGCCGACGTCGTGGTGGGCCGGGAGGGCACGGCCGTGTGCTCGACCGGTGCGCTCACCGCGCGCCTGGCCGCGTCCGACCGCGGCGGCCTGCTCACCCACCGCGACCTGCTCGCGATCGTCGCCGACCACCGCGGGCGCGGGGAGCGGATCGTGTTCACCAACGGCTGCTTCGACGTGCTGCACCGCGGCCACGTCGCCTACCTGCGGCAGGCCCGGGCGCTGGGCGACGTGCTGATCGTCGCGCTGAACAGCGACGAGAGCGTGTCCCGGCTGAAGGGCCCCGAGCGTCCGGTCAACCCGCTGGAGGACCGGGCCGGTGTGGTCGGGGCGATCGACTGCGTCGACGTGGTCACCGCCTTCACCCAGGACACCCCGGCCGAGCTGATCGAGCTGGTGCGCCCCGACGTCTACACCAAGGGCGGGGACTACACCCCGCAGATGCTGCCCGAGACACCGATCGTGGAACGTCTCGGCGGAGAGGTGCGCGTGCTCGACTACCTGTCGGACCACTCGACCACGGCCATCGTCGGCCGGATCCGGGCGGGCCGGGCATGATCCCTGACCTCGACGTCCTGATCCCCACGGTCGACCGGCCCGTCGAGCTCGCGACGACACTGGCCGGGCTCGCCGCGCAGGACCATCCGTTCGGAGTGGTCGTGAGCGACCAGTCCACCGGGGTGGCGTCCTACGACACCGCACCCGCCGAGGCGATGCTGCGCGTGCTGGCCGCGACGGGTCGTCCGGTGCGGCTGGGCCGGCACCTGCCGCGCCGCGGGCTCGCCGAGCACCGGGCGGCCCTGCTCGCGCGCTCGTCGGCGCGATACGTCCTGTTCCTCGACGACGACGTCTGGCTGGAGTCCGGGACGGTCGCCCGGCTGCACGAGGCCATCGTGGAGCTGCGGTGTGGACTGGTGGGCGCGCCCGTCCAGGGGCTGTCCTACCTGGACGACTACCGGCCGGTCGAGCTGGAGCCCTTCGAGCGCTGGTGGGGACGGCCGCAGCCGGAGCGGATCCACCCGGGCACGCCTGAGTGGCAGCGCTGGACCCTGCACAACGCGGCGAACCCCGTGCACCTCACGCATCGGCACGTCCGGCCGGGCGAGCGCTGGGTCCCGTACAAGATCGCCTGGGTGGGGGGCTGCGTGCTCTACGACCGCCGGGAGCTCGACGCCGTCGGCGGCTTCGGCTTCTGGCCCGAGCTGCCGGAGCTGCACTGCGGGGAGGACGTGCTGGTGCAGCAGCGGGTACTGGCCAGGGCCGGTGGCGCCGGCATCCTCCCCTCGGGGGCCTGCCACCTGGAGTCGCCGACCACGGTGCCGGACCGGACGGTGCAGGCCCGCGACGTGGTCGGTCTCGAGCTCGCGGGGAGCCGGTGATGGGCCCGGGCGGTGCGCGCGGTGTCGTCGTCATCGGGGACACGCTGCTGGACATCGATGTCGAGGGCAGCGTGGACCGCTTGTGCCCGGATGCGCCGGCGCCCGTGCTCGCGGTGGAGGGGGAGCACGACCGTCCCGGAGGGGCCGGGCTGGCTGCGGTGCTGGTGGCGGGGCGCGATGTCCCGGTGCGGCTCGTCACGGCTCTCCAGGACGACGGGCCCGGGCAGCGGCTGCGAAGGCTGCTCGACGGCGCGGTCGATGTCGTCGCCGGCCCGGCCGAGGGCGGCACGGTGGTGAAGTGCCGGCTGCGCGCCGGTGGACGGTCGATGCTGCGCACCGACCGGGGTGCCGCCCGTCCCGAGCCCGGGTTCGCAGCGGGCCTCGACCTGGACACCGCGCTGGCCGACGCGGGCGCCGTGCTGGTGTCGGACTACGGGCGTGGCGTCGCCGCCGACCCGGACGTGCGGGCCGCGCTGGCCCGCGTGATCACCCGCCGGGTCCCCGTCGTCTGGGACCCGCACCCGCGGGGTGCCGACCCGGTTCCCGGCGCCACCGTCGTCACGCCGAACCTGGCGGAGGCACGGGGGGCCGCCGGGGGAGCTCCCGTCCCCGGGTCCGGCGTGCCCGCCGCCCTCGAACTGGCCGCGCGCCTGCTCACGCGGTGGGAGGCCCGCTCGGTGGCCGTCACCCTCGGCCGGTCCGGTGCTGTCGTCCGCCACCGGCACGGGGCCTGTTCCGCCGCGCCCGCGCCGGTGGTGCAGGAGAGCGACCCGTGCGGTGCGGGTGACCACTTCGCCGGCGGGGTCGCCGCCGCGCTCGCCCGCGGCGAGACGGTGGACGACGCCGTCGCCGAGGCCGTCGCCGGTACGGCCGACTTCATCGCCCTCGGCGGGGGTGCGACCGTGCGCCGCGAGGGAGCGCGGTGGACCCAGCCCCGGGGGGCGGGCGCTGCGCCGCGGCCGGCCGGCACCGGGCTCGACGCGGCCGCCGCGCTGGCCGAACGGGTACGGGCCGGGGGCGGCACGGTCGTCGCCGCCGGCGGCTCGTTCGACGTGCTGCACACCGGGCACACCGACACCCTCGCCGCCGCCCGGGCCCTCGGGGACTGCCTGCTCGTGCTCGTCAACTCCGACGAGTCGGTGCGCAGGCGGGCCGGGCCGGGCGGACCGGTCGTGCCGCTGGCTGAGCGGGTGGCGGCACTGGCCGCGCTGGAGTGCGTGGACGCCGTGGCCGTGTTCGACGCCGACGACCCCCGCCGCGTGCTGGACGTGCTGCGTCCCGACCTCTGGGTGAAGGGCGGCGACCACGATCCCGCGGAGCTGCCCGAGACCCCGCTCGTGCGCTCGTGGGGAGGGGAGGTCGTCGCGGTGCCCTATCGGCCGGCCCGCACGACCGTGTCCGCGCCCGTCCGGCATCCGGCCGGGGCCCGGGCGCGAACCCGCCAGCAGGGCGCTCCCCAGCAGGCGACGCCGCAGCCACGGGCGCCGAAGCCGAGAACGCGACGCCGCCCGTCCCCGTAGCGACTGCCGTCGGTGGCGGACCGCCGGCGGGTCTCAGCGGCTGACCGCGTCGCTGAGCTCCCCGCCGCGGCGGCGGACGGCCGCGGCAGCGGTCAACACCTCGGCCACCGTGACGGCCAGCAGGGCCGGGTCGGGGTCGTCGGCGAAGGGGTCGCCCCGGCGGAGGGACGCGTCGCCGAGCGTGCGGTGCGGACCGTCGCGGGGCGGCCCCCACTGTTCGGGACCGACCGGCCCGAACAGGGTGACCGACGGCGTCCCGAAGGCCGCGGCCAGGTGGGCGATCCCGGTGTCGCCGCTGACCACCAGCGCGGCCCCGGCGACCAGGCGGCAGAGCTCGTGGAGGTCGGTCCGTCCGGCGAGTACCCGGTCGCCGGGCAGGCCGGCCGCGTTCGCGACGCGGTCGGCCAGGACGTGCTCGTCCGCGGTGCCGGTGACCAGCACGGGCCGGTCCGGCCGCTCCAGTGCCGCGGCGACCTCGGCGAAGCGGTCCGCGGGCCAGCGCTTGGCGCCGAACCGGGCCCCGGGGTGCACGAGTGCGGGGGCGGCCGGGCCCGGGTGGACCGGTGGGGCCAGCCGCAGGTCGGTGGGGTCGGCCGGGATCCCGTGCTCCGTCAGGAGCGCGCACCAGCGTTCCCGCTCGTGCGGGTGGCGGGCGGCGATCTCGTCCCGGTACGGGCCGTCCCACCCCGGCGCGCGCCAGCCGATCCGCCGTCGGGGTGCGAGTGCGTCGAGGGCGCGGTGGCTCTGCGGGCCGGTGCCGTGCAGGTTGACCGCGAGGTCGGGTGGCCGCCGGTCCCAGCGCAGCTGCCCCGGGTCGGCGGTGGGCAGGATCTCGTCCACGGCACCCGTCCGCTCGACGAGGGGTGCCAGCACCTGCGGGGTGGCGAGCACGATGCGGTGGCCGGGGAACTCTCGGCGCAGGGCGCGCAGCGCGGGCACCGTCACCAGGAGATCCCCGAGGTTCAGCGCCCGCAGCACCAGCACGATCTTCTCGTCCACCCGGCGTGCTTACCCCGACCGGCGCCGGGTAATCCGGCGGCCATGGTGGTGGATCACGCCGTGCCCGGGCCGGTCCGCCGGATCGTGGTGCTGCGCTGCAACGCGCTGGGGGACTACCTGATGGTCACCCCGGCCCTGGCCGCGCTGCGCACGCGCTATCCGGAGGCCGAGCTGACGCTGCTCGGGGCGCCGTGGCATGCGAGGTTCCTCACCGGCCGTCCCGGCCCGGTGGACCGGGTGCTGGTGCTGCCACAGGTCGACGGCCTGGCCGGGCAGCCCGCGGGCGTCCCTCCCGGGTCCGAGCTGCCGGGCTTCCTCGCCGCGGCGCGGGACGACGCCTACGACCTGGCCGTCCAGCTGCACGGCGGGGGCGGTGTGTCGAACCCCCTGGTCCGGGCGCTGGGGGCACGCCGGTCGATCGGGCTGCGCGCGGACGGCGCGCCACCGCTGGACGACACGGTGCCGTACCGCTACTACCAGCCCGAGGCCGACCGGTTCCTCGAAGTGGTGCGGCTGGCCGGCGCGGACGGCCCGGCCGACTACCCCCTGCTGGCCGTGTCCGCCGCGGAACGGGACGCCGCCGCCGCGCTGCTGCCCGGGGACGGCCCTTGGGTCGCGCTGCACGCCGGGGCCACCGACGCCCGCCGGCGCTGGCCCGCCGAGCGCTTCGCGGCCGTCGCCGACGCGGTGAACACCGCGGGTGCGCGTCCGGTACTCGTCGGCGCCGGGGCGGACGCCGCGGCGAGCGAAGCCGTGGTCGCCGCGGCCTCGACGCCCGTCACCGACCTCACCGGACGTACCGGCCTCGGGACGCTCGCCGCCGTGCTCCGCCGCTGTGCCGTGGTCGTCGCCAACGACTCCGGGCCGCTGCACCTCGCCAGGGCGGTGGGCACGGCCACCGTGGGGCTCTACTGGTGCGGTAACGCGATCAACGCGGCAGCGCCGACCCGGACCCGCCACCGCCCCCTGCTGAGCTGGACGCTGCACTGTCCCGAGTGCGGAGCCGACTGCAGCACGGCAGGCCACCCGCACCGGCCCGGCGAGGGGTGCGAGCACCGGCCGTCCTTCCTCGGGCAGATTCCGGTTCGCGAGGTCCAGGAGGAGGTGTCGGATCTGATCACGCGGGTATCCACGCCCACATGGACGACCACGGTGCCGGCGCCCGGAGCGACGAGCACGCCTCGCTGACCTTCGTGGGCACGGCGACGACCCTGCTGCGCCTCGGCGGGTTCACCCTGCTCACCGACCCCAACTTCCTGCGTCGCGGGGAACGGGTCCACCTGGGATACGGGCTGACCTCGAAGCGGCTCACCGATCCCGCCCTGTCGATCGGGGCGTTGCCGCCGCTGGACGTGGTGCTGCTCTCGCACCTGCACGGCGACCACTTCGACCGCGTGGCCCGGCGCGACCTGCCCCGGACACCACCCGTCATCACCACCCGGCACGCCGCGAAGCGCCTGCAGCGGTGGGGGTTCGGTGGCGCCACCGGCCTCGCGACCTGGGAGGACTGGGAGAGCACCCGCGCGGGGGAGCGCCTGCGGATCACGTCGGTACCCGGCCGGCACGGTCCGGCAGGCGTGCATCGGCTGCTGCCCCCGGTGATGGGCAGCGTGCTCGACCTCGAACGCAACGGGCAGCGGATCCTGCGCGTCTACGTCACCGGGGACACCCTGCGGGTGCCCGAGCTGCGCTCGATCCGGGACCGCTTCCCCGACATCGACGTGATGATCACCCACCTCGGGGGGACGAAGGTGCTCGGCGTGCTCGTCACGATGGACGGCAGGCAGGGCACCGACCTCGTCGAGCTGATCCGGCCCGCCACCGTGGTCCCGGTGCACTACGACGACTACGGAGTCTTCCGGAGCCCGCTGGAGGACTTCGTCGCCGAGATGCGCCGCCGGGGCCACGACGGGCGACTGCGCACCGTCGTCCGCGGCGACACCGTGGAGCTCGCCGCCTTCCCCCACCGTTGAGTGCGGGGCGGTTCCGGTGCGGTCGCGGCGGGTAGCACCACGGGGTGGAGACCACCGCCATCGACCTGGACGCGCTGCGCAACGAGGCCGCGCACTGCACCAACTGCGAGCTCTACGAGCCCGCCACCCAGACGGTGTTCGGGGAGGGCCCGCCCGCGGCGTGGCTGATGCTCGTGGGGGAGCAGCCGGGCGACAAGGAGGACATCGCGGGCGAGCCGTTCGTCGGCCCGGCCGGTCGCGTCCTCGACACCGCGCTGGAGCGCGCCGGCATCGACCGCGCCGAGGTGTACCTCACCAACGCCGTAAAGCACTTCCGGTTCGAGCGCCGGGGCAACCGCAGGCTGCACAAGACACCCGGCGTCACGCACATCCGCGCCTGCCGCCCGTGGCTGGACGGGGAGCTGCGTGCGGTGCGTCCCGCCGCGGTGGCCACCCTCGGTGCCGTCGCGGGCAAGGCGCTGATGGGGCCGTCGTTCCGCATCACCGACACACGCGGGCAGGTGCTCGACTGGGAGGGACACCGCCTGGTGCCGACCGTGCACCCGTCGGCGATCCTGCGCGGCCCGGCCGAGGCGCGGGACGAGGCGCTGGCCGCACTCGTGGTCGATCTGCGGGTGGTGGCGGGCCTGCGGCCCTAGATGTAATGCCTAGCTGGGTTGTCGACCCGGCTGATGAGTAGGTGGCAGCGGTGGGCTTTCTCGTCGAGGTGGATCTCGGCGTAGGCCAGGCAAGTGTGGTCGTCGATGGCGGCTGCGCCGGGTGCGGGCGGCCGCCGTCATGGTGCGAGGTCCACCACATCACAGCCTGGCAGGACGGCGGCGACACCGCCCTGCACAACTGCGTGATGCTCTGCCGGACCTGTCACCGTCTGCAGCACCACTCCGAGTGGGAAGTACGCATCCGCGACGGGCTCCCCGAGCTGATCCCCCCGGCCTGGATCGACCCGCAGCGAAGACCACGCCGAAAACCACTCTTGCACCTCGCCGCGTAAAAGGTCGCGAAGAGAGGCGCGGTCGGCAGAGCCTCCGTGATCACTGGGGGGACACATGTCCTCAGGCCGACACGCCGTCAACAACGCTCATGGGCATTACACCTAGAACACGGGGCCGTCGGCGTCCGGTCCTGCCCGCCCCGGGACGTGCACGCCTGCCGCCGCGAGGTCGGCGAGGCACTGCCGGGGACCCTGCCACCGGTGGGCCCACCAGCCGCGCTCCCGGGCCGCTGCCACGTTGACCGGCCGGTCGTCGAAGAACAGCAGGTCGGCGCCGGACAGCCCGAGCTCGTCCTCGACGGCCGCGTACGCGCCGGGTCGTGGTTTCGCCACCCCCGCCTCGCAGGAGAACACCTTCGTCGGGAACATCGCCCCCCACGCCGACCCCCGCACCTCCGTGGCCAACGAGTGCGGGGCGTTGGAGAGCAGCCCCATCCGGACCCCGGCTGCGGCGACGCGGGCGAGGAGCGCGGCGATGCCGGGTGCGAGCCCGGCCCACCGTTGCGCGTCGCGCCGGTCCAGTCGCCTCATCTCGGCGGGGGTGAACGTGCGCCCCACGTCCGCCCCGACGCGGCTCCAGTACTCCTCGGCGTCGCTACCGAGGTCGTACCCGTCGCGGTGGCGCCAGTAGGCGGCGGTGAAGGACGACGACTCGACCCCGACCTCGGCCGCGAGCACGGCCCCGCCGGCCTCGGAGCCACCCAGCACGCCGCCGATGTCGAAGACGACGGCCGCGGGGGGCCCGGAACGGTCCACGATGGCAGGGTAGTCACCGGGCGGTGGCGGCTTCGGTGACCTGGATGTCGAACGCGCCGTCGCGGGCGTCCACCCGCGCGTGGCTGCCCGGTCCCAGCTCTCCCGCCAGCAGCAGCCCCGACAGCCGGTTGTCCACCTCGCGCTGGATGGTGCGCCGCAACGGTCGTGCCCCGAACTCCGGCTGGTAGCCCAGCTCCGCCAGCCGCGCGACGGCGGCCGGGGTGAACTCGACCGTCACGTCCTTCGCACGGAGCCTGCGGCGGGTGTCCTCGAGCAGCAGGTCGGTGATCGTGGTGAGCTGCTCGGCGTCGAGCCTGCGGAACACGATGATCTCGTCGATGCGGTTGAGGAACTCGGGCCGGAACACCTCGCGCAGCCGCGGCATGATCCGGTCGCGCAGGGCCGCGTCGTCCTGGCTCGACGTCGCGGCCGCGCTCCCGAAGCCGAGCGTCGCACCCTGGCTGGAGATCAGCTCGGAGCCGACGTTGCTGGTCATGATGACCACGGTGTTGCGGAAGTCGACCGTGCGGCCCTGGCCGTCGGTGAGCCGCCCGTCGTCGAGCACCTGCAGCAGGATGTTGAACACGTCCGGGTGCGCCTTCTCGATCTCGTCGAGCAGCAGCACCGAGTACGGCCTGCGGCGCACGGCCTCGGTGAGCTGGCCGGACTCGCCGTAACCGACGTAGCCGGGCGGCGCCCCGATCATCCGCGCCACCGTGTGCCGCTCGCCGTACTCGCTCATGTCCAGGCGCACCATCCGGTCCTCCTCGCCGAACAGCGCCACGGCGAGCGCCCGGGCCAGCTCGGTCTTGCCGACCCCGGTCGGGCCCAGGAACAGGAAGCTGCCCACCGGGCGGTCCTCGTCGCCCAGCCCGGCCCGGTTGCGGCGGATCGCCTCGGCCACGGCGGTGACGGCCTCGTCCTGCCCCACCACCCGGCTGTGCAGCTCCTGCTCCAGGCGCAGGAGCCTGCTGCGTTCGGTCTCGGTGAGCTCGGAGACCGGCACCCCGGTCTGGCGCGAGACGACGTCGGCGATCTCGGTGACCCCGACCTCCGGCACGCTGTCGTCGGGATCGACGGTCGAGGTGAGCCGGACGCGCAGCTCGGCGATCCGGTCGCGCAGCTCGGTGGCCTGCTCGTACTGCTCGTCGGCCACGGCCTGGTCCTTGTCCCGCTCGAGCTGCTCGAGCTGCTGCTCCAGCCCGCGCCGGTCGATCGACGGGGTGCGCGTGCGCAGCCGGACCCTCGCCCCGGCCTGGTCCATCAGGTCGATGGCCTTGTCGGGCAGGAACCGGTCGGTGATGTAGCGCTCCGACAGCTCGACGGCGGCGCGCAGCGCGTCCTCGGTGTAGCGGACCTGGTGGTGGGCCTCGTAGCGGTCGCGCAGCCCGTGCAGGATCTCGATGGCGTCCTCGCAGCTCGGCTCGGGCACCATCACCGGCTGGAACCGGCGGGCGAGCGCGGCGTCGGACTCGATGTGCTTGCGGTACTCGTCGAGGGTGGTGGCGCCGATGACGTGCAGCTCCCCGCGGGCGAGGGCGGGCTTGAGCATGTTGCCCGCGTCCATCG
>NZ_JAAXKY010000173.1 GCF_012911925.1 Pseudonocardia xinjiangensis | reverse complement strand
GCCCCGGCCTCCCCGGCGCGTCCCGGTATCGACCCCGACACCGGACGCCCGCGGCGGTTCGCCTATCCGCCCAACCTCCTGGTGGTCGACGGTGGCCAGCCCCAGGTCGAGGCGGCCGCCGACGTGCTCGCCGACCTCGGCGTCACCGACGTCGCGATCTGCGGGCTGGCCAAGCGCCTCGAGGAGGTGTGGCTGCCCGCCGAGCCCGACCCGGTGATCATGTCGCGCACCAGCGAGGGTCTGTACCTGCTGCAGCGGGTGCGCGACGAGGCCCACCGCTTCGCCATCACCTACCACCGGCAGCGGCGCTCCAAGAGCATGATCAACTCCGAGCTTGACGCGATCCCCGGGCTGGGCCCCACGCGCCGCGCCGCGCTGCTGAAGCACTTCGGGTCGTTGCGCAAGCTCAAGGCGGCCGATGCCGACGCCATCGCGGCGCTTCCCGGCTTCGGGCAGCGCACCGCGGCGGCCGTCCTGGCCGCGCTGCACGCCGCCGACCCGGCCGATCCGTCCGGCCGTCCCGAGCCGGCCGACCCCGCCGGCCCGGCAGACCGGCGCGAACCGACCGCTGTGGCGGGTCCGGCCGACCGGCACGAGCCGGGCGACCCGTCCGGCCCGGACGACCGGCACGAGCCGGGCGACGTGGCGGACCGAACCGAGGCGGAGGTGCCGGCGTCGTGACGTCGACCGTGCAGACGGAGCGGGCCGGCATCGAGGTGGCGCTGGTCAGTGGCCTCTCCGGTGCGGGCCGCAGCACCGCGGCGAAGGTGCTGGAGGACCTCGGCTGGTTCGTGGTCGACAACCTGCCGCCCGAGCTGATCGCCACGATGGTCGACCTCGGCGCCCGCGCCCGCGGTGAGATCACCCGCATCGCCGTGGTGATGGACGTCCGCAGCCGGGCGTTCTCCGCCGACCTCGGCGCGGTGATCAAGGACCTGGACGCGCGCGGCTACAAGCCCCGGCTGCTGTTCCTGGAGGCCTCCGACGCGGTGCTGGTGCGCCGGTTCGAGCAGGTGCGGCGCAGTCACCCGCTGCAGGGCGACGGCAGGCTCGTCGACGGCATCGCCGCCGAGCGGGAGCTGCTGCGCCCCCTGCGGGAGAACGCCGACCTGGTCGTCGACACCTCCGCGGTGGCCGTCCCACAGCTGCGTGCCACCCTCGAACGTGCGTTCGGCACGGAGTCTGCGCAGGTCACGCGTGTCACGTTAGTGTCATTCGGCTACAAGTACGGTCTGCCGATGGACTCGGACCTGGTTGTGGACGTCCGCTTCCTGCCCAACCCGTTCTGGATCCCGGAGCTGCGCGACCAGACCGGCCGCGACGAGCCGGTCCGCGACTACGTGCTGAGCCAGGACGGCGCCGACGAGTTCATCACCCGCTACCTCGAGCTGCTGGGCCTCGTCGGGGCCGGCTACCGCCGCGAGGGCAAGCGCTACCTGACGGTGTCGATCGGCTGCACCGGCGGCAAGCACCGCAGCGTCGCGATCAGCGAGGAGATCGCCCGCAGGCTCGACGGCGCCGAGGGTGTCACCGTCAACGTCGCGCACCGCGACCTGGGGCGCGAGTGAGCACCGCGTCGGCCACCGCGTCGACCGCTGCGTCGACCAGTGGGGCCGGCACCGCCGGGCCGGCTGCCGTGGCCCTCGGCGGGGGTCACGGCCTGCACGCCACCCTGTCGGCGTTGCGGCTCCTGGCCGGCAGCGGCACGCTCGCCGACCGCGTGACGGCCGTGGTCACCGTGGCCGACGACGGCGGCTCCTCCGGCCGTCTGCGCCGCGAGCTGGGCGTGCTGCCGCCCGGTGACCTGCGCATGGCGCTGGCCGCACTGGCGGCCGACGGGCCGGCCGGGCGCCGGTGGGGGGCGCTCGTGCAGCACCGCTTCGGCGGCACCGGTGCACTGGCCGGGCACGCCGTGGGCAACCTGCTGCTCGCGGGTCTCATGGAGGTGCTGGGCGACCCGGTGGCCGCGCTCGACGAGGTGGGCGCCCTGCTCGGGCTGCGGGGACGGGTGCTGCCCATGAGCTGCGACCCGCTGGACATCGAGGCGGAGGTCACGGGGCTCGGTGAGCAGCCGGCCCAGGCGCACCGCATCCGCGGCCAGGTGGCCGTCGCGTCCACTCCGGGCCGGGTCCGCCAGGTCTGGTTGCGGCCGGAGCGGCCGCGGGCGTGTGCGGAGGCGGTCGAGGCCGTCCGCACCGCTGACGTGCTGCTGCTCGGGCCCGGCTCCTGGTTCACCAGCGTGCTGCCGCACCTGCTGGTGCCCGAGCTCCGGGACGCGATCATCACCAGCAGCGCCCGGCGGGTCATCGTGCTCAACCTCGCGCCGGAGCCGGGGGAGACCGCCGGGTTCTCGCCGGAGCAGCATCTGGCCGTACTCTCCCAGCACGCCCCGGAGCTGCGGGTCGACGCGGTCGTGGCCGACGTCGCCGCGGTGCCGGTGCCCGACCGGTTGCACCGCGCGGCGGCGGTGATGCTCTCCCCGGGCGGGCGGGTCCACCTGGCCCCGGTCGCCGCCGTTGATCCGGCGGTGCCACGCCACGACCCCGTGGCGCTCGCATCCGCGCTCGGAGCCGTCCTGGCCGAGATCGGGTCGCAACCGGGCTCGCCCGATGCGGTGCGCGTGCCGTCGGCACCGGGCGCCGCCGAAAGGAGGAGAACGTGAACGTGGCCTGCGCTCCCGTGTCCCATCCCGCCAGGAGGTTCCGATGGCGATGACCGCATCGGTCAAGGACGAGCTGAGCCGGCTCGTCGTCACGAAGCCGTGCTGCCGCCGCTCCGAGGTGGCCGCGCTGCTGAGGTTCGCCGGTGGCCTGCACATCGTCGGCGGCCGGGTCGTCGTCGAGGCGGAGGTCGACACCGGTTCGGTGGCGCGCAGGCTGCGCCGGGAGATCCACGAGCTGTACGGGCACACCTGCGAGGCCCACGTGATCACCGCGGGCGGCCTGCGCCGGGGCGCCCGTTACGTGCTGCGGGTGGTGCGCGACGGGGAGGGCCTGGCGCGCCAGACGGGCCTGCTCGACGCCCGCGGCCGTCCGGTACGGGGACTGCCGCCGCCCGTCGTCTCCGGTGGTCTCTGTGATGCGGAGGCCGCGTGGCGGGGGGCGTTCCTCGCGCACGGCTCGCTCACCGAGCCGGGGCGCAGCTCCGCGCTCGAGGTCACCTGCCCCGGGCAGGAGGCGGCGATGGCGCTGGTCGGCGCCGCCCGCCGGCTCGGCGTCACCGCGAAGTGGCGGGAGGTCCGTGGCGCCGACCGGGTGGTGGTCCGGGACGGCGACGCGATCGGCGCGCTGCTCACGCGGATGGGCGCGCACGAGAGCGTGATGGCGTGGGAGGAGCGGCGGATGCGCCGCGAGGTCCGCGCCACCGCCAACCGGCTCGCCAACTTCGACGACGCCAACCTGCGCCGCTCGGCCAGGGCCGCGGTCGCGGCTGCTGCCAGGGTGGCGCGGGCGCTGGAGATCCTCGGCGACGACGTGCCGCAGCACCTGCTCGCCGCAGGCCGGTTGCGCGCCGAGCACACGCAGGCGTCGCTGGAGGAGCTCGGTCAGCTGGCCGAGCCGCCGATGACGAAGGACGCGGTGGCCGGCCGCATCCGCAGGCTCCTCCACATGGCCGACAAGCGCGCTGCCGACCTGGGCATCCCCGACACCGAGTCGGCCGTCACCGCGGACATGCTGGAAGAGGCCTGACAGCCCGCACGCATTGCGAACACTGTTCGCTGTCCTTTACCCTCCTCTGGACACAGTGTTCGCAGAGGAGGGGGTGGCGACGTGGCGATGTTCGCGCGCAACGGCGACGTCGAGATCGCGTACGAGGATCTCGGCGGCGCGGGCGGTGACCCGTTGCTGCTGGTCATGGGGCTCGGAGCCTCCCGGTTCTGGTGGCCGCCCGGCTTCTCCCACGCGCTGGTGGGGGCGGGTTTCCACGTCGTGGCCTACGACCACCGTGACGCGGGGGAGTCCAGCAGGCTGCCGGAGACCTCGGTCCGCAACCCGTTCGTGGCGCTGGCCGGTGGCGGTCGCCCGGTCTACTCGTCGGAGGACATGACCGACGACGCCGTCGCGGTGCTGGACGCCCTCGGCTGGGACTCCGCGCACCTGTTCGGCCACTCGATGGGTGGCCTGCTGGCACAGCGGATCGCCCTGCGCCGCCCCGGGCGGGTCCGCAGCCTCACGAGCTCGGGCGCGCTGCCGAGCGACGTCGGCCGGCTGCAGATGCTGCGGTACCTGCGGTTCGGCACCGTGTTCCGGCTGGCCCGGATGCGCTTCCCCGAGGGGCACGACGGGGACGTGGCCGCGGGAGTCGCACTGGCCAGGGCGATCGCCTCGCCCGGGTACCCCTTCGACGAGCCGGCCGCGCGGGCGATGGCCGAACGCGAGCTGGCGGCCTGCGGCGTCAGCGGGATCCGCGACAACCGCGCCCAGAGCCGCCAGATCGGGGTGACGTGGAGCGGTGGCCGCCTGGCCGGCCTGCGGGTCCCCGCCCTCGTGCTGCACGGCGAGGACGACCAGATCGGCCGCCCGGCCGCCGGACGGGCCACCGCGAGAGCGATCCGCGACTCGACGCTCGTGGTGCTCGCGGGCGTCGGGCACGACCTGCCGAGCGGGGTGTGGCCGCGGGTGGCCCGGGAGGTGCGGGCCGTCGCCGACCGCGCGGGGCCCCGGGTCGAAGGCTGTAGCCCGGTGAATCGATCCAGCCCCGGGCCCCACTCGTGGGGAATCCGGACGCTAGTGTCGGGGAAACGAGGTTCGCCGCCCGGAGGCGGGTAGGAGGACCTCGTTTCGGCGGCACTAGAGTTGTGGCTGGTTGAGCAGGCATCGGAGAAGGAGGCGCGCACATGACCGTGCGGGTAGGCGTGAACGGATTCGGTCGGATCGGCCGCAACTTCTGGCGAGCCGTTGACGCACAGCGCGCCGCCGGCACCAGCGATATCGAGATCGTGGCGGTCAACGACATCACCGACAACGCCACGCTGGCGCAGTTGCTCAAGTACGACTCGATCCTGGGCCGGCTGCCCTACGACGTGTCCTCCACCGACGACGAGATCGTCGTCGACGGCAAGGGCTTCAAGGGCCTCGCCGTGCGCGACCCCGCTGAGCTGCCGTGGAAGGACCTCGGCGTCGACGTGGTGATCGAGTCGACAGGGCTGTTCACCAAGCGCGAGGCGGCGAGCAAGCACATCGACGCCGGGGCCAAGAAGGTGATCATCTCCGCGCCCGCCACCGGTGAGGACCTCACCGTCGTCATGGGCGTGAACGACGACGCCTACGACGGCTCGCAGACCATCATCTCCAACGCGTCCTGCACCACCAACTGCCTCGCGCCGCTGGCCAAGGTGATCGACGACGCGTTCGGGATCGAGAAGGGTCTGATGACCACGATCCACGCGTACACGCAGGACCAGAACCTGCAGGACGGCCCGCACAAGGACAAGCGCCGCGCCCGTGCCGCCGCCATCAACGTCGTGCCGACCTCCACCGGCGCCGCGAAGGCGATCGGCCTGGTGCTGCCGCACCTCAACGGGAAGCTCGACGGCTACTCCCTGCGTGTCCCGGTGCCCACCGGCTCCATCACCGACCTCACCGTCGACCTGCGCAGGGAGGTCTCGCTCGACGAGGTCAACGCGGCGTACAAGGCCGCTGCGGAGAGCGGCCCGCTCAAGGGCTTCCTGCGCTACAGCGACGACCCGATCGTCTCGTCCGACATCGTCACCGACCCGGCGTCCTGCATCTACGACGCGCCCCTCACCAAGGTCATCGGCAACCAGGTCAAGGTCTTCGGCTGGTACGACAACGAGTGGGGCTACTCCAACCGTCTCGTCGACATCACGGGCCTGGTGGCGTCGAAGCTGTGAAGACCCTGGACGACCTCGTCGCCTCGTTGAACGAGGACCTGTTCGGCACCCGGGTGCTCGTCCGTGCCGACCTGAACGTGCCCCTCGACGGTTCGAGGATCACCGACGACGGCCGGATCCGGGCCTCGGTGCCCACGCTGCGGCGGCTGAGCGAGACCGGCACCCGGATCGTGGTCGTCGCCCACCTCGGGCGGCCGAAGGGCGGGCCCGAGCCGGCGCTCTCGCTGGGACCCGTCGCCGAACGGCTCGGCGAGCTCCTCGGCATGCAGGTGCCGCTGGCCGACCTCGGTGACGAGGCCACGTTCACGGTCGACGCGCTCCCGGAGGGCGGCGTCGCGCTGCTGGAGAACATCCGGTTCGACTCGCGCGAGACGTCGAAGAACGACGACGAGCGGGCGTCGCTGGCCCGTGAGCTCGCGGCGCTGGCCGGCCCCGAAGGCGTGTTCGTCTCCGACGGGTTCGGCGTGGTGCACCGCAAGCAGGCGTCGGTGTACGACGTGGCACGCGACCTCCCGGCCTACGCCGGTGATCTCGTGCTCGCCGAGGTCGAGGTGCTGCGCAGGCTCACCGAGACGCCGAAGCGGCCCTACGTGGTGGTGCTCGGGGGTTCGAAGGTCTCCGACAAGCTCGCGGTCATCGAGGCGTTGCTGCCGAAGGTCGACGCGCTGCTCGTGGGGGGCGGGATGTGCTACACGTTCCTGGCCGCCAGCGGTTACGGCGTCGGCGACTCGCTCCTGGAGCGCGACCAGATCGGGACGTGCCGCAAGCTCCTCGAGTCGGGCAAGATCGTCCTGCCGACCGACGTGGTGGTGGCCGACGACTTCTCGGCCGAGGCCACCACGCGCACGGTCGCCGTCGATGCCATCCCGGACGGCTGGAAGGGGCTCGACATCGGCCCCGACTCGGTCACCTCGTTCCGTGAGGTGCTCGACGGTGCGTCCACGGTGTTCTGGAACGGCCCGATGGGCGTGTTCGAGCTCGCGCCCTTCGCCGAGGGCACCCGAGGGGTGGCGCAGGCGATCGTCGACGCGACGGCGGGTGACGGGGCGTTCAGCGTGGTGGGCGGCGGCGACTCCGCGGCCGCGGTGCGGGCGCTGGGGCTGCCCGAGGACGGGTTCTCCCACATCTCGACCGGCGGCGGCGCGTCGCTGGAGTACCTGGAGGGCAAGTCCCTCCCCGGCCTTGCGGTTCTGGAGCAGTAGATGGCCTCGCCGAGTCGCCCGGGCACCGACGAGCGCCCTGCCCCGCGCAGGCCGTTCATCGCCGGCAACTGGAAGATGAACTGCAACCACCTCGAGGCTCTCGCGCTGGTGCAGAAGCTCGCCTTCGCGCTGCCGGAGAAGTACTACGACAAGGTCGAGGTGGCGGTGCTGCCGCCGTTCACCGACATCCGCAGCGTCCAGACGCTCATCGACGGCGACAAGCTGCTGATGGTGCACGGCGCCCAGGACATCTCGCCGCACGACTCGGGTGCCTACACCGGCGACGTGTCCGGGGCGATGCTCGCGAAGCTCAGCTGCAGCTATGTCGTGGTCGGGCACTCCGAGCGCCGGGAGATCCACGGTGAGGACGACGCGCTCGTCAACGCCAAGGTGCACGCCGCGATCCGCCACGGGATCGTCCCGATCCTGTGCGTGGGAGAGGGGCTCGCGGTCCGCGAGGCGGGGGAGCACGTCGCCCACTGCACGCGGCAGGTCACCGCGGCCCTGGAGAAGGTGCAGAGCCAGCACGCCCAGACGCTCGTGATCGCCTACGAGCCGGTGTGGGCGATCGGCACCGGCCGCGTCGCGAGCGCTGCCGACGCCCAGGAGGTCTGCGCGTCCATCCGGGAGGCGGTGGCGGCGAAGTACGGCCAGGCCATCGCGGCGAGCGTGCGGGTGCTGTACGGCGGCTCGGTCAAGGCGAAGAACGTCGGCGAGATCGTGGCCGAACGCGACGTGGACGGTGCGCTGGTGGGCGGCGCGAGCCTGGACGCCGACGAGTTCGCGCAGCTGTGCGCGATCGCCGCGGGCGGCCCGCTGCCGTGACCCCGGCTGCGGGAGCGGCCCGGCCGGTGCCCTGACCTGACCTGACTCGACCTGACCTACGGCAGTCGGTCGGTTGCGGTCGGTGGGCGGTCGGGCGCTCCTGCGAGGTATGTGCCGGGTGTGACCCGGGACGAACTACGGATCGGACCCGGGTACCCTCGGGGTCCGAGAGGTGGGACGCGCCACCACCGGCCGTCCGCCCGACAGAATGAGGATGGGATGCAACTCGCCCTGCAGATCGTACTGATCATCTCCAGCGTGGTGCTGGTGTTGTTGATCCTGCTCCACCGGGGTCGCGGAGGTGGCCTGTCGAGCCTGTTCGGTGGCGGCGTGCAGTCCAGCCTCTCGGGGTCGAGCGTGGTGGAGAAGAACCTCGACCGCCTCACCCTGTTCACGGGCGCGATCTGGGTGATCGCCATCATCGGTACCGGTCTGCTCGTGAAGCTCGGGGTCTGAGGAGGTATGGCCATGGCTGGCGGCAACGCGATCCGGGGCACCCGTGTGGGTGCCGGTCCGATGGGTGAGTCGGAGCGGGGCGAGACCGCGCCGCGTTCGCGTATCTCGTACTTCTGCTCGAACGGGCACATCACCACCCCGTCCTTCGCCTCCGAGGCCGACATCCCGGACTCCTGGGACTGCCCGCGCTGCGGTCTTCCCGCCGGACGCGACGGCGAGAACCCCCCCGCTCCGCCGCGCACGGAGCCGTACAAGACGCACTTGGCCTACGTCAAGGAGCGGCGCAGCGACGCCGACGGGGCCGCGATCCTCGAAGAGGCGCTGGGCAGGCTGCGGGCCTCCCGCGAGCTGTAACAGCCGTCCGCGATCTCGGGGCCTTCCGGTGTCACCGGAGGGCCCCGAGTTGTTCGCGCAACGCCGTCACGAGCTGAGCAGTGGTGGTGCCGGCCGGCACCGCCGAGGCCGAGACGGTGACGAGCCGGCCGCCGCGCACCGCGGCGGCGAACACGCTTCCGCCCTCGAACCGGCACACGAAGCCGCCGCCTGCAGTGGGCACCTCCGAGCGTGACGTCGGTCGGCACGCCGCGGCCGCCGTGTCGAGCGCCGCGTTCGCCGCCGTGGCGCCGGTCGGCGCCACATCGACCGCCACGAAAGCCGGGCCGTCCGCATCGTCGCCTGCGGCGGTGGTGCCGGCAGTCGGCGTACCCGACGTCGGAACACCGGAGGTGGGGGCGCCGGCGGCCGGGTCGTACACGCACCGGGTGTCGCTCGCCGTGGTGGCGTCGGGCGTCCACGTGAGACCTGTGGCGGTGGCCAGCGCCGCGGTGTCGAGCATGCAGGCGGCCGGCGGGTCGGGAGGCGGCGACGGTGGTGCCGCGGACCCGGGCCGGTCCGGGTCGGCTCCGAGCGAGCACCCTCCGAGCAGCGCGGCGCCGGTCAGCGCGCCCGTCAGCATCACCACGGTGCGGGAGATGGTCGCCGCCGACCATCTCACCCGTCGATCGTCCCCCACGCCCCGAACCTTGCCATGCCGCTCCGGTCAGCTCTGCGGCAGCGCCGCCTCGATGGCCGAGACGACCTCGGGCGAGGTGGGGGCGGTGCGGGACCGGAAGCGGTGCAGCACGGTGCCGTCCGCCCCGACCAGGAACTTCTCGAAGTTCCACTGCACGTCGCCCGCACTGCCGTCGCCGTCGGGGGTGGCGGTGAGCTCGCGGTAGAGCGGGTGCCGGTCCGGCCCGTTGACCTCGACCTTCTCCGTGAGCGGGAACGTGACGCCGTAGGTGGTGGAGCAGAACGTGCTGATCTCCTCGGCGGTGCCCGGCTCCTGCCCGCCGAACTGGTTGCACGGGACGCCGAGCACCGTGAAGCCCCGGTCGCTGTAGCGGCGCTGGAGCTCTTCGAGCTCGGAGTACTGGGGCGTCATCCCGCACCGCGAGGCGACGTTGACCACGAGCACCGCGTGTCCGCGCAGCGCGTCGAGGTCGAGGGGGCCGCCGGCGAGCGCGCCGATCGGTGTGTCGAGCAGAGGCATGATCCCCAGCCTACGAGCGCGGCGGTCGTCCCGGGCGTGGCGCTCGTCGCTGCTGCGCCGGCAGTCGTTCCGGTCACCGGGTCGGTCCGGCATCGTCGCCGGTCACCGCACTAGCCTTGACGGACATGACCCGGTGGACGCTGCCCCTCGATCGCATTCCGGACGCGTGGTTCAACGTGGTCCCACACCTCCCGAAACCGCCGCAGCCCCCGCTGCATCCCGGCACGCGCGAACCGGTCGGTCCCGACGATCTCGCCCCGCTGTTCCCGACGGCGCTGATCGGTCAGGAGGTGTCGGCGGAGCCCTGGATCGACGTGCCGGGGGAGGTGCTCGACATCCTCCGGCTGTGGCGGCCGACGCCCCTGCACCGCGCCGTGCGTCTGGAGCGGGCGCTGGGCACTCCGGCGCGGATCTACTACAAGGACGAGTCGGTGTCGCCCGCCGGGAGCCACAAGCCGAACACCGCCGTCCCGCAGGCGTTCTACAACGCCCAGGAGGGCATCACCCGGCTCACCACGGAGACCGGAGCCGGTCAGTGGGGCACCGCGCTCGCCTTCGCCTGCGCCCAGTTCGACCTGGACCTGCAGGTCTACATGGTGCGGGCGTCCTTCGACCAGAAGCCCTACCGGCGGGTCGCCATGGAGACGTGGGGCGGCTCCGTCGTCGCGTCGCCGGTGGACGACCCGGACCATCCCGGCTCCCTCGGTGCCGCCATCTCCGACGCGGTGCGCGACTGCGCAGGCCGTTCCGACACGCACTACGCGCTGGGCTCGGTGCTCAACCACGTGCTGCTGCACCAGACGGTGATCGGCCTGGAGGCGAAGGAGCAGTTGCAGCTCGCGGGGGAGCGGCTGCCCGACGTGGTCATCGCCTCCTGCGGGGGAGGGTCGAACCTCGGCGGCGTCGCGTTCCCGTTCGTGCCCGACCCCGGTGTCCGGCTGCTGGCCGTCGAGCCGATGTCGTGCCCGACGCTCACGAAGGGGCGGTTCGACTACGACTTCGGCGACACGGCAGGACTCACCCCGCTGCTGCCGATGTACACGCTGGGCCACGACTTCGTGCCGCCGTCCATCCATGCCGGCGGGCTGCGGTACCACGGAGACTCACCGCTGATCTCCGCGCTGGTCCGCGACGGCCGCATGGAGGCGGTCGCCTACCCGCAGGGGCGGGTGTTCGACGCCGCGGTGCAGTTCGCCACCGTCGAGGGCCGGATCGCCGCCCCGGAGTGCGCGCACGCCATCCGGGCCACGATCGACGAGGCGCTCGCCGCGAAGGAGACCGGCGAGGAGCGGGTGATCCTCTTCAACTACTCCGGTCACGGCTTCCTCGACCTGTCGGCCTACGACGACCACCTCCACGGCAGGCTGCCGGAGGAGCAGGGGTGAGCGGCGGCGGCCCTCTCCGGTGTCGAGCACCGGGTCCTCTCAGTCCAGGAGGGACCCGGGAGGAGCGATGCGCCGGGCGTTCCCCTGTGCCGGATCGCCTGACCAGGTGGCGCGGTTCGGGTCGATCGGACCGCTCCGGGCGCGGGCGTTGTGCAGCCGGGACGCGGTGACGAGCGGGGTGATGAACTCGTCGACCAGTTCCGTCGTGGGCACCTGCGCGCCACTCGCGATCTTGGAGCGGATGAACTCGTACACCCTTCCCAGCTCTTCGGAGCGTGGCGTGATCGAACCGTCGTCCGCGTAGTTGTAGTCCGGCTGCGCGCCGGGGTCGTCCGCTCTGGCTCTCGGGTCGGGACCGAGCACGAAGTTGGCCGGGAGGTTCTTCAGCGCCTTCGCCACGGCGTCGGCCGGCACGCCGGCCTGCGTGTAGGACCCGGTCGACATGGTGATCGCGGTCGGAGCGTGCGGGCGAAGAGCATTGACGACCTGCACCATCTGCGCCGGATGGAGGAGGTGGGCGAAGTCCTCCAGCATCGACTTCGGCACGATGTGGTGCAGGGAGTGGACGAGCGGGTCGTTCGGCGCCAACGTCTTCTGGCCCTTCAGCGCCTTCTTGGTCGGGGTGTTCTTCCAGTCGTAGTTTCGCTGGACCGTCGTGGGGTTCCGCGTCTCGCCGATCCAGCGGCACAGGGCAGCGTTGCCGGCGCTGCGCTGCAGGGCCTGCAGTCCTGTCACGGGCGTGGTGGGCACCGGCGTGGGTACGGACCGCCCGGTGGCAAGCCTGTGGTCGTGATGGTGCGCATGCACAGCCGGGCCTCCACGAAGTCATTGCTCTCAGAGTTGTCTACGTATGGCGAGCCGCAGAGGAAAGGGACGCCGGGGCAAGGTCCACTGGCCGTTCGGGCAGCCACCGGCAGCGGCTCCGATCAGCAACCACAGGGCACCGTCAACGGGTCGGGTGGCCCGGCGGTCGTACCGGCATCCGTGACGACCGGGAAGCCCTCCCGGACCCAGTACTCGATGCCGCCGATCATCTCCCGCACCCGGTACCCGAGGAGGGCGAGGGCGAGCGCCGCCCTCGTGGCGCCGTTGCACCCGGGGCCCCAGCAGTACGTCACCACCGGCACGGCCGGGTCGAGCAGCCGGGCCGCCCGCTCCGGGACGAGGTCGGTGGGCAGGTGCACGGCGCCCGGGATCCGGCCCTGGTCCCACGCGGGAGCGCCCCGGGAGTCGACGAGCACGAAGCCGGGGTGATCCGTGGCGAGCGCGGCCTGCACGTCGGCCACATCGGTCTGGAACGTCAGGCGCGCGGTGAAGAACGCCACGTGATCGATGCTCATGACCGGGACGGTAGGCACCGCGCACCCTCTGGTGAATGGGCGAACCACGGTCAAGCACGGAATTCACCGGTGTTTCCCCGGCAACGAAATCGACCCTACGGGTTCTCCGGACGAAACGGACGGTACCGTCGCAGGGTGGCCGTGGAATCCCTCGACGAGGTGGACTGGCGCGTGCTGGAAGCGCTGCAGCGTGACGGCCGGGCGAGCTATGCCGATCTGGGCCGCCTCGTGGGGCTCTCGGCCAGTGCCGTCACCGAACGGGTGCGCAGGCTGGAGGAGTCCGGGGTGATCACCGGCTACACCGCCGAGGTGAACCCGGAGAAGCTCGGGCTGCTGATCACCGCGCTGGTGCGGCTGCGCTACCCGCACGGGAACTACAAGCCGTTCCGGGACCTGCTCGCCACCACCCCGGAGATCACCGAAGCCCACCACGTCACGGGTGAGGACTGCTTCGTGCTGACGGTCCGCAGCCGGTCGATGCGCCACCTCGAGGAGGTCACCGGGCGCATCTCCGCCCTCGGTGCCGTGACGACGAGCGTCGTGTACTCCAGCCCGCTGCCGCGCCGGTCCGTGGTGGGAACCGCGGTGGGCAACAGCGCCGCTGCCACGCGGGCGTCACGTCGGAAGGCCTGAGCGGGGTAGGACACCCCCTAGCCGCGGAGCGCGGTCAGCCGGGCAGCGTGCGCAGCAGCATCTCCGGACCGACGGTTCCCGCGCCGGTGGAGCGCACCCGGGCACGCAGCCCCCGGTCGGCCGTCACCACGAGCACCGGCTCGACGGCGAGATCGGCGGCCAGCGCCGCGATCGCCGAGTCACCGTCGGCCGGCGCGTGTACGACGTCCAGCAGCGGATGGGTGGGCAGGTCCTCGACCTGCGCCGCGGCACCCTCCAGCACGAGATGCACCCGCACGTCCTCGTCGGCGGCCTCCCGGCCCAGCCCCTGGGCCAGCAGGGCCGGACCGGCGGTGAGCGCGGCCGACAGCTTCCCGGCGAGCCTGCGCGCGGCACCGGGCCGATCGCGCCACCAGCCGTCCGGGCGCGAGCCCACGACGTTCGCACCGTCGACGATCACGTGGAACACGGGCACCTCCGGGGTGCGCACGGAACCGGCGCGTGCCGGTCACGCGATCGGCGGCACCAGGTCCCGGGGGAGCTTCGACGCGGCCGCGCGGTCGAGCAGGAACAGCGTGCGCCGCCGTCCCCGCGCTCCGGCCACCGGGATCGCGACCTCGCCCGCACCACCGAGCGCCATCGCCACCGCCGCGGCCTTAGCCTCGCCGGTGGTCATGATCCAGACCTCGGCGGCGCGCCGGATCGCTGGGAGTGTGAGCGAGACGCGGG
>NZ_JAAXKY010000172.1 GCF_012911925.1 Pseudonocardia xinjiangensis | reverse complement strand
GAGTAGCCCGTTCTGCGTGCGCGAGTCGCCCGTTTTTTGTGCGCGAGTCGCCCGGTCCGTCGATCCGGACGGCCGGCGCGTGGTGATCGTCGCGAGTCGCACGACAGCGTCCCCACCAGGGCTCTCGTGTGCGCTTCGTGGTGAGAACGGGCGACTCGCGGACCAGAAACGGGCGACTCGCGGGCTGGTGCGGTCAGCGTTCCAGGGCCGCGGCCAGCGCTTCTCGGACCGAGCGGTGGCGGAACTGGTAACCGTGCTTGAGGAGCACCGCGGGCACGGCCACGGGCCCGGTGAGCACCATCTCGTCGGCCATCTGCCCGAGCACGGCCCGGAGGGCGAAGGCGGGCGCCGTGAAGGGGGCCGGCCGGCGAAGGACGGCGGCGAGGGCCTCGGTGAACTCGGCGTTCGTCGCCGGCTCCGGTCCGGCGAGGTTGACCGGGCCCGAGACGTCGGGGTGCTCCAGCAGGAACCGGATGGCGCCGACCTCGTCGTCCAGGGAGATCCACGGGAACGCCTGCTCCCCGCTTCCGATGCGGCCACCGAGCATCAGCGAGAACAGCGGCCGCAGCCTGCCCAGCAGGCCGCCGCCAGGGGAGAGCACCGCGGCCGACCGCAGCAGCACGACCCGGGCGCCCGCGTCGCTCGCGGGCGCGGTGGCCGCCTCCCAGTCGCGGCAGACCTCGGCGAGGAACCCCGCACCGGGCGGCGCCGTCTCGTCCACCACCCGGGTGCCGGTGTCGCCGTAGTAGTTGATGCCCGAGGCGTTCAGCAGTGCGGCCACGCCGTGGTCGGCGACCGCGGTGGCCAGCACCTCGGTGGGCACGTTGCGGCTGTCACGCAGCAGTTGCTTGCGCGCCCCGCTCCACGGCCGGTCGGCGATGCCGGCCCCGGCGAGGTTGATCACGCCGTCGACGCCGTCGAACGTGCCGTCGTCGATGCGGCCGGCGGGTGGGTCCCAGCCGCGTTCGTCGGGTGCGGCCGGCGCCCGGCGGACCAGGCGCAGCACCTCGTGGCCCGCCGCCCTGAGGTGGGCCACGAGAGAGGTTCCGATCAGGCCCGATGAGCCGGCGATGACGACGCGCACCCCGTGATCCTTGCGGAACCAGACGGAGCGCGCGAGTCGGGCGGCCGACCCACTCGGGGGACCTTGCGGCCGCCCCGTGGCCGCCGCCCAGGTTCAGGAAAGCCACTTTCCCGAACCCTCAGGGCAGGAAAGTGGCTTTCCTGAACCGTGGGCCCCGCCGTGGCGGGGCCCACGGGGGTGTCAGAGGCCGAGGTCGGCCTCGAACGCCCCTTCCTCCAGGCGTGCCTTGATCGCGCTCACGAAACGGCCCGCGTCGGCCCCGTCGACCAGGCGGTGGTCGTAGGTGAGGGGCAGGTAGCACACGGAGCGGATGGCGATGGAGTCCTCGCCGTCCGGCCCGGTGACCACCGTGGGCTGCTTGGTGATCTTGCCGGTGCCGAGGATGGCGACCTGCGGCTGGTTGATGATCGGCGTGTCGAAGAGCGCGCCGGCGCTGCCGATGTTGGTGATGGTGAACGTGCCGCCGGAGAGCTCGTCCGGGCCGATCTTGTTGGCCCGGGTGCGGGCGGCGACGTCGGCGATCCGCCGGGCGAGGCCCCCGATGTTGAGGTCCTCGGCGTTCTTGATCACCGGGACGAGGAGGCCGCGGGGGGTGTCGACCGCGATCGCCAGGTGGACGGCCCCGTGGTAGGTGACCTCCCGGGTCTCCTCGTTCATCGACGCGTTGACCTGCGGGAAGGCCTTCAGCGCCTCCACGGCGGCCTTGGCGAAGAACGGCAGGAACGTCAGCTTCACGCCCTCGCGCCGCTCGAACTCGGCCTTGGCACGGGCACGCAGCCGGGCGATGCGGGTGACGTCGACGTCCTGCACGGTGGTGAGCTGGGCCGACACCCGCAGCGACTCCGTCATCCGCTGCGCGATCACCTGCCGCAGGCGCGGCATCTTCACGGTGGTGCCGGGCTGCGGGCCGTCCGCGGCGGGCTTGGGCACCTGGCGGGCCGGGCCGGCGGACGGTGCGCCTGCCGGGGCCGGTGCCTCGGCGGCCGCCGGGGCGGCCTCGGGCTCCGGGGCGGGCTTGCGGGACTCGGCTGCGGCGAGGACGTCCTGCTTCCGGATCCTGCCGCCGACACCCGAGCCGGTGATCGTGGAGAGGTCGACGTCGTGCTCGGCCGCCAGCTTGCGCACCAGCGGGGTGACGTACGGGGTGCCCCGGCCGCTCTCGCCGCCCTCGGCGCGTTCGGGCTGCTCGGAGGGAAGCTCCTCGCGCTCGGCCTGCTCCTCGGCCTGAGGGGCCTTGCCGTTGCTCGAGGGCTGCTCGGGCGCCTTCTTCTGGTCGGTGGCGGTGGGGGCCTGTGCCTCGGGCTCGGCCGCCTGGTCCTGCTCCTCGTCGGCGGGTGCGCTGTCGGCGGGGGCGCTGTCGGACGCGGAACGGCCGGAGGGGGCCGCCGCGCCGTCGCCGATCACGGCGAGCTGGCCCCCGACGTCGACCGTCTCGTCCTCGGCCGCGGTGATCTCGAGGAGCGTGCCGGCGATGGGGGAGGGGATCTCGGTGTCGACCTTGTCGGTGGAGACCTCGAGCAGGGGCTCGTCGACCTCGACGGAGTCGCCCACCTGCTTGAGCCAGCGGGTGACCGTGCCCTCGGTGACGCTCTCGCCGAGCTCGGGCATCGTGATCGCGGTGCCGGAGCCGGTGGACTCGGTGGACGCCTGCGGGGCCGGGGTGGGCTCCTCGTCCTTGGCGGTCTCCGCCTTGTTGGGCGGGGCTGGCGCCGCGTCGGCGTCGGCCTCCTCCTCGGCGGGCGCCTCGACCGCGGCGTCGGCGTCGCCGCCGGACTCGACGTCGCCGCCGGAGTCGGAGTCGGAGCCGTCGCCGATCACGGCGAGCTCGCCGCCGACCTCGACCGTCTCGTCCTCACCGGCGACGATGCGCTGCAGCACACCGGCTGCGGGGGACGGGATCTCGGTGTCGACCTTGTCGGTGGAGACCTCGAGCAGGGGCTCGTCGACCTCGACCCGGTCGCCCTCCTGCTTGAGCCACCGGGTGACGGTGCCCTCGGTGACGCTCTCACCGAGGGCGGGCATCTGGACGGAGAAGGCCATGGCGGGTCGGAGCTCCTCTTCCTGCGGTTCGGGTTCGGGTGGCCGGGGCAGCGGGGTCAGCTGTGCCTGGTCACGAGTGGCTGTGCAACGGTTTGCCGGCCAGCGCGAGGTGGGCCTCGCCGAACGCCTCGTTCTGGGTGGGGTGGGCGTGCACCAGCGCGGCGACGTCCTCGGCCTGGGCATCCCAGTTGTAGACCAGCTGGGCCTCGCCGATGAGTTCGCCGACGCGGGCGCCGACCATGTGGATGCCGACGACGGGGCCCTGCGTGCCCTCCGCCCCGGACTTGATCAGTTTGATCGCGCCCTGCGTCTGCAGGATCTGGCTCTTGCCGTTGCCTGCGAGGTCGTAGGTGAGCGTCTGGATCTCCCCGTACTTCTCCTTGGCCTGCGCCTCGGTGAGCCCGACGGACGCCACCTCGGGCTCGCAGTAGGTGACGCGGGGGATGCCGGCCTCGTCGATCACCGGCGGGTTGAGACCGGCGATGTCCTCGGCGAGAAAGATGCCCTGGGCGAACCCGCGGTGCGCGAGCTGCAGGCCGGGCACGATGTCGCCGAGCGCGTAGACGCCCGGCAGGTTGGTGCGCAGCCGCTCGTCGGCGAGGACGAAACCGCGTTCCATCCGCACGCCCGCCTCCTCGAAGCCGGCGTTGGCGGTGTTGGGGCCGCGCCCGACGGCGACGAGCAGCAGGTCGGCCTCGATCTCCTCGCCGGACTCGAGCGACACGGTGACGGCGTCCTCGGTCTGCTTGGCGCCGGTGAACCTGACGCCGGTCTTGAAGCCGATCTTGCGGCGGCGGAACGCCCGCTCCAGCAGCTTGGAGGCGAACTCGTCCTCGTTGGGGACGAGCCGGGGCAGCGCCTCGACGATGGTGACCTCGGAGCCGAAGCTCTTGAACACCGAGGCGAACTCGACGCCGATCACCCCGCCGCCGAGGATCACGATGCGATCGGGCACCTGGTCGAGGTGGATGGCCTCGCTGCTGGTGATGATGCGGCCGCCGATGTCGAGGCCGGGAAGGGTCTTGGAGTAGCTGCCCGTGGCGAGCACCACGTTCTTGCCGACGTACCGGTCCTCGCCGACGACGACCGTCTTCGGGCCCTCGAAGCGCCCGGTGCCGTCGACCAGGGTGATCTTGCGGGACTTCACGAGCCCCTGCAGTCCCTTGTAGAGCTTGGCGATCACGCCGTCCTTGTAGGAGTTCACGCCGGCCATGTCGATGCCGGCCAGTGAGCTCTTGACGCCGATCTTGTCGCCCTCACGGGCGCTGTCGGCCACCTCGGCGGCGTGCAGCAGGGCCTTGGTGGGGATGCAGCCGTAGTGCAGGCACGTGCCGCCGAGCTTGTCGCGCTCGACCAGCACGACGGACATCCCCAGCTCCGCAGCCCGCAGCGCGCAGGCGTAACCGCCCGACCCTCCACCGAGGATCACCAGGTCTGCGTTGTGCTCGGGCACGTCTGAACTCCCTCACCGAATTGCCGGCAGTGCGTGTGACAGCGGCATGTGACGCCGCTTCGTTCATCTTGTCATCCGCGGTGGTCGGCCGCGGCGGCTGGTCGTTCGGGAGAAAACCACCGACCTCGTGCGTTGACGCAGTCAGGAGGTGGGGCTGCGATGAGTGAGCGTGCGAGTGAGTCTGTGTCACAGCGCCTGCGCGCGGCGCAGGCCGAGCGCCGCGGGGGAGACCGGTGAGCCTGCTGGGGAAGCTGGGCATGGTCCGCCGGAGCGGACCGCGCGCGGCGTTCGACGACGACCGGGCGCATCTGCGCGCCTGGGCGGAGTCGCACGAGGGAGTGGAGGCCTTCGTGGAGCCCCGCACCACCGTCACCGCGATGACGATGCTGCTGGTCGACCGCGACGGCGAGTGGACGCGGCGGCGGATCCCGTCGGCCGACGGGGCCCGCAAGCTGGCCCGCTCGCTGAAGATGCCGGTGTACGACGTGCAGCTGGTGGGCTATCCGCAGCGGATGCGCGACCACGACGCCCGGCAGCGGATCCTGCGTGACCGGAGGCGCCGCGAGGGTCTGAACGGGTAGCGGCGGGGCCGGTCAGCCGTTCGCCGCGATGTCGGCCAGCACGGCGAACATCGTGCGGACCGGCACACCGGTGCCGCCCTTCGTGGTGTAGCCGTACGGCCCTCCCGTGTGGAACGACGGCCCCGCGATGTCGATGTGTGCCCACGGGAGACCGGCAGGCACGAACTCCCGCAGGAAGGTGCCGGCCACGAGCATCCCGCCCCAGCGGGTGCCTGTGACGTTGGCGATGTCGGCCACGCGCGAGTCCAGCTCGCCGCGCAGGTGAGCGGGCAGTGGCATCGCCCACGCGTCCTCGCCGGTGGACCTGGCGAGTGCGGCCACCCGGTCGCGGAACTCGTCGCTGCCCATCACCCCGGCGGTGCGCAGCCCGAGCGCCACCTGCTGGGCTCCGGTGAGCGTGGAGGTCTCGATCAGGTAGTCGGGGTCGTCCTCGACGGCCCGGGTGATCGCGTCGGCCAGGATCAGCCGGCCCTCCGCGTCGGTGTTGAGCACCTCGACCGTGCGGCCGCCGTACATCCGCAGCACGTCGCCCGGCCGGTACGCGGTGGCGCTGGGCATGTTCTCGGCCATCGGCACCGTGGCCGTGACCGCCACCGGCAGCTCCAGCTGCGCGGCCAGCAGGGTGGTGGCGATGACGGCAGCCGCTCCGCCCATGTCGGACGTCATGTGGTCCATGTTCGCGGCCGGCTTGATCGAGATGCCGCCGGTGTCGAAGGTGATGCCCTTGCCGATGAGCGCCACGGTGGCCCGCGGCGAAGCACCGCCCGCGTAGCGGAGCCGGACCAGCCGCGGTCCGCGCGCCGAGCCCTGCCCGACGCCGAGCACGCCGCCGTAACCGCCCTCGGCGAGCGCGTCGCCGTCGAGCACCTCGACCTCGACGCCGACGGCCTCGGCCAGCTCGCGGGCCCGGGCGGCGAACGACTCCGGGAACAGGTCGTTGGGCGGGGTGTTGACGAGGTCACGCGCGGTGCGCACGGCCCTGGCGACGGCGGTGGCGGTGCGCAGGATCTCCTCGGCGTCCCCGTCGCCTGCGGTCAGGCCGACGCGGCCGACCGGCGCCCGCCCGGCGCCGTTGCTGCGGTAGGCGGTGAACGTGTACGCGCCGAGCAGCGTGCCCTCGGCCGCGGCGGCCAGGTCGATGCGGCCCAGGGTGTTCACCGCACTCGCGGTGCCCGCCAGCGCCCGCGCGGCCGCGCCGGACGCCCGGCGCACCGCCTCGGCCGTGGGCGCCCCGTCGGCCTCCGGCTCCCCGAGCCCCACCGCGACCAGCAGCGGAGCGGTGATGGCGCCACGGGTGGGCAGCTTCGCCACCTCGTCGGCCTTACCGGTGGCGCCGGTCACGGCGAGCAGGGCGGCGAGGCCGTCGTCGCCGGTGCCGAACGCCTCGGCCACCTCCTCTGCTCCCGGAGCAAGGCGCGGCGCGGAGTCCTCCCCGTCGGCGGGCAGCAGCCCGATGACCACGGCGTCGGTTTCGGCGGCGGCAGGGGAGCCGTCCGCCACGTAGAGATCGGTGGACACGTGCCGTCCTCTCGATGGACGAAGCCTGCGCGGAGGCAGATCGCTGGCCGGAACTTCCGGGCGGACCGACCCAGAGGGACGGCACGAACGAAGGCGAGATCGCTTCGAGATGCTAATGACACCGGCGTGCAGCCGGATCAGGCAGGGCCGGGTGCAAGGGTGGGCGGCGTGTCCTGGAGCCTGCAGCGCCGTCTCGGTACGGCCGACGCGGTCGTGCTCGGGCTGGCGGCGATGCTCGGCACGGGCGTGTTCGCGGTGTGGGCTCCCGCCGCCGCTGCGGCGGGGCCCTGGCTGCTGCTCGCCGTCCTGATCGCCGGGTTCGTCGCGCTGTGCAACGCCGCGTCCACCGCCGATCTCGCTGTCGCCCACCCGGAGAGCGGTGGTGGCTTCGTGTACGGGCGCGAGCGGCTCTCGCCCGGAGCCGGGAGGCTCGCCGGTGTCGCGTTCCTGGTGGGCAAGACGGCGTCGGCCGCCGCGGCCGCAGGCGTGTTCGGCGGCTACGTTCTGCCCTCGCACCCGCTGCCTGCGGCGATCCTGGTGATCGTCACGGCCACCGCGCTGAACACCGCCGGTGTGCGGTGGACGGCTCGTGGCGCGTACGCCCTGGTCGGCGGCACGCTCGCCGTCCTGCTCGTCGTGGTCGTGATCGGGCTGCTCGGTCCCTACGACGACCCGGTGGTCTCCGCGGCCACCCCCGATGTGGAGCCGATCGCGATGCGGGGCGGCGTCGTCGGGGTGCTCACGGCCGCTGGGCTGGTGTTCTTCGCCTTCGCCGGGTACGCGCGCATCGCCACCCTCGGGGGCGAGGTCCGCGACCCGGAACGGACGCTGCACCGGGCCATCACGATCGCGCTCGGCATCGCGCTGGTCACCTACCTGCTGGTGGCGGTCGCGCTGCTGGTCGGCCTGGGCAGCGAGCGGCTGGCGACGGAGCCGACGCCGCTGGTGGCCGTGGTCGACGCCGGCCAGGCCAGCATGCTCGGCGTGGTCGTCCGGGTCGGCGCCGCCACCGCGGCGGCGTCGGCGCTGCTGGCCGTGCTGGTGGGGGTGAGCCGCACCGCGCTGGCGATGGCGCAGCGCCGCGAACTGCCGAGCGCGCTCGCCTCGGTGTGCTCCCGCGGCACCCCCCGCTGGGCCGACCTCGCGGGCGGGGCCGCCGCGATCGTGCTCGCCGTGCTCGTGGGACCGGTGGCGGCGATCGCGCTGTCGGCGTGCTCCGTGCTCGTCTACTACGCGGTGATCAACCTGGCGGCGCTGCGGCTGCCCCGGGCGCAGCGGCGCTGGCCGGTCTGGTCCTCGTGGCTGGGGCTGCTGCTGTGCCTCGGCCTCGCGGTGCTGCTGGCACTCCAGCAGGTGCTCGTCACCGCCGCCGCCCTGGCTGTCGGATGGGCGATATGTACGATCCTGAGCCGTCGTCGATGATCGGTGAGGAGCCCCGCGCATGGAGTTCGAGCGGTCCGTGACGATCGAGGCGCCGCCCGACCAGGTGTTCGCCGTGCTCACCGACGTCGAGCGCTGGCCGGAGTGGACCGCCTCGGTCAGCGCCGTGCGGCGCCTCGACACCGGCCCGCTCGCGGTCGGTAGCCGTGCGGAGCTGCGCCAGCCCCGCCTGCCGCCCGCCCGCTGGGAGGTCACCGACCTGGACCCGTCCCGCGGGTTCACCTGGGTGTCCACCGGGCCCGGCGTCCGGACCGTCGCCGAGCACCTCGTCACGCCCACCGGCGACGCCACGGCGGTGCGGCTGCGGCTGGCGCAGGAGGGGCCGGTGGGCCTGGTGGTCGGGATGTTCATCCGCGGGCTCACCCGCCGCTACCTCGCGATGGAGGCCGACGGCCTGAAACGACGGTGCGAGCAGTAGCGTCCAGCCACGTGGACGACCTCCTGACCAGCCCGTTGCACGATCGGCACACCACGCTCGGCGCGAGCCTCGGCGCTTTCGGCGGCTGGTCGATGCCGCTGTCCTACCCGGACGGCACCGTTGCCGAGCACACGGCGGTCCGCGAGTCCGTCGGCGTCTTCGACGTCAGCCACCTGGGCAAGCTGGCGATCACCGGCCCGGGCGCCGCGGAGTTCGTCAACCGCTGCTTCACCGCCGACCTGGGGAAGATCGGACCGGGGCACGCGCAGTACACGCTCTGCTGCACCGAGGACGGCGGCGTCGTCGACGACCTGATCGTCTACCTGGTCGGGCCGGACGAGGTGCTCGCCGTTCCCAACGCCGCCAACGCCGCCCGCGTGGCCGAGCTCCTGCGTGCCGCGGCTCCGGCCGGTGTCGAGGTCGTCGACCGGCACCGTGAGCTGGCCGTGATCGCCGTGCAGGGCCCGCGCTCCGCGGAGCTGTTCACCACCATGTTCGCCGGCTTCGATGGCGTGGCCGGGCTCGACTACATGGAGTTCACCGACGCGGGCGCCGTGCGGGTGTGCCGCACCGGCTACACCGGCGAGCGTGGGTACGAGCTCCTCGTCCCCGCCGACGCCGCACCGGGAGTGTGGGACGCGCTGCTCGCCGGAGCGGGGCCGCTGGGCGGACGCCCGGCCGGGCTCGGTGCCCGCGACACCCTCCGCACCGAGATGGGCTACCCGCTGCACGGCCAGGACCTCTCGGTCGACATCTCCCCGGTGCAGGCGGGCAGTGGGTGGGCCGTCGGCTGGTCGAAGCCCGAGTTCTGGGGTCGCGACGCGCTCGTCGCGGAGAAGGAGGCCGGTCCGGCCCGGCGCCTGCGGGGCCTGCGGGCCACCGGCCGGGGTGTCCCGCGCGCCGGCATGACGGTGCTGAGCGGCGGGGAGCAGGTGGGCACCACCACATCCGGCACGTTCTCCCCGACGCTGAAGACCGGCATCGCGCTCGCGCTGATCGACACGGCTTCCGGGGTGGCCATCGGCGACCAGGTGCGCGTCGACGTGCGCGGACGGGAGCTGGCCTGCGAGGTGGTCAAGCCGCCGTTCGTCCCGTCGCACGTGCGGTAGCTCCCGGCCGGAGCAATTTGTCGGACGTCCGACAGTCGGGGTTGCTCGACCAGATAATGTGAAACCCATGAGCTCGCAGTTCACCCGGACCCTCAACCCCGCCCCGGTCTCCACGGCGCAGCGCGACAAGATCCTTGTCGACCCGGGGTTCGGTCGGTACTTCACCGACCACATGGTGACCATCCGGTGGAACGCGGACGAGGGCTGGCACGACCCCTCGGTGGTGCCCTACGGCCCGCTCATGCTCGACCCGGCGTCGATGGTGCTCCACTACGGGCAGGAGATCTTCGAGGGCCTGAAGGCGTACCAGCAGCCCGACGGTTCCGTGGCCTCCTTCCGGCCGGAGGTCAACGCCGCCCGGTTCCGCTCCTCGGCGGTCCGGCTCGCGATGCCGCCGCTGCCCGACGAGATGTTCCTCGCCTCGCTCAGCGAGCTTCTCGCCGTGGACCGGGCGTGGGTGCCGCCTGCCGGGGGTGAGGAGTGCCTCTACCTGCGGCCGTTCATGATCGCCACCGAGGTGGGGCTCGGGGTGCGCCCGGCCACGGAGTACCTCTACGCGCTCATCGCCTCGCCTGCTGGCGCCTACTTCCCCGGCGGCGTCAAGCCGGTCGGAGTGTGGCTCTGCACCGACTACACCCGCGCCGCGGTGGGTGGCACCGGCACCGCGAAGTGCGGTGGCAACTACTCCGCCTCGCTGTTGCCGCAGGCCCAGGCCACCGAGCACGGCTGCGCGCAGGTCGCCTATCTCGACGCCGCCGAGCGCAAGTGGGTGGAGGAGATGGGCGGGATGAACCTCTTCTACGTCTTCGGCACGGGCGACTCGGTGGAGGTCGTCACCCCGGAGCTGTCCGGCAGCATCCTGCCCGGCGTCACCCGCGACTCCCTGCTGGTGCTGGCCAAGGAGCTCGGCTGCCAGGTCAGCGAGCGGCGCATCTCGGCGGAGGAGTGGCTCACCGGCTGCGCCGACGGCCGGATCAGCGAGGTCTTCGCCTGCGGCACCGCCGCGGTGATCACTCCCGTCGGTGTGGTCAAGCACAACGACGGCGAGGTCGTCGTGGGCAACGGCGAGCCGGGTCCGGTCAGCATGCGGCTGCGCGGCCTGCTCACCGACGTCCAGCGCGGCATCGCACCCGACACGCACTCCTGGATGCGCACGCTCGTCCCGGCCTGACGGGACGTCACCACCAGGCCGGGGCGGGCCCGGCCGTCGCGAGGGTCACCAGTGCCGCCGTCGTGGCCACCTCGCCTGCCGCCCCGAGCACATCGCCGGTCATGCCACCGAAGCGCCGGCTGGTGTGCCAGGACAGCACCATGACGGCGAGGGCGCCGATACCGATCGCGAGCACGCCCCGCCATCCCCACCCGAACAGACCGGCGACGGCCAGGGCCGTCCACCAGGCGGGTGCGACCCACCACCGCTGCGAGCCGGCGACCGTGGCGCCGAGGCCGCCGGGTCGCGCCGCGGGGACCCCGCGGCGGCACACCCACGCGAACGCCGCCCGGCCCGCCGCACCCGCCAGCGCGACCCCCGCGAGCGCGTGCGTCCCCGCCGGCACGAGGGCGGCCAGCGCCGCGGCCTGGGTGCCCAGTGCCACGAGCAGCGTGACCACCGCGAACGGTCCGGCGCCACCGTCGCGCATCACGGTCAGTGCCCGCTCCGGCGGCCCGAAGCAGCCCAGCCCGTCGGCGGTGTCGGCGAGGCCGTCCACGTGCATCCCGCGCGTGGCCGCGGCCAGGAACCCGACGGTCAGCAACCCGGCAGCCGCCGGGGGGACGCCGAGCGCGGACAGCCCCAGCAGCACACCGCCCGCCGCGGCACCGAGCACCGCCCCGACGACCGGAGCCCAGCGGATCGCCGCCGCGGCGACCCGCGCCTCCGGTGCGTCCGTGCGCACCGGCAGGACGGTGAGCCAGCTCAGCGCCAGCGCCCACCCCTTCACGTCACGCCCGGGTCAGCCCGGTCACGCGAGTCCGAGATCCGCGGCCGTGGCGGTCTCGGCGAGCAGCCGCGCGGCCATCTGAAGCAGCGGGACGACGGTGGCGGCCCCCGTTCCGTCGCCCAGCCGGATGCCCAGGTCGAGCACGGGTGCCAGGCCCAGGTGGTCGACCACGAGCGTCATCGCCGGCTCCGGCGAGCGCTGCGCCACCAGCCACCACTCCCGGGCTCCGGGAGCCAGTTCATCGGCCAGCAGCGCGGCCGCGCCCACGACGAGGCCGTCGAGCAGCACGGGGGTGCGCCGCAGCGCGGCCTGCAGGCAGAAGCCGGTGAGCACGGCCAGGTCGGCGCCGCCTGTGACGCGCAGCAGGGCCAGTGGGTCGCGGGTGTGCGGCCGGGCCCGGCGCAGCGCGTCGCGGACGGCGGCCGCCTTGCGCATCCACGCGTTGTCGTCGATGCCGCTGCCACGCCCGATCACGGCGACGGGCTCGGTGCCGGTGACGGCGGCCACCAGCACCGATGCGGGGGTGGTGGCACCGACGCCGACCGAGGCGGGCAGGAGCAGGTCGGCCCCGGCGTCGACCTCCTCGTCGGCCAGCATCCGGCCGATCTGCACGGCGCGGTCGGTCTCGTCCGCGGTGAGCGCGTCCGCGGTGTCGATGCGCCCGGAGCCGCGGCGCACCCGGTAGCGGTCGGTGGAGTCGTGGTCGACCTCGTCGACGTCGTGGTCGAGCCCGACGTCCACCACGCGCACCGATGCTCCGGCCACGGGGGCGAGCACGGCGACCGGGGCGGTGCTCGCGCGTACCGCGGCGACCTGCCGCAGCGTGACGTCACCGGAATGGGCCGAGACGCCGGCTGCGGCGATGCCGTGGTCGGCCGCGACGACGATCACCCGCGCCCGGGCCGGGGGCCGGGGCGGGCAGACGCCCTGTCCAGCGGCGAGCCATACGCCCAGCTCCGCGAGCCGGCCGAGCGCTCCGTCCGCCACTGCGAGCTCGGTGAACCGGGCGACGGCGGCGCGGCGAGCGTCGACGTCCGGAGCGGTGACGGCAGGCAGTTCCACGGACCATTCCTACAGCGCAGAGCGCCCGCCCCGCGGTCCGGGGTCCCGCGGAGGCAGTGCTACTTCAGGCGCAGCGGCAGCCCGGCCACCAGCAGTAGCACCTCGTCACACGCCGCGGCCAGTGCGGCGTTGGCCGCGCCCAGCTCGTCACGGAACAGCCGGCCGGCCCGGGTGGGCGGGACGACACCGAGCCCGACCTCGGCCGAGACCAGCACCAGCCGTCCCGGACAGGCGGCGACCGCGTCCACCAGGTCGGCCACCCCGGCCCCGACCGCCGGCGGGATCTCGCCCGACTCCCAGGCGCCGGTGTCGTCCAGCAGGCCGGTCAGCCACGTGGCGATGTCGTCCACCAGCAGCGGGTCGCCGCCCTCGCGGACCAGCCGGGCGACGTCGGGATCCTCCAGCGTGGTCCAGCCAGCGGGTCGCCGCGCGCGGTGCGCGTCGATCCGGGCGGACCACTCGGTGTCGTCGTCCCGGCGCCGCGCGGTGGCCACGTAGCGGACCGGGGCGTCGGGTGGCAGCAGGTCCTCCGCGTACCGCGACTTCCCCGACCGCGTGCCACCGAGCACGAGCGTGCGACGGCCGGTACCCACCCGGTCACGCTAGCCTCCGGGGATGGCGTTCCGGTGGCGGTACCTGGATGCGGCGGGCGAGCAGGTCGACGGGCCCGACCACCAGTTCGACGACCAGCAGCAGGCCGAGGACTGGTTCGCCGCCGGCTGGCGGCCGCTGCGCGAGAGCGGCGTCGACGCCGTCACCCTGCTCGACGGCGACACCGAGGTCTACGGCCCGATGAGCCTCCACGAGGCCTGAGCCCGCCCGGATGCCGGGCGGGCCACACCTCAGGGGTTCGCGCCCCGCTCCACCCGCGGCTTCGGGACCCGCAGCTTCCGCAGCTGGCTCGCGCGGGTGAACGCGTACCAGCCGGTGCCCAGGGGGTTGACCGTGGCGTCGGGGAACTTCTCGCGGGTCTTCTTGGTGACCGTGGCCCCCAGGATGATCCCCTCGACGACCATCACCGTGAGCGCGATCAGGCTGAACAGGCTGAGGTACTGCTGCGCCGCGGGTACCGGCACGAGCAGTGACAGCACCACGATCACGGCGAGCGGCATGAACAGGCCCATGAGGTGGGGGCGGGAGTCCACGACGTCGCGGATGTAGGCCTTGACCGGCCCGCGGTCGCGGGGCATGAGGAACCTGTCGTCGCCCGCGGCCATCCGCTCGCGCCGCTCGGCGGCGTCACGCCGGCGCTGGTCCTTGTCGGGCCGGTTGGCCCTGGCCAGGCGGGAGGCCTCGCGCTGGGGGCGCGGAGGGGGCGGGGGGGGGCCACCG
>NZ_JAAXKY010000171.1 GCF_012911925.1 Pseudonocardia xinjiangensis | reverse complement strand
GCCGAGTCGACCGACCGCGGGGTCGGCTACCCACCGAGCGACACGGTGCGGGGTTCGGCCCGGCGCATGGTGCGGGAGCACACGCTGGACGGCGACGCGCAGCAGGCGCTGCGGGACGTGGTGGGCGCCGTGGAGGCGAGCTGGTACGGCGGCGGGCACCCCGCTCCCGGCGAGCTGGACGAGCCGGTGCGCACGGTGCGGGCCGGGATCGCCACGAAGGGATCACTGTCGCTGCGCGGGCGGCTGCTGCCGAGCTCGGTGCTGCACCGGACGCCGGTGGAGCAGCAGGCACCGGTCACCGAACGCGAGAGCGCCGCCCCCCGGACCTGATCGCCGGGCGGCGGCTTCGTACACGATCGGGACCACTCGTCCGTGGCCCCGATCCGGCTGACTGGAACTCGGCCAGACCGGGAACGGCCTGACCGGGCGGCCTACTCCTGCTCGAACCGGCGGCGGAAACGCTCTTCCATCCGGCCGGTGAAGCGGTTCTTGTCGGGCTCGGCTTCCTTCGGCTGACCCGGCTGACCGGCCTGGCCGACCGAGGTGACCGCGAGCACGGCACCGCCGAGCATCACCAGGAATCCGACGACACTCAGCACCGGGAAGCTGGACGCCAGCCAGAGCTGGGGCACGGCGACACCGACGACGAGCAGCACCAGACCGAGGACGAACAGGCCGACACCCTGGAGGCGACGGCGACGGGTGGGTTTGCGCAGGCGGCCACCACGAACGGTGGACGCGAACTTCGGATCCTCGGCGTAGAGAGCGCGCTCGATCTGTTCGAGCAGTCGCTGCTCGTGCTCGGAGAGGGGCACGGCTTCACCTCCGGCACTGGTCATCCTGTCGGGTCATCTTCCATGGTGCCGGAACGACGCGACGAGCGCCCAGGGCTGGGCGTCTGAGCAAGAGGATACGAGCCTCGCGGCTCGCCGACTAGCCAGACTCGTCAAGCGGACGGGTCGATCTTTGTCACGGACCGTCGCCGAGAGCATGAGCAGGGCCATTTTCGGTCACACAACGCCCCGGTGGCGGATTGCGGAGGCCCGGAAGGTGATCTCCACACCCCACGTCCGCCCGCTGAGCCCTGCCGGACACGATCAGTGCGCGTTCCGTCACACCCGGTCGGCCGTGTCCGATTCGCCCGGTGCGGATCGGCGGCCGGTCGGGCGGAGGCCGCACCGTTGCTCAGCCGGGCCGGCGGGCCAGCGCGTGCAGCCGGGCCGACATCTCGACGAGCGGTGCCGCTGCGGCGGCGAGGTCCTCCAACTCGGCCACGGCGCGGGCGGCAGCAGGCCCACCGTCGCGGACCGCGCTCGGCACCCAGCCCTCGAGCACCCCGTCGCCCTGCAGCACCTCCACCCGCAGCGCCGCGCCGTCCTCGAGCAGCCCGCGCAGGGTCGCCGCATCGAGCCGCCTGCGCAGCGCGTCGTCGGCGCCGAAGCGGCCGTCGGGATCGGTGAGCACGGCCCGCGCCTCGGCGAGCCGGCCGCTGAGGGTGCGCGCGAGCACCGCGGCGTAGCGCCCGACGACGAGCACCGACACCGCCCCGCCCGCCGCCGTGGCCGTGGTCAGCGCCGACACCGCCGCGGCGGCGTCGTCCACCACCTCGAGCAGCCCGTGGCCGAGCACGAGGTCGGCCCCACCGGGCGGGACGACGTCGGCGAGCGCGTCGACATCTCCCTGCACGGGCGTGACCAGCTCGTGCACGCCCGCCTCCCGGGCCCGCCGGTGCAGAGCCGCGAGCGCGTTGGGGCTGTTGTCGACCACGGTGACGGCGCACCCCGAGCGCGCGAGCGGCACCGCCCAGGCCCCGCTGCCGCCGCCGACGTCGAGCACGCGGGGCGGACGGTCCGGCCGCGCGGCGCGCACCCTGGTGACCTCGGCAACCAGCGTGCGGTGCACCGAACCCCCGCCCACCGCACCGACCGTCTCCGCCGCCGCACCACTCACCATCCCAGCCTCACAACGGCAGACTAGTGCGCTCCGGGGCAGGGTAGGTTGATCGCCGTGCAGGTCGTCGCCACGTTGAGCCTCAAGGGTGGAGTGGGAAAAACCACCGTGGCGCTCGGGCTGGCCGGCGCGGCACTGGAACACGGGGTGCGCACGCTGGTGGTGGACCTCGATCCGCAGGCCAACTCCACGATCGCGCTCGACGTCGGCTCCGCCACCACGGCCACCGTGGCCGACGTGCTCGACGAACCCACCCCGTCGGTGCTGCGGCGCGCGATCGCCCCCAGCGCCTGGGGCGCCGGCCTCGACGTACTGGTGGGCGCGGAGCAGACCGAGCGCCACAACCATCCCGATCCCGGCCCGAAGCAACTGGTACGGCTGGCCAAGGCGCTGGAGCGGCTCGACCGCGTCGAGCACTACGACGTGCCCCGCCTGCACGACGTCAACGGTCAGGCGGCGGCAGGCACGGGTTCCGGCGACCGGTACGACGACCCTCCCGAGCCCTACCGCCTGGTGATCATCGACTGCCCGCCGTCACTCGGGCAGCTCACGCGCAGCGCGCTCGCCGCGGCCCAGCGTGCCGTGCTGGTGACCGACCCGACCATCTTCGCGGTGTCGGGTGTGCAGCGCGCCTTCGACGCGATCCAGACCGAGCGGCAGCGTGGCAACCCGGACCTGCAGCCGCTCGGCGTGCTGATCAACCGCGTGCGCCCGCGCAACACCGAGCACGAGTTCCGCATCAACGAGCTGCGCGAGCTGTTCGGCCCGCTGGTGTTCACCGGCGTGCTGCCCGACCGGGCGGCGATCCAGCAGGCGCAGGGCGCCTGCATGCCGATCCAGCGGTGGGACACCCCGGGGGCCCGGGAGGCCTCCGCCGTGTTCACGCTGCTCCTGGGCCGGGTGCTGCGCAGCGAGAGATCGCGCCGCACGGTTGCCGCAACCGCGGCACCCCCTGCCACGCGCTGACCCGGCCGGTCACCGCCGGCCGGGCTCAGCTCAGCGCAGCGGCACCGACGCGCTGACGATGCCCACGAACTGTTCGGCCTGCCGCAACAGGTCGTCGGCGTCCCGTCGCCCCACCAGCCGCGCGATGCCCGCCTCCGCCGCGGCCCGCGTGTCGGAGCACGACGCGAAGAACGCGGCCCACTCCGCGAACTCGGGCGCGACCTCGGCCAGCAGCTGCCAGACGTTGCGCGTCGATCCGCGCCGCGGCCGGGGACGCGCGTGCACCGCGAGCACCGCCGCGCCTGCCCGCAGCGCGGCCAGGTAGGCCGCCGGGTAGCGGAGCAACGGCTCCTCGGTGCGGTGGGCCTCCGCGAGCCCGTCGGCGGCCTGGCGCAGCAGCGCCAGTGCCGCCCGCGAGGTGGGCGCGCCGGGCGCCGACCCGACGGGCGGCCGGACGGGCGCCCGCGGGTGGGGCACCCGCGCTGTGGTGATGGTCATCGTCGCCTCCCGGAGCTCACTCATTCCGACACCCGCACCAGGTCCCACACACCGGGCCCGGCCCGCATCCGCAGCACGAACTCCCGCGCCGGCGCCTCCGGCTCCCCCGCCGAGCGCGCCTCCACCCGCCAGCACCGCAGCCGGTCGCCCCCGACCGGCATGGGGGACGGGAACGGCCACGGGGACTCCTCGATCCAGCGCTCGCGGACGTCGGTGACCAGGTACCGCGGACCGCGGCGGACGGGGCGGCTCTCGAACTCGACCGGCTCGCCGTCCTGCCACCGCACCTGAATGGGGGTCGGCCGGCGCGACCCGAACACCCGACCGAAGGCACTCATCCGAATACGCTCCTCCCGCCCAGCACCGGACCACCGGTGGCGGGGCGCTTCCCCCGCCCCACCACCGGAGCCCGGGATCGAACGCATGTTCGATCCGACTCCAGTACAGCGCTCCGGCCCTTCCTCGTCAAGTCGGCCCTCCACCGGGAGCGGCGCACGTGCGGGCCGCGTGGTGTGATGGACGCGTGACAAGGGCTCCGGCGCGCCAGCTGGTCCAGCTCGGTCCGGACGATCTCGCCGACCGGCTGGCGGAAGCGCTGCACGTGTACGTCAGCGCGATGCGCTACCCCACCAGCACCGCCCGGCACCGGCGCACCCTCTGGCTCGACCACTCCCGCCGGCCGGGATGGCGCGGGGCGGCCTGGCTCGACTCGGCAGGCACGCTGATCGGCATCGCCTACGGCTACACCGGCGGTCCGGGCCAGTGGTGGTTCGAGGAGGTCCGCCGCGGGCTCGCCGGCCGGGGCCCGGACGTCCAGTTCTGGCTGCAGGACTACTTCGAGCTCACGGAGCTGCACGTCCGTCCCGACGCGCAGGGCCACGGGCTCGGCGAGGGCCTGCTCAGAACGCTGCTCGACGGCTCCCCGCAGCCACGGGTGCTGCTCTCCACGCCCGAGTACGGCACCCAGCCGCCCGGCCGGGCGTGGCGGCTCTACCGGCGCACCGGCTTCCGCGACGTCCTGCGCAACCACCGGTTCACCGGTGACTCCCGGCCCTTCGCGGTGCTCGGGCGCGAGCTCCCGCTGGCCCCCGCGCAGTAGCCGGAGCGGCGGGGCTGCCCGCTTCCGGCGAGGCGGATGGCACGATGACCGCCGTGCCGATGACGCCGACCGCTCGCCGCCGCGTCCTACCGCTGCTGCTGCTCGCCCTGCTGGTGGCCACCAGCCTGCTCGGCGGGTGCGCGCGCGTCCGTGCGGCGCTCGCCGTGCAGCCCGACGACACGGTCACCGGCGAGGTCGTCATCGCCACCCCGGAGAAGAGCGCCGACGACCCCGGGCCCGCGATCACGGTGCCGGCGGACCTGGAGTCCGACGTCGAGGTGTCGCCGTACCGGCAGGACGGCTACGCGGGGTCGGTGCTGCGCTTCTCGGGGCTCACGTTCGCGCAGGTCGCCAGCCTGGCCACGGTGGCAGGCCCCGCGGGTGACGCGGTCCGGTTCGAGCTGCGCCGGGCGGGCAACCGCGTGCTCGTCAACGGCGCCGTCGACCTCACCACGGTGGCGGTGGACCGGGCCGACTTCCAGCTCAAGGTCGGCTTCCCCGGCCAGGTGCTCGAGACCAACGGCGACGACGACACCAGCGACTCCAGCACCGTGAGCTGGACGTTCACCCCCGGCGAGGTCGGCGACACCAACGCCGTGGTGGCCTTCGACGACCCCAACGCCCCGTCGGCGCTGAACTGGACGATCGTGCTGGGCAGCATGGTCGCGCTCGCGGCCGCCGCGGTGGTGGTGGCCGCCCGCCGTACCCGCAACCCCCCGGTCAGCCCGGGGCGGTGACGGCGGGGCGCCGGGCCGCCAGCCCGAGCCTGCGCACCAGCTCCACCGTGGCCGTGGAGCGGTTCATCGTGTAGAAGTGCAGGCCCTGCACACCCTCGTCGAGCAGCCGCGCGCACATCTCCGCCGTGACGTCCATGCCGGCGGCGCGGAAGGCCACCGGATCGTCGGCGTAGCGGTCCATGCGCTCGACCAGCGCCTGCGGCAGTGGCGCGCCGGAGAGCTCGGGGCCTCGGCGCAGGGTGCGCGCCGTGGTGAGCGGCATGATCCCGGGGAGCAGCGGGACATCGCAGCCCGCGGCGACCATCCGGTCGCGCAGGCGGAGGAATCCCTCGGGCTCCAGGAAGAGCTGGCTGATCGCGAAGTCGGCGCCCGCCCGGACCTTCGCCACCAGCCTGGCCAGGTCGGTCTCGGGGTCGGGGGACCGCGGGTGCCCGTAGGGGAACGCCGCCACACCGACACAGAAGTCACCCAGCCTGCGCACGAGCGAGACCAGCTCGTCCGCATAGGTCAGGCCATCGGGATGGGGCAACCACTCCCCGAGCGGGTCGCCGGGCGGGTCGCCGCGCACGGCGAGGATGTTGGAGATGCCCGCTGCGGCGTAGGCCCCGATCACCTGTCGCAGCTCGGCCCGCGAGTGCGACACCGCGGTGAGGTGGGCCATGGGCACGAGCGTGGTGTCCGTGGCGATGCGGGCCGTCGTCCGGATCGTCCGGTCCCGGCTGGACCCGCCCGCGCCGTAGGTGACGGACACGAACGCCGGGTCGAGCGGCTCCAGCCGGCGTATCGCCCGCCACAGCTCCGCCTCGCCCGCCTCGTCCTTCGGTGGGAAGAACTCCACCGAGAAGACCGGACGGTCGCCGCTGATCCGTTGGGTGACCTTCACGGGTTCAGCCTACGACCAGCGGCGTTGTCGGCGCGCCGGAGTGTGGCTGCGCCGCTACCCTCCATGCGTGCCCCGCTCACCAGCAGTTCTGCTCCCCCGATGCCGCGGCGCGATCCGTTCGAGTCGGCTGCGGGGCTCCCGATGACCAACATCGAGGCGGTCGACACCGCGCTGCTCGACGACACCGGCCTCGTCACCGCCGTCGAGACCGAGCTCGCCGCGTTCCTCCGCGACCGCACGGCCGACGCCGTCGCCATCGACCCGGCCTTCGCCGACGCCACGGACGCGCTCGTCGCGTTCGTCCTCGAGGGTGGCAAGCGCATCCGGCCGACGTTCGCGTGGTGGGGCTGGCGCGGCGCGGGCGGGTCCGTCGACTCACCCGAGGCGGTCTCCGTGCTCCGCGCGGTCAGCGCGCTCGAGCTGATCCAGGCCTGCGCGCTGATCCACGACGACCTGATGGACGCCTCGGCCACCCGGCGGGGGCGCCCGACCGTGCACGTCGAGTTCGCCCGCAGGCACGCCACCGCGGGCTGGCGCGGGAAGCCGGCCCGGTTCGGCGCCGCCACGGCCATCCTGCTCGGCGACCTCGCGCTGGCGTGGGCCGACGACATGCTGCGCGCGGCGGGCCTGCCGCCTGCCGCGCTCGTGCGGGCGGCGCCGCCGTGGCAGGCGATGCGCACTGAGATGCTCGGCGGCCAGTTCCTCGACGTGCTGCACCAGTCCACGGGCGACACCTCCACCCGTGCCGCGCTGCAGATCGACCGCTACAAGACCGCCGCCTACACCGTGGAACGCCCGCTGCACCTCGGCGCGGCGATCGCCGACGCGGCGCCGGAGCTCGTGTCCGCGTACCGGCGCTTCGGCGCCGACATCGGCGTGGCGTTCCAGCTCCGCGACGACCTGCTGGGCGTCTTCGGGGACCCGGTCGTCACCGGCAAGCCGGCGGGCGACGACCTGCGTGAGGGCAAGCGCACGCTGCTGCTGGCGCTCGCCGTCGAACGCGCGGAGGACCGGGGGCGCACCCAGGCGCGCGACGCGATCACCGCCGCCATCGGCGATCCCGACCTCGACGCCGCCGGGGTGGAGCGGATCCGTGACCTGCTCACCGAGCTGGGGGCGGTGCAGGCGATGGAGCACCGGATCGCCGCCCTCACCGGCTCGGCACTCGACGCCCTCTCGGCCGTCGAGATCGCGGAACCGGCGGCCACCGCGCTGGCCGGGCTGGCGGAGATGGCCACGCGGAGGAGGAGTTGACCCGTACCGTCCCCGGTCCGACCGATCACGTCGTGGTGGTGGGCGCCGGCCTGGCCGGGCTGAGCGCCACGCTGCACCTGCTGGGCGCGGGGCGCCGTGTCACGCTCCTCGAACGTGCGGAGCACCCCGGTGGCCGCGCGGGCCGGCTCGACCTGCACACCGGCAGCGGCACCTTCCGGGTGGACACCGGACCCACCGTGCTCACGATGCCGGACCTGCTCGACGAGGCGTTCGCAGCGGTGGGAGAGAAGCTCGAGGAGCGTCTCGACCTCGTCGCGCTCGATCCCGCCTACCGCACCCACTTCGCCGACGGCTCCACGATCGACCTCCACACCGACGGCGACGCCATGGAGGCCGAGGTCAGGCGCGTGTGCGGCCCGCAGGCCGCGGCGGGCTACCGGCGCACGCGCGAGTGGCTCACCGCGCTCTACCGCGCGGAGATCGACTCCTTCATCGGCGCCAACCACGACTCGCCGCTCGACCTGCTCGGCCCCGACCTGGCCCGGCTCGCGGCGCTGGGCGGCTTCGGACGGCTCGGTCCACGGGTGGCGCGGATGCTGCCCGACGAGCGGCTGCAACGCATCTTCTCGTTCCAGGCGCTCTACGCCGGGGTGCCGCCGCACCTCGCGATGGCGGCCTACGGCGTCATCGCCTACATGGACACGATCGGGGGAGTTTTCTTCCCCCGAGGAGGCATGCGGGAGGTGGGTCAGGCGCTCGCGGACGCGGCGGTGGCCGCGGGGGCGCAGATCCACTACGGCCGCACCGCAACCGGCCTGGAACGCCGGGCCGGCCGCGTCACCGCCGTCCGGCACGTCGACACGGCCGGGCCCGGCGGCGACACCGAGCGGGTCGCGTGCGACGCCGTCGTGCTCACCCCGGACCTCCCGGTCGTGCGGCGGCTGGTCGGGCGCACGCCACGGCGCCCGGTGCCCCTGCGCCACTCCCCCAGCGCCGTGGTGCTGCACGCCGGCCTCAACCGCAAGCGGCCCGACCTCGCCCACCACACCATCTCGTTCGGAGCGGCGTGGCGCCGCACGTTCCGCGAGATCATCGACGACGGCGTGCTGATGAGCGACCCGTCGCTGCTGGTCACCCGTCCCACCGCCACCGACCCGGAGCTCGCCCCACCGGGCGGCGACCTCCTGTTCGTGCTCGCCCCCTGCCCCAACACCGACCGCGCCGGGCTGGACTGGGCCCGTATCGGCTCCGCCTACCGGGACGAGCTGCTCGGCGTGCTCGAGGCCCGCGGCCACCCCGGCCTCGGCGGGATCACCGGCGACATCGAGGTCTCACGCCTGGTCACCCCGGCCGACTGGAGCGCCGACGGGCTCGCCGCCGGCACCCCGTTCTCCCTCGCCCACACCCTCGCCCAGACCGGCCCGTTCCGGCCCCGCAACCTCGTCCGCGGGCTCGGGAACGTCGTACTGGCAGGCTGCGGCACCACCCCCGGCGTCGGCATCCCGCCAGTCCTGATCTCCGGGCGGCTCGCCGCCCGCCGGATCACGGGCGCGGCCACGCGGGCGCGCAGGGTACCCACCGGCGCCTGACACGGGTCATGCGAGCATGGATCGCGTCATGAAGCCACCATCATCGGTCGACGGATCGACGCTGCCCGAGGCGCTGCCGGGAGCAGCGCCTGCGGAGCGCGCATCGGCGCCAGTTGCTGCGCCGGCAGACGGCAGGCCGGCACCCGGTGGAGGTCCGGCGGACCTCGCACCACCGGAACACGACGCCGCCCCGGCATCGGGGTCGTCATGGCGAGCCCGGTTCGGCAACCCTCCCCGGCGGCCGCTCCTGCTCGGGCTGGCCGCGTCCCTGATGATGGTCCTCGGCGGGTTCGGGGCGGGCGGTGTCCTGGTCCGTGACCCGCTGCTCACCAACTCCGCGCTCGGCTTCTGGCGCTACGGGCACGGCCGCGAGCTGGCCACGGTGCTCATCTACGCGGGCGTCGCGCTGATGCTGTGGGCCTGGGTCCAGCTGGGGCGCGACGTCCTCGCCCGCCGCGTCGGCGGTCGCGCCGTGCTCACCACCGCGGCCGTCTGGACGGCGCCGATGCTGCTGGCGCCCCCGCTGTTCACCCGCGACATCTTCAGCTACCTGGCCCAGGGCGGCCTGGCGCTCGCCGGACTCGACCCGTACGCGGTCGGCCCCGACGCGATGCCGGGCATCTTCACCGACAACGTCCACTACTTCTGGCAGGACACCCCGGCGCCCTACGGGCCGCTGTTCATCCTCCTCGCCAAGGGCGTGGCCTGGGCCACCGGCAACAACATCATCCTCGGCGTGATCCTCATGCGGCTCGCGCTGCTGCCGGGCCTGCTGCTGTTGATCTGGGCGCTGCCCGAGCTCACCCGCCGGCTCGGCGGGCGGGTGCCGGTCGCCCTGTGGATCGCCGTCGCCAACCCCGTGATGGTCATCCACATGGTCGGGGGCGGCCACAACGACCTGCTCGTGGTCGGGCTGCTCGCGGCCGGGGCACTGGTCGCCCTGCGCGGAAGCTCCGCGGGAGGGATCGCGCTCGTCACCGGCGCGATGGCCGTGAAGGCCAGCGCGGCCGTCGCGTTGCCGTTCCTCGTGCTGGTGTGGGCGGCCCGGCTACCGGGCTCACGCAGGGCGCGCATCCTCAAGGCCACCGCGGCAGGCCTCGGCGTGTTCGTCGTGGTGTTCGCCCTCTGCACGCTGGCGGCGCAGGTCAGCCTGGGGTGGCTGCCAGCACTCAGCGCACCGTCCATGATCGTGAACTGGATGTCCTTCCCCACCGGCGTCGGCGAGTTCGCGCACACCCTCGTCGGGCTGGTGGCGAACGTCCCGAAGCAGCCGTTCATCAACGTCGCCCGGGTCATCGGCGCAGGCGTGCTGCTCTGGATCGCGGTGCGGCAGTGGTGGGCAGCACGCGACGGCGGACCGGACGCCGTGCACCGCGCCGGGATCGTGCTGCTCGCGGTGGCGGTGCTCTCGCCCGCCACCCTCCCCTGGTACGTGAGCTGGGGAATGGCACTGCTCGCGATGGTCCGGTGGTCGCCGCGCGGGATGGCCTGGGTCGTGTTCATCTCGCTGATGCTCGTGATCGTCTACTATCCCAACGGCGAGGACGCCCTCTACAACTGGGGCTACCTCGCGGTGTGCGCCCTCGTGGCCGCACTCGCCGCGGTGTCGCTGCTGCACCCCGACCCGCTCCGGCTCGCCGCCGGGGCCCGGGCCCGCAGACCCGCGAGCGCGGTGCCCGCACCGGTCACCGCCCCTGCCCGTGCCCCTGCCGCCGTACCGGCGTCCGCCGCCCCGACCGCCGCAGTCCCGGCTCCCGGTGCCGAGTCCGGGACAGGCTGAGCTCGACGCCGCCGGCATCACCGACCCGGCACTGCGAGCCGCCTACGCCAGCTGCCGGGAGCTCAACGCGCGCCACGGGCGCACCTACTTCCTCGCCACCCGGCTGCTGCCCCGCGCGCGCCGCCCCGCCGTCCACGCCCTGTACGGCTTCGCCCGGTACGCCGACGAGATCGTCGACGACCTGGGCGACCAGCGGCCTCCCGCCGAGAAGGCCGCCCGGCTCGACGACCTGTCCGCGGAGCTGGAGCGTGCGCTCGCCGGCGGGCCCAGCGACCGCGCCGTGCTCACCGCACTGGCCGACACCGCCCGTCGCTACGACATCGACGGCCGCCACTTCACCGCCTTCATGGCCTCGATGCGGATGGACACCCACGTCACCGGCTACGCGACGTTCGACGACCTCGGCGTCTACGTCCACGGATCGGCCGCGGTGATCGGGCTGCAGATGCTGCCCATCCTGGGCACCAGCGTGCCGCGCGCCGAGGCGGAAGGGCCTGCCGCCGCGCTCGGCGTCGCGTTCCAGATCACCAACTTCCTGCGCGACATCGGGGAGGACCTCGACCGCGGCCGGCTCTACCTGCCCGCCGAGGAGCTCGCCGCGTTCGGCGTCGACCGCGACCTGCTCACCTGGTGCCGGCACACCCGCAGGCCCGACCGGCGGGTACGGCGCGCGCTCGCGCACCTCGTGGCCCACACCCGTGCCGTCTACCGCCGGGCCGCGCCGGGCGTCGCGATGCTCGAGCCGGTGTCACGGGCGTGCATCGCCTGTGCCTTCCGGCTGTACCGCGGCATCCTCGACGAGATCGAGGCGGCCGACTACCACGTGCTGCACCGCAGGGTGTCGGTGCCGGCCCGCACCCGCGCAGCCGTCGCGCTGCCGGGGATGCTGCGCGCCGTGGTGGCCCGCGCCCGCTCCTGAGCCCCGCCGTCCGCGGTGGCGCGAGAGGTCAGAACGCCATCGCCTGGGCGCGGCGCTTGACCTCCCGATGCCGGCCTGCGCGCAACGACGCCACCGGCGTGCCCGGCAGCGAGTCGTCCTCCGCGAACAGCCAGCGCAGGATGTCCTCGTCGGTGTAGCCGCCGTCACGCAGCACGGTGATGGTGCCGGACAGCCCCTTGACCACCGCATCGTCCGCGTCGAGGAAGTCGGCGGGGACGACCACCTCACCCTCGCGCCGGAACGACAGCAGCTGGCCGTCGCGTACGAGCTGGTGCACCCGGGAGACGGGCTGGTTGAGCCTTTGGGCGACCTCCGCGACGGGCAGCGTTGCCACGACCTCGGAGAGCACGGACACATCGTTCACGGGTAAACACGATGCCACAGCCCCGGCAGGTCCGGCACCACCTCCCGGTGCCGGTACCGTCTTATGCGTGAATGCCCCGCCGGCCGCGTTGCTCGACGCGCGCTACCTGCTCGGGCCGGTCCTTGCCCATGGCGGCATGTCCACCGTCTACCGGGGTACCGACACCCGCCTGGACCGGCCGGTCGCGATCAAGGTGATGGAGCCCCGGCTCGCGGCCGACCCCGCGTTCCGCACGAGGTTCGAGCGCGAGGCCAGGGCCGCGGCCCGCATCGACCATCCCGCCGTCGTCGACGTGCACGACCAGGGCGACCACATGGGCGTCGACGGGCCGGTGCTGTTCCTCGTGATGGAGCTCGTCGAGGGTGGCACGCTGCGCGACGTCCTGCGGGACCGCGGGCCGCTGGGGGTGCCGGCCGCGCTGTCGGTGATGGAGCCGGTGCTCGCCGGGCTCGCCGAGGCCCACCGGCTGGGGCTCGTCCACCGCGACGTCAAACCGGAGAACGTGCTCATCAGCCGGAGCGGCGAGGTCAAGGTCGCCGACTTCGGGCTCGTCACCGCGGCCGCTTCGGCCGGGGCCAGCCACGCCGGCTACATCCTGGGCACCGTCGCCTACCTGTCCCCCGAGCAGGTCGCCACGGGCGCGGCCGACGCGCGCAGCGACGTCTACGCGGCGGGCGTCATGCTCTACGAGCTGCTCACGGGCGAACCGCCCTACACCGGCGACACCGCGCTCTCCGTGGCGTACCGGCACGTGAACTCCGACATGCCGGCGCCGTCGCTGATCGCCGGCGACGTCCCCCCTGAGCTCGACGACTTCGTCCTGCGGGCCACCCGGCGCGACCCCGCCGCCCGGCCGGCCGACGCCGGGGCGATGCTCGCCGAGCTGCGCCGCATGGCGACCCGGCTGGAGGTGCCGCGTGTGCCGCCGCCGGTGCCGCCAGCACGTCCGCTGGAGGAGCAGGACACGCTGCCGGCCGGCCCCCAGCACGTGCCCGGTACCGGCGCCTACCCCGCCATGGCGCCGCAGCGCGGTGGCACGCGGATGATGGCGCGGCCCGCCGAGGACGAGCACCTGGGCGCGCCCGGCGGCCCACCGGCCCACCTGCGGGCCCGCAGGCGCAGTCGCCGCATCTTCGCCGTCTGGACCGCGATCGTGCTCGTGCTCGCCCTGCTCGTCGGGGTGTCGGCCTGGTGGCTCGGCAGCGGACGCTGGACGGCGATGCCGTCGGTCGTCGGCCTGGACCAGAACACGGCTCAGCAGTTGCTCGGCGAGTCCGATCTCGTCGCCAGCATCACCACCGCCCGCGACAACAACCAGCCGGCCGGTGTGGTGGCGTCCGCCGACCCCCAGCCCGAGTCCCGGCTGCTGCGCGGCAGCACCGTGGTGCTCACGATCTCCTCCGGCCGCCCCACGGTGCCCACCATCGCTCCCGGCACCGCCGTGGCCGCCGCGGAGCAGGCCCTGCGCGACGCCGGCCTCACCCCCGTGCGGACCACCGACGCCGACCAGTTCAACCCCACGGTGCCCGCCGGTGCGGCCGTCGGCACCAACCCGGCCGCCGGCACGCCGCTCGCCATCGGTGCGCCCGTCACCCTCGTGCTCAGCCGTGGCCCCCAGCCTCCCCCTCCGCCCGAGCCGGAGGAGGACCAGGTGCGCGTGCCGTTCGTCATCGGCGAGCGGTTCGAGGATGCCGCCGACAAGCTCGACGACGAGGGGCTGGACGTCGAGCAGAACTCCCGGTTCTCCGACAAGCGCGACCGCGCCCGCGTGATCAACCAGGACCCGAGCCCCGGCACCCTGGTCGACCCCGGCACCACGGTCACCCTCGACACCTTCTGACCGCCCGACCCCAATCCCGGGCCCGGCCCGTCAGCACCAGGCCGGACGGACCCCCATCTGCGACATGGACACATATCGCTGCCCGAAGGGCCGTCCCGACAGCGACATGTGTCCATGTCGCGGACGGGCGCCCCGAGCGGGCTACTCGCGCGCGGGTTTCGGGCGACTCGCCGGGTGGGTCGGGTCCGGGCGGGT
>NZ_JAAXKY010000170.1 GCF_012911925.1 Pseudonocardia xinjiangensis | reverse complement strand
CCGGGACGACGATCCCGCCCAGCTCCTCCAGCTCGGTGACGACCCGCGCCGTCACCGGGCCACTCGGCCACGGCGCGTTGCGGATCACCACGAGCGTGCGCTTGTCCCCGCCCGCCCCCAGGCCCGACTCCGTCCGCGCCGAGCCGATGCGGCTCTGCACGGCGCGGGGATGCTGGTGGGCGATCGCCCGGAACGCGACGTGGATCTCGTCCTCGGTCTGTTCGTCGAGGGTGCGCCGGAGCCGGGCGTGCAGCGCGGGCTTGCGTCCGCGCGCCTGGTCCACCACGAGCAGCTGCCCGCTCTCCCCGAACTCCGCGATGTAGGCGCTCAGCCCCGCGGTGAGCAGGGCCGGCATCCGCTCGTCCTCGCTGTCCTGGTGCAGCGGGCGCGCGACGTCGGCCTCCTCGCGCAGCCGGGCGAACCAGGCGTCCATCACCTGCAGGACCCCGTCGTCGGTCGGCCCTACCGGCCCGGGACCGATCACCGGCTCGGTGAGCTCCTCCAGCTCGCGCACCTCGCCGGAGTCGAGGCAGTCACGGATGTGGGAGTCGACGCGCTGCAGCAGGCGCCGCGGCGTGAAGTTCCGCACGCCCGGACCGGTGAAGGCCGACGGCCGGACCGGCCACGTGTCGTACGGCGGGGTGAACCCGATCTCGGCGTACCAGCTGCTGAGGTGCTGCGCGACCAGCGCGGTGGCGATGTCCGAGTCGGGCATCGCGCCCTGCAGCACCGACACCCGGAAGCGGTCGGACGCGGAGTTGACGCTGTGCCCCCTGATGATCTCCCAGGACGCCGGGATGCACGCGACGATCGACAGCGTGCGGCGCGTCGCCTCCCGTAGCTCCATCAGGCCGTCGGCGATCTCGCCGACCAGGGCGTTCCGCTTCGCCTTCGCGTCGGCGGCGACCCCCGTGGCCTCGTCGGACTGGTTGATCAGCCCGTCGATCTGGTCGACCGCGATCACGGTCGGCCCGGTGAGCGCCAGCAGCCGGGACAGGTCGCGCAGCACGAGCTGGCGCGGCCGGGTGCCGGGCCGGAAGCCCCACTCCTCGCGCGCGGCGTCCTCGACGTCGCCGTCGAGGGTCAGGTAGCCGTAGCCGATCTCCTGCACGTCCGGGTGGTCGGCACGGAACAGCACGAGCGCCCGGAGGGTGTTCTGGCAGTCCGACCCGATCTGCCGGTCGACCTTGCGCAGACCGGCCACCAGCTCGTCGAGGTCCGTCCGGGACACCGGGATGGTCCCCCCGATGCGTGCCTGTCCCAGCGGCGACATGCCGGCGAGCGCCGCCAGCCTGCGCAGCAACGGGGTGAGCTGGTCGACCTGCCCGGCGTCGAAGCCGTCGATGATCCCGTGGACGGCGCTGCGCCAGAACTCGTGCCCCTCCAGCAGCTTGACCAGGAAGAAGTAGCCGTCGCTCTCCTGCACCTGCTGGCGCACCCAGCGCAGCAGGTGCGTCTTGCCCACACCGCGCTCGCCCTGCAGCACAACGCCGATCGGACTCGCCCCGGTGCTCGCGCGCGCCGCCTGCGCGGAGTTCAGCACCGACTGCGCAACCCGCTCGTGCAGGCCGTCGACGTGGTGGGTGACCGGGCTCCAGACGTCGTCCGGGGCGACCGCCCAGTTGAACTGGACGGCGGCGAGCGCCATCCGCTCCTCGTCGGTCATTCGGCCTCGATCATGAGCAGGTGCCGCTCGTCGCCGCCGAAGCGGACGGCGGCGGCACGGTCGGCCTCGGTGAGTGTCTTCTGGTTGGACTCGGCCTGGACGTGCACGCCGGGGGTGCTCGCCATCCGTTCGAGCTCGGCGTCGACGGCCTCGCGGGACACGCCGAACAGCTCCTCCCGCAGCTCGGCGAGACCGACCCAGGCTCCTGGACCCTTCGCGAGGCGGAGGTACGCGCTGCGGATCTGCTTCCCGGCGTCCGGCTGGAAGATGTCGGAGAGCTGCTGGCCGGACCGGGCGACCCGCCGGCCCAGCCCGGCCAGCAGGGCGTAGCACGCCCCGCCGAGGTAGCCCGCCCGATCCGGGCGCTGTGCGGACAGCTCCGCGGTGCACCACGCCCAGCCGTCGTCGGTCAGCTCGTGGGCGAAGCTGCGGCCGACCTTGCGTGAGGTCACCAGCTTCTGCTCGTTCAGCCGGCGTCGGGGCGTCCCGTCCAGAGTGAAGCCGGCCGCGGTGCGCAGCTCCGCGTTCGTCAGCTCGCGGGCCTCGGCCATCAGGGCCAGCAAGGCGGCCCGCTCACGCATGGTCAGCCGGTCGGTGGGCACTGTCGTCCTCCGGGGTTCGGGGTCGTCGAGGGAAGGGCCGTGCGCCCGTTGGGATCGGCCGAGCGGGACGGGGCGGGGAGCGCGGACCGTCCAGCGGGAGCACGCGGTGTCGAGGGGAGCCGGAGCCCGGCGCGGCGGTCCGCAGGACCGTGCGGGCAGCACGGGGTGGCGGCTTCCCGAGCCGATCACACCGGGCGAGCGAACCCTACGGCGCGTCCTGGCTCCGGAACAGCTCCATCCGGCCGATCATGAAGCGGCGGGCGGGCGAAATCGCGCTTACCCCGCCGGCAGGCCCTCAGCCGACCTGGATCACCACTTTGCCGGTGGTGTGCCCGGCTTCGACCGTCGCGAGTGCGGCACCGGCCTCGTCGAGGGGGCGGATCTCGGTGACGTGCGGGTCGAGCGCCCCGTCGGCGACGAGCTGCACGAGCGCGGTGAGCACAGCGGTGCTGCGATCCCGCTCCACTCCGCTCCCACCCAGCTGCGCCGCCAGCGGCCGGTCGGCGATCGTGACGAGCTTGGAGCGGTCGGCCAGCAGCTCGGCCACCGCACGCAACGCGTCGCCGCCGACGGTGTCGAACACCGCGTCGACGCCCTGGGGCGCGGCGGCGCGGACGCGCTCGGCCACCCCGTCCCCGTACGCCACGGGGACCGCGCCGTGGGAGGCCACGAGGTCGTGCTTGCCCGGGCTCGCCGTGCCGACGACGACGAGCCCGCGGGCGCGGGCGAGCTGCAGGGTCGGCACCCCCACCCCGCCGCCTGCGCCGTTGACCAGCAAGGTCGAGCCAGGTGGCAGGTCGAGCCCGGTCAGCGCGTCGTAGCCGGTGGCCGCGGCCACGGGGAGCGCCGCGGCGTCGGCAGGGGTCACGCCGTCAGGACGGTGCGCCGCGAACGACGCTGTCACGAGCGCGAACTCGGCCCACCCGCCGACCATGCCGGGGTTGCCGCCGAACACCTCGTCACCGACGGCGAAACCGTCGACGTCCGGGCCGGTCTCCACGACGGTGCCCGCGACCTCGCGGCCGAGCACGGCAGGCAGCGTGATGTCGCCGTAGCCGCCGTCGCGCAGCTTCCAGTCGCCCGGGTTGACCCCGGCGGCCCGCACGCGGACCAGCAGCTCGCCCGGCCCGGGTACGGGCACCGGCACGTCGAGCATCGTCTCGTTCTCGGGGCCGCCGAACGCGGTGAACCCGTACGCCTTCATGCCCGCACCTCCGTCCGCAGCGCGGCCAGCCGGGAGACCGCTTCCTCGAGCACCTCGTCGCGTTTGCAGAACGCGAAGCGCACCAGCGACCGTCCCAGATCGGGGTCGGCGCAGAACACCGACACCGGTACCGCGGCCACGCCGATCCGCTCGGGCAGGGTCCAGCAGAACTCGGCGCCGTCGGTGAAGCCGAGCGCCGTGACGTCGGTGACCACGAAGTACGTGCCTGCCGTGTCGAACACGGTGAAGCCGGCCTCGCGCAGCCCGTCGGAGAGCAGGTCCCGCTTGCGCTGCAGATCGGTGGCCAGCCCGGTGTAGAAGGAGTCGGGCAGCGCGAGCGCGGCGGCGATCGCGGGCTGGAAAGGCGCGCCGCTGACGTAGGTGAGGAACTGCTTCACCGCGCGGACCGCGTGGACCAGCTCGGCCGGCCCGTTCACCCACCCGACCTTCCACCCGGTGACGGAGAACGTCTTGCCGACCGACGAGATGGTCAGCGTGCGGTCGGCCAGGCCCGGCAGCGTCGCCATCGGCACGTGGGCGCGGCCGTCGTAGACCATGTGCTCGTACACCTCATCGGTGACGACGACGGCGTCGTGCTCGGCGGCGAGCTCGCCGATCAGGGTGAGCTGCTCGCGGTCGAACACCGTGCCCGTCGGGTTGTGCGGGGTGTTCACGAGCACGAGACGGGTGCGGCTGGAGAACGCGGCGCGCAGCTCGTCGGGGTCGAACCCGAACGACGGAGGCCGCAGCGCCACCGCCCGGAGCTCGGCCCCGGCCAGCGCGATCGTGGCCGCGTAGGAGTCGTAGTAGGGCTGGAACGTGACCACTTCGTCGCCGGGCCCGCACAGCGCGAGCACGGCGGCGGCGATCGCCTCGGTGGCCCCGGTGGTGATGAGCACCGTGTCGGGGTCGACGTCGAGGCCGTAGAACCGGCGCTGGTGCTCGGCCACCGCGGAGCGCAGCTCGGGGACGCCGACGCCCGGCGGGTACTGGTTGAGCCCGCCATGGATGTTGGCCGCGGCGTCGCTGAGCAGCGAGGGTGGTCCGTCGGTGTCGGGGAACCCCTGGCCGAGGTTGATCGCCCCGGTCCGCAGTGCGAGCGCCGACATCTCGGCGAAGATCGTGGACGTGTGGGCACGCATCCGCTCGACCAGCATCCCCCCACGGTATAGCGCCGGGCGGTCACCACCCCCGCATGTCGACGGCCCAGGTCTCCACGACCACGTCACCGTCCACGAGGTGCATCCGCTCGTGCAGGACCACGGTCGGGTCGACGTGCGCCGGGAGCACCCGGATGCGGTCACCGACCCGCACGGGTGTCTCCGGGGCGAACGTCGTGTGCTCGTCGGAGCAGAACCACACCTGGGCCTCGGCGATCGTGGGCAGGCCGTGGTCCATGCCGAGCGACTTGAGCCCCACGTCGACCACGGCATGCGTGGCCGCAACGGACACGACCGTGCCGAGCACCGACAGCGCCTGCCCGAACGGCACGACGGCCCCGTAGGCGGTGTCCATGAGCGCGTAGGAGCCGGCCTGGATCTCGGTGGCCCAGGTGTTGTCCACATACGTGCCGGTCCCGCCGGCGCTGATGATCTCGCCGCCCACGTCGGCTGCGGCGGCCGTCAGCAGCGCCATGGCGTCCCCGGTCATCCGCGCCCGGTCGGCCGGATCGGCCACCAGCATGAGGTGGCCCTCGTAACCCATGACCCCGCGTACCTCGAGCCCGGCGCGGCGGGCCGTGTCGGCCAGCTCACCGGCCCGCTCGGGCGGGCAGCCGCACCGGGGCAGTCCGACGTTCACGTCGACCAGCACCTCGCGCACGCCACCCGCCGCGGCCGCGACGACCGTCTCCGGCGAGTCGACGGCGACGGTGACCCGCGCTCCATCGCGCACGAGCGCTCCGAGCCTGCGCGTGTCGAGCACCTCGTTGGCCAGCAGCAGGTCCGCACCGAGGCCCGCGGCGGCCATCACCTCGCACTCGCGCACCGTGGCGCACGTGAACCCGGCGTGGCCGTTGGCATGCTGCCGGTGGGCCAGCGCCGTGCACTTGTGTGCCTTCACGTGCGGGCGCAGCCGGGCCCCGGGGAGCGCGGCGCTCATCGTGTCGAGGTTGGCCTCCAGCGCCGCCCGCTCGACCAGCAACGCGGGTGTGGGGAGCTCGTCGATCCGCATGATCGCCACGCTAGTGCGGTGTTGGCGCGCGGCGCGACGGCGGAGGATCGTGCCCGCCATGACCTCTTCCGACGTACCGCTCGACGTCCGGGGCGTCACCACGGCGCTCTCCGACGCGGGAGTCGCCGGCGTGACGATCAGCTGGGCGGACAACAACGGGATCCCGCGAGCGCGCATCGTGCCCGTCGCCGCGCTGCCCCGGGTGGCCGAGGTGGGCGTGGGCGTCACCCCGCTGTTCGCGGTGTTCGACAGCTCCGACGCGATCACGTTCGCCCACGAGGGCCTGTCCACGCCCTCGGGGGACGTCCGGCTCGTGCCGGTGCTCGAGCGGCTGGTGCGGCTCGCCGGGCAGCCCGCGCTGGCGTGGACGCCGGGACGGCTCGTCGACGCCGACGGCGGCCCGTGGCCCTACGACCAGCGTGCGGTGCTGGAGCGGCAGGTCGAGGCGCTCGCGGCAGCCGGGCTGACCGCGCTCGTCGGGTACGAGATGGAGTTCGGGGTCTACGCGGAGGGCGGCCCCGACGAGCTGGTGCCCGCCCACCCCGGGCCGGCGTACAGCCCGCACGCGCTCGTCGCGGTCGACGGGTTCGTGGCGGACGTGCTGCGCGACTTCGCCGCCAACGGGCTGGAGATCGGGCAGCTGCACGCCGAGTACGGGCCGGCCCAGATGGAGCTGTCCCTGGCCGCCACCGACCCCGTCACCGCGGCCGACCGGCAGCTGCTCGCCCGCCAGACACTGCGCGCGGCCGCCCGGCGGCACGGGCTGCGGCTGAGTTTCGCGCCGTTGCCGGCGACGGCCGCCGCCGGCAACGGCTGGCACATCCACAGCTCCCTGTGGCGCGACGGGCACAACCTCCTCGCCGGCACGGCGCAGGGCCCCGGCGCCGACGGCGCCGCCTACGTCGCCGGGCTCCTGCGGGACCTGCCCGCCGTCGCGGCGATCAGCGCTCCCAGCATCGGGTCGCTGGCCCGGCTGCGTCCCGGGTTCTTCGCCGGGGTGTACGCGGTGTGGGGCGTCGAGAACAGGGAGGCGCCGCTGCGTTACGTGCCGGGCACCTCGCTGCTCGGGAACGACCACGCGAACATCGAGCTCAAGACGTCCGACGCATCGGCCAACCCCTATCTCGCGGTGGCCGCGCTGCTCGCCGCCGGGGCGGCCGGGGTGGCGGAAGGGCTGCGGCTCGACCCGCCCGTCCAGTCCGATCCCGGCTCGTGGAGCGCAGAGGAACGCGCCGCGCGGGGGGTCGCCGCGCTCCCGTCCACGCAGGCGGAGCAGGAGGACGCACTCCGCACCAACCCGCGCGTCACGGCCGTGCTCGGCGAGGAGCTGCTGGGCGCCTTCCTCGCCGTCCGGCGTTCCGACGCCGCGGCCGCCGACGGCCGTTCCCCCGACGACGTGCTGGCCGGGCTGCGCTGGCGCTACTGACCACCAATGAGCTGAATCACACCTGATCGCCGAGCGGGAACAGTCCTCCCGCCCGCCGCATTTCAGCCCTGCGTGACACTAGCTCCCGATCGTGTCCCGACGGCCGTACCGGACACCCGGGGGAAGCGGCTTCGGCTCGTCCTGGTCCTGGGCGCGTTCACCGCGCTCGGACCGCTCACCATCGACATGTACCTGCCCGCGCTGCCGACCATCGGCACCGAGCTGCACGCGACGCCGACCATCGTCCAGCTGACGCTCACCGGCACCCTGCTCGGGCTCGGGCTGGGGCAGCTGGTCGTCGGCCCGCTGTCGGACCGGTACGGCAGGCGCACCCCGCTGCTGATCGGCACCGCGGTGCACGTGCTCGCCTCGGCCCTCTCCCTGATCGCACCCACCATCGAGGTGCTGGGCGGCCTGCGCCTGCTCCAGGGCCTCGGTGCGGCTGCGGGCGCCGTCATCGCGCTGGCGATGGTGCGCGACCTCTACTCCGGCCGCGCGGCGGCGACGCTGCTCTCGCGGCTGATCCTGGTGATGGGGGTGTCGCCGGTGATCGCCCCGACCCTCGGCGGGTTCATCCTGCACTTCACCTCGTGGCGCGGGATCTTCGCCCTGCTGGCGATCCTCGGGCTGGTGCTCATCGCGGTCGCGGCGCGCTCCCTGCCGGAGACGCTGCCGCCGGAACACCGCCAGACCGACGGCGTGCTCGGGACGCTGCGCACCTACGGCGGGCTGTTCCGCGACCGCACGTTCGTCGGTCTCGTGCTCGTCGCCGGGCTCGCCCTGTCGGCCGTGCTGGCCTACGTCTCCGGCGCTTCGTTCGTCTTCCAGGAGCAGTACGGCGTCAGCCAGCAGCAGTTCGGGCTGATCTTCGGCAGCGGCGCGATCTGGCTGATCGCCGCCACCCAGTTGAACCCGGTGCTGCTGCGCCGCTTCGAGCCCCGGCAGTTGCTGCTCACCGCGGTGGCCGTGGGCGCGGCGGCGGGGCTGCTCCTGCTCGGTGTCGCCCTGCTCGACCTCGACGGGCTTCTCGGCGTGCTGCTCGCCCTGTGGCTGGTGCTGTTCGCGGTCGGGCTCGCGCTGCCCAACGCCCCGGCCGTCGCGCTGTCGCGTCACGGCGAGACCGCAGGCACGGCCGCCGCTCTACTGGGCGCGGTGCAGTTCGGCGTCGGCGCGCTCGTCTCCCCGCTGGTGGGCGTGCTCGGCAACAACGCCGTGGGGATGAGCCTCGTCGTCGCGGGCGGCCTGGTGTTGTCGCTGGTCGTCCTCGTCACCGTCGTCCGGCCCTGGCGACTGGAGGACCTGGAGCCGTCGACGGCGGCCGAGGCCGTGGTGGTCACGCACTGACCCGAAGTTCAGGAAAGCCACTTTCAGGCCCTCACAGGGCAGGAAAGTGGCTTTCCTGAACTTGCTGCAGCTCCCCGCGGGACCGTCAGAAGACGATCTCGGCCAGCCGGCTCACCTCGTCGGTGTCATCGGTGGTCGCGATGAGGATGAACTCGTCGGCCCCGAGGTCCTCGTAGGCCTTGACGGCCTCCTTGATCGCCTCCGGCGTGGCGGAGACGGCGCCGCCCATGAGGTTCGCGACGTCATCGCCCAGGAAGCTGTAGTAGTCCCGGACGTTGTTGCGCCCCTCGTCCTCGGCGCCGAGGTTGACGTAGCCGATTCCGACGATGCGCGGGTCGCCGGAACGACCCGCTTCCTTCCACGCCGCACGGGCGGCCTCGAAGGACGGCGCGACCATGGACGCCGGCATCGAACCGCCGACGTACCCGACTCCCTCGCGCGCCATCCGGGCGTACGCCGCCGGGCTCCCACCGCCGAAGATCAGCGGGATCTCACGGGTGCCTGCGGGCACGGCGGGGTTGGTGCCACCGCCGACCGGCTCGCCCTTCCAGACGCTGCGGTAGACCTCGAGGTCGCGGTCCATCCGCTTGCCGCGACCGCTCATGCCGAAACCGTCCACGGCGAAGTCGTCCGGACGCCCACCGACGCCGATCCCGACGGTGAGCCGGTGACCCGACACGCCGTCGATGCCGGCGAGCTCCTTGGCCAGCAGCTCACCGGGCCACACAGGCGCGAGCATGACGTGGCTGAACAGCCCGATGGTCTTCGTGGCGCCTGCCGCCGCGGCGAGGGTGATCGTGTCGCTCACGCCCGGGTAGGCGTAGCGGCCCACGGTGCCGAGCGTGGAGAAACCGGCCTGCTCCGCGGCGGACGCGAACTGCGGAATCGTCTCGGGGCGGACGTTGCGCACCTGGTTCGGAAGCCCGAAACCGATCTTCATACAGATCTCCTTGGCGATCGCTGAGAGGGTCGAAGGTCGGCGTGTCCGGCGCCTTGCGGCCCTTGGCAGGCCCATCACTGAGCCTTCAACAAAAGCGTAGAGGCCACCTCCCCGGCCGCTCCCGAGGCCACACCCAGGCCGAATCAGGAATCCCCCGGCACCCCACGACCGTCCCGCACCGCCAGGAGCGGCAGGAACACCTGTGTGAGAGGGCCGATCGCCAGCGCGTACAACACGGTGCCCACACCGACGGTGCCACCGCACAACCAGCCCGCTGTGAGCACCGTCACCTCGATGGCGGAACGAACCAGACGTACCGACCGGCCGGTGCGGGCCGCCAGCCCCGTCATCAGCCCGTCCCGCGGCCCGGGGCCCAGCCGCGCGCCCACGTACGCCGCGGTCGCAACCCCGTTGAGGACGACGCCGCCCACCAGCAGCCCGATCCGGGCCGGCAGTGCCGACGGCGCCGGGATCACCGCCAGTGCCACGTCGACCACGACCGCGATCACCACGACGTTCGCCACCGTGCCGAGCCCGGGACGCTGGCGCAGCGGGATCCACAGCAGCAGCACCAGCACGCCCGTGACCGCGGTCATGGCGCCGAAGCCGATCGGCGTCTGCTCGGTGAGCCCTTCGTGCAGCACGTCCCAGGGGTTGAGCCCGAGCGCCCCACGGATCTGCATCGCCATGCTGGTGCCGTAGAGGGCCAGCCCGATCAGCAGCTGCGGGATACGCCGGGCCGGCTGCCGATGGACAGGGAGCGGACGGAGATCGACGACGGCCATGGCCTCCATCCTCGGTGCTTCCGCGCGAGCGACCATGGCCAATCCACGGCATGTGGACCTGCCGGACCGAGGTGACGCGACATGATGGCACCGTCCCCGAGCCGCGGAGGTCGCCGTGCGCAGGTTGTTCGCCATCCCGGCAGTGCTGGTTGCGCTGCTGCTCGGCGGCGCGGGCGTGGCGCCGGCCGAGCCGCCGTTCCGCCTGGTCGACCGGGTGACCGACGAGGCGGCCGTACTCACCCCCGGGCAGACGGCGCAGGTCACGGGGGCGATCGAGCAGTTGCGCACCCAGGACGGCATCGACCTCTTCGTGGTCTACGTCGACTCGTTCGACGGTGCCGCCCCGCAGGACTGGGCCGACCAGGCCGCCCAGCTGTCCCAGCTCGGCTCGGAGGACGTCCTCCTCGCAGTGGCCACCGACGACCGCGCCTACTACGTCTCGATCGCCGACGGGTTCCCGCTGCCGGAGTCCACGACGGACGACATCCGCCGGACCGACGTCGAGCCGCGCCTCGCCGCGAACGACTGGGCGGGAGCGGCGGTCGCCCTCGCGAACGGGCTGCGCACCGCGGACGCCTCGGCCGGAGGCGGGGTACCGGTCGCTCTCCTGGTCGTCGGCGGCGCCGTCGTGGTCGGTGGCGGCGCGTACGCGCTGGCGCGGCGACGGAGGAGGACACCGGCCGAACCGTCGGCGGCCGGGGCCTCGCCCACGCCGGCGGCGCGCGACGAGGAGTTCGGGAACGTCTCCAGCGACGACCTCGCCTACCGCGCCAGCACCGCACTCATCGAGGTGGACGACGCGGTGCGCACCTCGGAGCAGGAGCTGTCGGCCGCCAGCGCGCATTTCGGCGACGCCGCGGTGGCCGAGTTCTCGGCCGCGCTGGAGCAGTCGCGCGCAGAGATGCTGGCGGCGTTCGAGGTCCGCCAGCGGCTCGACGACGACCAGCCGGAGGACGAGGCCGCGAAGCGCGCGATGTACGCGGCCATCATCAGGGGCTGCCGGACCGCCGACGAGCGGCTGGACGCCCAGGTCGAGGCCTTCGACCGGTTGCGTGACCTCGAGGCGAGAGCCCCGGAGTACGTCGCCGGACTCGGCGGCCGCCTCGATGCCGTGACGGCACGGCTGCCCGGCACCGAGACGGTCTGGACCGGTCTGCAGGGACGCTACGCACCGTCCGCGCTGACCCCTGTGGCCGGCAACCTCGCCCAGGCCCGGCAGCTGCTCGCCGCCGCGGGAGCGGAGCTCGACGAGGCGAACACCGAGCTCGCCGGGCCACCCGGGCCTGCTGCCGCCGTGGTGTCCGGCCGTGCGGCTGAGGACGCGGTCACCCAGGCCGGGACGCTGCTCGACGGGATCGGGCGGCTGGAGGCCGAGCTCACCGACGCGGTGGCGCGCGTTCCGGGCGCCCGGGTGGAGGTGATGCAGGATCTCGCCGAGGCGAGAGCCCTCGCCGCCACGGCCACGGCCGGTGGGCTGGCGGCGATCGTCGCCAGGGCGGAGGCCACGGTGGCCGCCGCCGACCGGATGGCGAACGCTGCGGAACCCGACCCGATCTCCGCGCTCCGGTTGCTCGACGAAGCCGCCACGGCGCTGGACCAGGGCCTCGACCAGGCACGGATGGCCGAGGAACGGGCGCGGCGGGCCGCTGCCGCTCTCGACCAGACCCTGCTCACCGCACGATCCGGCGTGGCGGCGGCGGGCGACTTCATCGCGACCCGCCGGGGCGCCGTCGGCACGGAGGCGCGCACCCGGCTCGCCGAGGCGCAGCGGCACCTGCAGCAGGCCGGCGGCGGCGATCCCGTCGTGGCTCTCCGCGAGGCCCAGCAGGCCGACGCGCTCGCGCAGGAGGCCCTGCGGCTCGCCCAGGCCGACGTCTCCCGCTGGTCCGCGCCGTCGCCGTCGATGACCGGGGCAGGCGGCCTCGACCTGGGCAGCCTGATCCTCGGCGGGATCCTGGCCGGAGCGAGCGGTGGCCACCGCGGCGGCGGCGGTCGCGGTGGCGGCCGGCGGCCGGCCAGCTTCGGTGGGTCCGCGACGCGGGGCCGCCGTGGCGGCGGCGGCCGCTTCTGAGGCGAGCCGCCGCCGCTGTCGGAGGGAGCGGACGTGGAGCAGGGGAGCCTGGTCAGCTGCGGGTGATCGCCACCTCGACCATCCTGCGGTCAGCCGTGGTCACCTCGTGCACCGGGCCGGTCAGCTCCACTGCGCCCGTGAGCACCGGGTTCTCGCAGCTGGTGCCGACGAAGAGGTCGATCGCACCGGGCTCGACCACCCGAACCATGCGCCGGTCACTGAACGCGAGCCGCTGGGTGGGCACGTCGAACGTCACCTCGACGCTCTCGCCCGGCTCGAGGTCGACGCGGGCGTAGCCGAGCAGCTGCACCACGGGGCGCGTCACCGCCGCGACGACGTCCGTGGCGTACAGCTGGACGATCTCGGTGCCCGCCCGGTCACCCGTGTTGGTGACCCGGCAGGTGGCCTCGATCGCCCCGTCGGTCGGCACCTGCTGCGCGGCGACACGCAGGTCGGCGTGCTCGAACGAGGTGTAGGACAGCCCGTAGCCGAACGGGCGCACCGGTTCGGTGTCGATGTTGCTGACCGAGCTGGCGCCCCCGAGCTTGGGGTGCAGGTAGCTGTAGGGCTGGGCACCGACCGAGCGCGGCAGGGTGACCGGCAGCCGCCCCGACGGGTTGATCCGCCCGGAGAGCACCCCGGTGATCGCGGCCGCGCCCTCCTCGCCGGGGAAGAACGCCTGGACGACGGCGGCGCACCGGTCCAGGGCCCATCCGACGGCGTACGGCCGGCCCGTCAGGAGCACGAGGACGACCGGGGTGCCGGTATCGAGCAGCGCCTCGACGAGTTGGCGCTGCACGCCGGGCAGGTCGAGCGACTCGGCGTCGCAGCCCTCGCCCGACGTGCCCCGGCCGAACAGGCCGGCCCGGTCGCCGACCACGGCGACGCACAGCTCCGCCTCGCGGGCGGCGGCCACGGCGGCGGCGAACCCGGTGGTGTCGGCGGTGTCGACGTCGCTGCCGCGGGTGTAGTCGACGGTCGCCGCCGGCAGCTCGGCCCGCAGCGCGTCGAGCACCGTGGTGACGTCGAAGCCCAGCTCCGTGCCGGGGTGCAGGGCGATCACGTGGTTGACGAAGCTGTAGCACCCGAACAGCGCCGCCGTGTCGTCGGCGTTCGGGCCGACCACGGCGATCCGGCCCGCGGTTCCCGGGTCCAGCGGCAGGATGCCGTTGTTGCCGAGCAGCACCACCGACTCCTCCGCCAGCCGGGCGGCGAGCGCCCGGTGCTCCGGCGGGTCGAGGTCGATCCCGGCGTCCACGCGGGTCTCGTCGAAGACCGCGTCGAGCAGGCCGAGCCGGGCCTTCTGGTCCAGGACGCGGTGCACGGCGCGGTCGACCAGCTCCTCGGGCAGCTCGCCGGCGCGCACCTTCGCGGCCAGCGGCGCCAGGTAGGCGGTGCCGGTGGGCAGCTCGACGTCGATACCGGCCGCGAGGGCCTGCGCCGCGGCGTCACCCAGGTCGGCCGCCACGCCGTGCAGGGTGTGCAGGAAGGCGACCGCGAAGTAGTCGGCCACCACCGTGCCCTCGAAGCCCCACCGCTCCCGCAGCACACCGGTGAGCAGCCCGGCGTCGGCGGCGACCGGGATGCCGTCGATCTCGGCGTAGGAGTTCATCACCGAGCCGGCACCGCCGTCGAGCACGGCCATCTCGAACGGGGGCAGCAGGACGTCGGTGACCTCGCGCGGCCCGGCGTGCACCGGCGCCAGGTTGCGGCCTGCGCGAGAGTTCGAGTACCCGACGAAGTGCTTGAGCGTGGCGACCACGCCGGTGCTCTGGACGCCGCGGACGTACGCGGTGGCGATCGTGCCCACGACGTAGGGGTCCTCGGAGATGCACTCCTCGACCCGGCCCCAGCGGGCGTCGCGGACGACGTCGAGCACCGGGGCGAGGCCCTGGTGGACCCCGAGGCTCGCCATGGAGCGCCCGATCGCCGCGCCCATCTCCTCCACCAGCTCGGGGTGGAAGCTCGCGCCCCAGGACAGCGGCGCCGGGAAGGTGGTGGCCTTCCACGCGGCGAGCCCGGTGAGGCACTCCTCGTGGACCAGCGCGGGGATGCCCAGCCGGGTGTTCTCGGTGAGCCAGCGCTGCTTGGCCGCCAGGGTCCTGGCGCCCTCCACCGGGTCGATCGGCGTGGTGCCGAACGCGCGCGTCACCTGGCCGAGCCCGTGCTCGGCGAACGCCTCGAACTCGCTCTGCTCGTCCTGCATCGCGTCCTGCATGGGGGCGACGTCGCCGCCCTCCCCGAGGCCGCCCCGCCCCTCCCACAGCCTGTCTCTTATA
>NZ_JAAXKY010000016.1 GCF_012911925.1 Pseudonocardia xinjiangensis | reverse complement strand
GCCCCCCAGAGCTCGCAGCATCCCGCCGGCCTGCAGGCCCGCTGACGGGGTGGTTCCCGCGTCAGCCCCCTGCCGCCGCCAGCACCGCGTCCACCTCGGCGCGGGTGGGCGCGGTCGCGGGGCCCCGCCGCGCCACCGCCAGCGCCGCGGCGGCGTTGGCGCGCACCGCGGCCGTGTGCAGGCCGGCACCGCGCAGTAGCTCGGCGGCCAGCACGCCGCAGTGCGCATCGCCTGCTCCGGTCGTGTCGAGCGCCGCCACGGCGAAACCGGGGATCCGCTCGCTGCGCCCGTCCCGGGTGAGCAGGCAGCCGGCGGCGCCGTCACGCACCACCACCGCGGCAGGCGCGGCGAGCCGCCGCGCGAGCACCGCCGAGGCGGTGGCGAGGTCGTCGGCCCCGGAGAGGGCGCGGGCCTCCCGGGCGTTGGCACTGAGGATCGTGGTGCGGGCGAGCAGCCGGCCCAGGGCCGCGCCGTCCACCTGCGCCGCCAGCGGCCCGGGATCGACCAGCACGGCCGGGTCGTCGAGGGACTCGAGCCACCCGAGCAGGGCGTGCAGCTTCGGCGGCACGAGCAGGCTGTAGCCGCTGACGTACACCAGGTCGGCGGGTGTCACCGCCAGCGCGGCCAGTGCCGACGGCTCGATCTCCGTCTCGACGCCGCTCCCGGTGACGAAGGTCCGTTCGCCGTCGTCGTCGACCAGCACCACGCAGACGCCGGTGTCGGACGCCGTCGAGGCCGGCTGCGCGGCCACGATGCCCTCGCGGGCCAGCGCGGCGCGGACCGTGTCGCCGAACCGCCCGCTGCCGTGACCGCCGGCGTAGACGACCGGCGCGCCGGCCCGGGCGGCGGCGGCCATCACGTTGAACCCCCCGCCGGGCAGCAGGTCGACGGCCGAGGCCAGCACGTCGCCACCGACGGGCGGCAGCTCCGGCACCCGCATCACCAGGTCCAGCACCACCTGACCGGTGTGCACCAGCCGCCCCGGGGCCGGTGCGCCCCGGTCAGACCGCCCCGCCACCGGGCCCTCCCGCCCCGCCGCCTTCCGCACGGTGGCGCAGCGCCAGCAACCCGTCCGCGACGTGCGCCAGATCCAGGCGGTTCACGCGGCAGACGGTCCCGAGCATGTCGGCGGGTAGCCCGGCCACGCCGTGGTGCGCGCCCAGCACCGCCCCGCAGATCGCGGCGATGGTGTCGGTGTCGCCCCCGAGCCCCGCCGCGACCGTGAGGGCGTCCAGCGGATCCGAGCCCAGGGCCTCCACCAGCGCGAACGCCGCGACCACCGACTCCTGCGCCGCGACCGAGGTGCCGACCACGTCGACGACGGCGTCGGTGAGCGCCGCGCGTCCCATGCCGCGCACCCAGCCCCGCACCCAGCGGATCCGCGCGCCGACGTCCGCGCCCGCCCGCCAGTGGCCTCGCTGCGCGCCTGCCGCCGCGGCGCGCTCGGCCTCGTCGAGGGCGTCGGCCTGCGCCGCCCCGGCCACCCCCGCGGAGACCGCGGCGGCCACGGCGGCGGCCGCGGCGATCCCGATCCCGGTGTTGTGGGTGACCCGGCCGGCCGCCACCACCGCGTCCAGCAACGCGTCCCCGACCGGCACCGCGATCCCGACGGGCGCGACACGCATCGCGGCCCCGTTGGTCGTGCCGTCGCGGCCGCTCTCCTCCGGCGGCTCGCCGGCATGCAGGCGCTGGAGCGCCCGTCTCGTCGACGGTCCGAGCAGGTCGGCCGACCCGCGCCGGACCATCTCCTCCTCCCACCGGCTCAGCGCCTCGGCGAAGGCGACGGCATCCACGTGCCCCGCACCGTCGATGAGGAGCCGGGCGAGCAGCAACGCCTGCTCGGTGTCGTCGGTGACCGTCCCGGCGGGGAGGCCGGGGGCGATCGGCTGGTCGGCAGCAGCGTCGAGCAGCCCGGTGACCAGGCCGTAGCGCTCGGCGATCCGTCGGCGGGACATCGACTGCGTCGGCATGCCCAGCGCGTCACCCAGCGCCAGGCCGGCCAGCGCCCCGACCGCGCGGTCCCGGATACCGGTCATCACCACAGGACGCTACTGCTTAGAGCATCGGCAGCCGCTGGGCACGGCCGATCAACGGGGCGAGCGGATCACCGTCGCGCTGCACCCGGTCGACCACGGTGCGGACCGTCCACCGGTCCGGCCGCAGGCCGGGGTCGTCGAGCTCGTCCCAGCGGAGGGGGACCGACACCGGCGCCCCGGCGGCGGGCCGGGCGCTGAACGGCGCGACCAGCGTCTTGTTGATCGCGTTCTGCGTGTAGTCCAGGCGCGCGAGCCCGTCCCGCCGGTCCTTGTGCCACTCCCAGCTCACCAGCTCGGGCACGGTCCGGCCGATCGCACGCGACACCTTCTCCACCCACTCCCTGGTGTCGGCGAACGTGTAGCCGTCGGCGACCGGCACCCAGATCTGCACCCCGCGCTTGCCCGTGACCTTCGGGGCGGCGGCGACGCCCAGGTGCTCGAGCGCGGCGCGGTAGAGCCGGGCGAGCACCAGGATCTCGGCGAAGTCCGTGCGGTCGCCGGGGTCGATGTCGATCAACGCCCAGGTCGGCTGGTGGACCTCAGGCGGCCGGGACGTCCACGGGTTCAGCTCCACCGCGGCGAAGTTCGCCATCCAGACCAGCGCCGCCATGCTGTCGACCACGGCGTAGCACTCCGTCTCGCCGGGGCCCGCCTCCTCGTTGCGCCACTGCGTCAGCCACTCCGGCGCGTGGGTGGGCACCTCCTTGTGCCAGAACCCGGGCCGGCCGACGCCGTCGGGGTAGCGGTGCAGGTTCACGGGGCGGTCGAAGAGGTACGGGAGCAGGAACGGCGCGATCTGCGCGTGGTAGCGGATGAAGTCGCGCTTCGTCACCGGGCTCTCGCCGTCGCGCGCGGGGAACAGCACCTTGTCGAGGTTCGTCACCTTGACCTCGAGGCCCTGGACCTCCCACCGGCCCGCACGGCCGATGGTGTCGAGCGCGGCGAGCTCGTCCGGCGTCGGGGGGTCCCAGGACCGCGGCTCCCGGCCCAGCCGGACCGCGGCCTCGCCGGGCGGCAGGTCGCTGCGCCACAGCGTGTCGGGCGCGGCCGCCACCTCGTCGTTCGTCCGCCCGCTCTTGACCGAGCGCGGATGGTCCTCCGGGTCCCAGCCCGGTCGCGCGTGGTCGTCGTTCTTGTGGAGCAGGAGCCACTGCTCCTTGCCCGGCCTGCCCTCCTCCCTCCGGACCAGCACGAACCGCCCGGCGAGCTTCTCGCCCTGCAGGTCGAAGTGCAGCTCACCGCGCTCGATGGCCGTCGCCGGGTCGTCGGTGCCGGACGGCTGCCAGCTCCCCCAGTCCCACACGATGACGTCACCGCCGCCGTACTCGCCACGCGGGATCACGCCCTCGAAGTCGAAGTACTCGACCGGGTGGTCCTCCACGTGCACGGCCATCTGGCGGGCCTTCGGGTCGAGCGTGGGCCCCCTCGGCACGGCCCAGCTCGCCAGCACGCCGTCCACCTCGAGCCGCAGGTCGTAGTGCAGGCGACTGGCCCGGTGGCGCTGCACCACGAACCGCCCGGACCCGGCCGTGGCCTCCGACCCCGCCGGCTCGGGTGTGGCCGCGAAGTCGCGCTTGGCCCGGTACGTCGCGAGCCGCTCCCGCTGGTCGGTCATGGAGGCGGAGTACCACGAGACCCGAGCCCCGACTCGCCCGCGAAGTTCAGGAAAGCCACTTTCAGGTCCGCAGAGGGCAGCAAAGTGGCTTTCCTGAACCGGGGCGCGCGCGGCCAGGGGTTACTCGCAGGCCGTTCCGTCCTTGTCGTTGTCCAGGCCGTAGTGGTCGTCGCCGACCACCCGGATCGGGCCGCTCACGTACTCCGGGCCGTTGCCGGAGCCTCCAGCGCAGTCGACGTCGCTGGCGATCGGCACGCATCCGCTGTAGTTGGAGTCGCAGCCCGACGGCGCGGGCTTCGGCTTCGCCACCGGCTTCGGCTCGGGTTTGGGCTGGGGCTTCGGCTGGGGCTGGGCCGCGGGCCGGGGTTCCGGCTTCGGCTGCGGCACGGACGCACGCTGCACCTGGGGTGGCGAGACCGGCGCGGGCGGAGCGGTGGCGGGACTCGCCGTGGTCGTCGGTGGTGCCGTGGTCGTGGGGATGGCGGCGAGCGGAACCGGCGCGCGTACCGCGGTCGTGCTGGTCGAGGCAACGGCCTCGATGTCGGCCGCCGGCTTGACGGCAGCGCCACCGCAGCCCGCAGCCAGGAGCAGCGCGGCCGTGCCTGCCGCGATCCAGTACGACCTGCAGCTCCGGTGCCCTCGCGGCTCAGCGCGGATCAGACGGCCGGACGGGGGTTGTGGGACGGACATGTGATCTCCACTGTGACGGGGCACTGGAAGATCGTCCGCTCTCTACCATCGTTACCGGTTCTCGGCGTGTTGTGGCTCCATCACCCTGATGCCGCCTCGCAGTGGTTCTTGAGGCCGCCACCGAGTGTCTCGCCCCAGGCGCAGTTGCAGAAGGCGTACCAGCGGGAGTCCGTCGCCCAGCCCGCATGGCGGAACTCAGGACGGTGAACTCCTCGCCCGTGACGAGCGGCTCGAGCAAGCGGCCGACGCCGTCGCGCCGCTCGGTGCGCAGCTCGAAGGAGAGCCGGTGGCCCAGCCAGTCGGACGCCGGGTTCGTGGGATCGGAGAAGGCGGAGACGCATTCCCACGCCACCCGCTCGCCGGGAACGAGATCCGTGATCCGCATCCGCAGCAGGAGGGTATTTCGTGACCTATGTTCGGTTCCACCGACCCGCGACGACCGGCTGTTTCGGGGCGGCACGGCGGGGGTCCGAACGTCACCAGACCCGGTAGTGTCCGCGCCACACGATCGGCATGATCCCGCGCAGCAGACCTCGGAGCGTCCGATGACCGCGTCCCGCGCCGCGGGCACCGGCCCGGTGCTGGCGCGCGCGCTGCAGATCCTCGGTGCCTTCTCCGCCGACCACCCCGCCATGACGTTGAGCGAGCTGGCTCGGCGCACCCGCCTTCCCGTCTCCACCGTCCACCGGCTGCTGGCCGGCCTCGTCGACTGGGGGGCGCTGGAGCGCGGCGACGACGGGGCCTACCGCGTCGGGCTACGCCTCTGGGAGGTGGGAGCGCTGGCCCCGCGCGGCCAGGGCCTGCGCGAGCGCGCGCTGCCGTTCCTCGAGGACCTGTCGCAGATCACGCGGGAGAACGTGCAGCTCGCGGTGCGGGAGGGCAGCGAGTTGGTGTTCGTGGAGCGCATCGCGGGCACCGGCGCGGTCCCGGTCCTCACCCGCGTCGGGGCCCGGTTCGCGCTCACCGCCACCGGCGTCGGACTGGTGCTGCTCGCCCACGCACCTCCCGAGACGCAGGAGGAGGTGCTGGCCGGCCCGTTCGACCGGTTCACGCCGCTCACCGTCACCGACCCCGCCGTGCTGCGCCGCATGCTCGCCGACATCCGGAAGTCCGGGTTCTCGGTGAGCGACCGGCAGGTGACGATGGACGCGCTGTCGGTGGGCGCCCCCGTCCATGACGCGCGCGGCAACGTCGTGGCGGCGGTCTCGCTCGTCGTCCGGCACGGGAGCGCGCAGCCCCACACGCTGGCGCCACTGGTGCGCACCAGCGCGCGGGCCATCTCCCGCGCACTCGCCCAGCTGCCCTGACCGCACCGCCGGGCGAGTGCCCGGGAGATGGTCAGGTGACGGCGGGGCCCGACTCCGTCGTCCCGCTGAGCTCCTTGAGGAACTCGTGACAGCGGGCTGCGCGGTCCGAGTCCTCCTTCATCACCTGGCGGAAGAAGCCGGCGATGTCGTCCCGCCCGGCGTTGTCGGCGTCACGGACGTACTGGCCGTAGTCGTGACCCGCCTTCAGCGAGTGGTACTGCACGGAGATCAGGTCGAAGGTGACGTCGTCGAAGCCGGTCTCACCAGTGGCCATGGTTCCTCCTCGTCGAAGCGATCCTCTGCTCCGACGAGGTACCCGCACAGCGGTCGACAAACCTGTCCCGTACTCCCGGGTCAGCCGCCGCTGCGGACCGTCCCGGTCCGGGCGCCGCGGACCCCGTCGGTGACGACGAGTGGCGAGCAGGGCCAGACGGAGCTGCTGCGCGGGCTGCTCGTGGTGGCCACGGCGGGCACCCGGCCGATCAGCTCACGCTCGGCGTGCTCCACCGTCGGGAACATCGAGAACCGGGCGAGTGCCGCGGCGATGCCGACGGGCAGCATGCCTTCGCGCCCCGCGATCCCGGCGAGATGCAGCCGCAGTCCGGCAGCGCTCGCCGCTTCGTCGACGGTGACGAGCGCCTCGAGGTCGTCCGTACCGAAGAAGCGCACCTCACCCAGGTCGACCACGATGTGACCCGTGCAGCGGGCCATCTGCGCGGCAGCCACGGTGGCCAGCCGGGCCACCGTCACCTGGTCGAGCACCCCCGCCATCCGCACCACCGAGAGCCGCGACCCCCGGACCTCAACCGACACCTGCGCGCCGTCGAAACGCACCCCATACCTCCTGCTGCCCCGACCCGAGATTCGGGTCCCGTCAGCGAGTACCCGTTCGCGCAGCGAACAACCTGGGACAGGACGACCGTCACACCTTCCGGGTGCGGCGCGCCATCTCATCCGCGACGACGAGGTCGTGCGGGTAGGTGATCTTGAAGTTGCGCGCCTCGCCCGCGACCCACCGGATCGGCACCGACGGGGCGAAGCGCTGGATGCAGGACGCGGTGTCGGTGCCGGCGAAGCCCTCGCGGGCGGCCTGCTCGTAGGCCGCGAGCAACGTCGCCGCGGAGAAGCCCTGCGGTGTCTGCACCGCCACGAGGCCCGCCGGCGCCGGCCCCGCGATCCCGCTGCCACCCGGACCTTCCGCCGCGAGGTCGTCGCGCGGGAGCCCCGGCACCGCTCCGCCGCTCTCCCGCGCCACCCGCAGCACCTCCCGGACGAGCGCGGGGCCGGCGAACGGCCGGGCGCCGTCGTGGATGAGCACCGTGTCGATGCTCCCGGCGTGGATCCGGTCCGCCAGTTGCCGCAGGGCCGCGAGCTCGGACTCCTGCCGGGTCGATCCGCCGGTCACGACCTCCACCTCGTGGCCGAGCTCGCGGTCGAGCACGCCGGCGGCGAGGTCGGCGTCCTCCCGGCGCACGACGAGGACGACCGGGCCGATCTCGGGCAGAGCCGAGAAGGTGGCGAGGGACAGCGTGATCATGGTGCGTCCCGCGACGGGCAGGAACACCTTGTTGCCGGCGCCCCCGACACGGGTGCCGCTGCCCCCGGCCAGGACGACGGCCGCCACGCTGCTGGGCTGATCGGGCACGGGGTCAGTGCAGCGCGGGAGAGGTCACGGGGTCAAGCCGGACGAGCCGGAGAGGGCGACGAGGACCGGCCCGTGCTCCGACCCGGAATCCGATAAGTATCGTCGTGAGATGTTCCGGTCCGTCCGTGCGGCATTGTCGGACTTGCCGTCCGACTCGCGTCGCCCACGGATGGGGTACCGGAGCGACCGGAAATCTCACCAGAACGGGGGATGAACTGGCCTAATTCCCGCCTTGCGAGGTGCGCCGCGGAGCGTTTCGTCACTACCAGTAGGCTCCGGCGGGCTCACCGGCGAGTCCTGGTTGTTCCCTATTCGTACGGATGCAGGGAGTGGGCACGGTGAATGACGACGGCCGGCGCGCTCCCGGGGGCGGAGGACGCGCAATGCCCCCCCAACAGCCGTGGTCACGGCGCAGCGAACGCGAGCAGTCGGCGCTCCCGCCCCGGAAGCCGGAGCCACCCGGCCGGGTGACACGCCCCGCGGACGGCCCCGCCCGTCCGGTGCGGTCGCAGCGGCCCGATGAGCCCGAAGTGCCGACCCGACCCGTGCCGCGGGTGCCGCCCCGCAGACCGGCAGCGCCCCCCGTCAAAGCTCCCCCACCGACTTCTCCGTCCCGGACTCCCGGCCCGCGGACCCCCACCGGACGGGCAGGCGCCGCCACGAAGGCGGCCCGGTCGACGCCGACCATGAAGTCCGACACCACGATGATCCCCGCTACGAGGGCGCGCGCCGCTGCGGCGGACTCCCCGGCGAGGACCGGCTCGCCGAGGGTTCCCCCGACGAGGGTCCCGGCAGGCGGCGCCACCAGGGCCCGTGCGGCGCAGCGCCGGGGCAGCTCCGCCCGCCAGCCGCGCACGCTCGGGCGGGCCCTGCTCGCCACGGCCGCGGCCACCGTGGCTCCGGGCTCGGGCCACCTCATTCTCCGCAGGCAGCGCACCGGCGCCCTGATCCTCGGCGTGTTCCTGCTGCTCCTCGTCGCCCTCGTGGCGCTCGGGCTGAGCGCGCGCCGCGCCGAGCTCCTCGAGAACCTGCTCTCCACCCGCGTGCTGACGGTCGTCGTGGTCGGCTGCATCGTGGCCGCGCTGGCCTGGATGGCCGTCATCGTCCACACCTACCTGCTGGCCCGCCCCAGGAAGCTGGGCGTGGGCCCGCAGGTGCTCGGTGTCGTCGTGGTCACCGCCCTCTGTCTGACCGTCGCTGCACCGTTCGGCTTCGGGGCCAACCTGGCCAACTCGCAGCGCAACCTGCTCGACTCGCTGTTCGCCGGCGGTGGCGGCACCGCCGCGGCGGAGGCCATCGCCAAACCGCGGCTCAACATCCTGCTGGTCGGGAGCGACGCCGGACCGGACCGCGCCGGTACCCGCACCGACACCATGATGGTGGCGAGCGTCGACACGCGTACCAGCCGCACCACGCTCTTCTCGCTGCCCCGCAACATCGGCCACGCCCAGTTCCCGCCGGGGTCGCCCATGGCGGAGAAGTTCCCCAAGGGCTTCTTCGACAAGGCCGATCCCCTGTCGGGCAACTACCTCCTCAACGCGGTGTACGCCTACGCCCTCGAGTACCCGGCCCTCGCCCCGTCCGGTCCGACCGCAGACCCCGGGCTGAACATGCTGAACCAGACCGTCTCGTACATGCTCGGGCTGCAGCTGGACTACTACGTCGAGGTCAACATGGCCGGCTTCGCCTCGATCATCGACGCCGTCGGCGGCATCACCGTCGACGTCGGCCCGGAACCACTGCCGATCGGCGGTGTCCTGCCCGACGGCCGCCACGTCAAACCCGACGGCTACGTCCCGGCGGGCGTGCAGCACCTCGACGGCGAGCAGGCGCTGTGGTTCGCGCGGTCGCGGCGCAACTCCGACGACTACAGCCGGATGGGCCGCCAGCGCTGCCTGCTCAGCAACCTCCTCCAGCAGAAGAGCCCCACCGACGTCCTCACGAACTTCCAGGCCATCGCCGCGGTCGCCACGCGCAACGTGTCCACCAACATCCCGCAGCAGGTGCTGCCGGCGCTGGTGAAGCTCGCCGGCGGGGGCAACGTGTCGCTGGAGAGCGTGTCGTTCGACCCGAACCTGCCCGACCCGAACTCGAAGAGCGGCAAGTTCGACACCCTCTCCCCGGACTTCGAGTACATGCGCGAGGTCGTGCAGAACTCGATCAACCGGCCCCCGGCGCCGCCCGCTCCGAGCGCGGCGCCCACCCTCGCGGCCGCCCCGACCACGACCAAGAGCCGGTCGAGCAGCGGCAGCAAGAGCCCCACCACCACTGCGGCGGCTCCGGACTCCGCGCAGCCGGAGTCGCTCACCCAGGCCTGCGGCTGACCCGTCGGCGCGCCGGCGCCGTAGGTCAGGGTGCCGCCTCGCCGGGCACGGCCGGTTCTCCCGGCGTGCCGGCCGGGCGCCAGCGGTACTCCGCCTGCGGACGACCGGTGCCCCCGTAGCGGGAGTGCCGCTCGACGAGCCCCGTCTCGGCCAGGTACTCCAGGTAGCGCCGCGCCGTCACGCGGGACGTCCCGAGCGCCGCGGCCACCTCGGCCGCGGTGAGCCCCGTGCCCCCGGCGCCGGCCAGCGTGCGGGCCACGGCGTCGAGGGACTCCCGGCTCACGCCTTTGGGAAGGCCACCGGCCTCGACGGGCGCCCGCAACGTACGGAAGAGGTCGTCCACGTCCTCCTGGGCGACCATCGGGCCGCTGCCCAGCCGCGACCGGTACCCGAGGTAGCCCTCCAGCTTCGTGCGCACCGCGCTGAACGTGAACGGCTTCACCAGGTACTGCGTTGCGCCGAAGGAGATCGCCGCCTGCACGACGGCGAGGTCCCGCGCGCGCGTGACCATGATGACGTCGGTGGTGTGGCCCGCCGCCCGCATCCGGCGCAGCACCTCCAGCCCGCTGGTGTCGGGCAGGTGGACGTCCAGCAGGACGAGATCGACCGCCCGGGCGCTCAGCATCCGCAGTGCCTCTGCGCCCGAGCCCGCGCTCCCCGTCACCTCGAAGCCGTGGACGCGGCCCACGTAGCTGGCGTGGGCCGCGGCGGCGATCGGGTCGTCCTCGACGATCAGCGTGCGGATCATGCCCGCACCAACGGCAGGCGCACGGCGAACTCCGCCCCACGGGTACCGGTAGCGCTCCCGTCGGCCGCGACGTCCAGCTCCACCCACCCGCCGTGGCGCCGGGCCGCCTGCCTCGCGAGGGCGAGCCCGAGACCGCGGCCCAGCCCGTCGTGCGGCTTCGTGCTCCAGCCCCGCGCGAACGCCCGCTCGGCGTCGGCGGCCGCGATCCCGGGGCCGCTGTCGGCCACCCGCAGCTCCACTGCGTCGTCGGCGACCCCACCGGAGATCCGGACCCAGCGCGGCGCCGGGGCGTCCTCGGCGGCGTCGATCGCGTTGTCGAGCAGGTTGCCGACGATCGTGACGAGATCGCGCGGATCGGCGACGCCCGCCGGGACGAAGGTCCCGTCCGCCACCTGCAGCGCGACGCCCCGCTCCCCCGCCTCCGCCGCCTTGCCGACCACGAGGGCCGCGAGCTCCGGCACGGCGATCCCGGCCAGCACGGCGTCGGTGAGCTGCTGGGACACGGCGAGCTCGGTGGTCGCGAACTCGAGGGCGTCGTCCGCCCGTCCGAGCTCGATCAGCGAGATCACCGTGTGCAGCTGGTTGGCCGCCTCGTGGGCCTGGGCGTTGAGCGAGTCGGCGAAGCCACGGATCGTCTGCAGCTCGCTGACCAGCGCGCGCAGCTCCGTGTGGTCGCGCAACGTCACCACCGTCCCGAGGTGCCTCCCGGCCCACCGGGCAGCTCCCTGGCTCACCACCACGATCCTGTCGGCGGTCAGGTGGATCTCGTCGTCACGCGCCTCGCCGCCCGCCAGCGCGGCCCCGAGCTCGGCGGGCAGTCCGACCTCGTCGACCCGGCGGCCCTGCACGTCGGGCGCCAGCGCCAGCAGCCGCCGCGCCTCGTCGTTGACCAGCTGGATCCGCCCGGAGCGGTCCAGGAGCAGCAGCCCCTCACGCACCGCGTGCAGCACCGCGTCGTAGTACTCGTACATGCGGGCCAGCTCGGCCGGCCCGAGGTCGTGCGTGCTGCGCCGCAGCCATCGGCTCACCAGCCAGGACCCGCCCGCGGCCAGCAGCAGGGCGACGACCGCGGCCCCGGCGAACAGCGGCGTCTGGCGCTCCAGCTCCCGCGACACCGCCTCGACGGTGCGGCCCACCGACACCAGGCCCACCACCCGCCCGCCGTCCAGGACGGGGACGACCGCCCGCACCGACGGCCCGAGCGTGCCCGTGTAGGTCTCGGTGAAGTGCTGGTCGCCACGGAGCGCCGGCGCGATCGTCCCCTGGAAGACACGCCCGATCTCCGCCGGGTTGGGGTGGGACAGCCGGATGCCGTCAGCGCGCATGACCACGACGAAGTCGGTGGCCGTGTCGGTGCGGACGCGCTCGGCGAGCGGTTGCAGCACGGCCACGGGGTCGGGGGCGTGCAGGGCCGCCCGCACGTCGGGCGACGCGGCGAGGGTGTGTGCCACGCCGAGCATCTCCTCGGCGGTCGAGTCGCGGTTCGTCTCGTCGAACTGCAGGTAGGCGGCCACAGCGACGCCGGTCAGCACGATCACCACGATCGCCGCCTGCAGCGCGAACAGCTGCCCCGCCAGGCTCCACCTGCTCGGTCGCCCGGCCACCGTCGTCACCGCCCGTCGTACGAAATGAACGAAATGGTGATGGTCACCACGTCGCCCTTCATGCTCGCCGCGATGGTTGCCGGTGCATCGGTATCCGCGCAACGCCCGCCGTCGTCGTCGGCCCACCGGAGGACCTGTGTCAGCTACCACCGAAACACCGCACAAGAAGAAGGACCGGACCCACTACCTCTACATCGCCGTGATCGCCGCGGTGGTATTGGGCGTGATCGTCGGTCTCGTCTCGCCCGGCCTGGGGAAGGACCTCAAGCCCGTCGGCACGGCCTTCGTGAACCTGATCAAGATGATGATCTCCCCCGTCATCTTCTGCACGATCGTGCTGGGCATCGGGTCCATCCGTAAGGCCGCCACGGTGGGCCGGGTCGGCGGACTGGCGCTGGCCTACTTCCTCGCGATGTCCACGTTCGCACTGGCGATCGGCCTGGTCGTCGGCAACATCCTCCAGCCCGGCAGCGGGCTCCAGCTCGCGGGCGCCGCGCACTACACGGCGCCCGAGGCCGAGTCGCTCACCGACTTCCTCCTCGGGATCATCCCGACCACGCTGTTCTCGCCGCTGGTGGGCGACAGCGTGCTCTCGACGCTGTTCGTCGCGTTGCTGGTCGGCTTCGGTGTGCAGGCACTCGGGCGCGCAGGCGAGCCGATCCTGCGCGGTGTGAAGCACGTCGAGCGACTCGTCTTCCGGGTGCTCGCGATGGTCATGTGGGCGGCCCCGATCGGAGCGTTCGGCGCGATCGCCGCGGTGGTCGGCGAGACCGGCTGGTCGGCAGTCATCGCGCTGTTCCAGATGATGGCGGCCTTCTACCTGACCTGCGCGATCTTCGTGTTCGGCGTGCTCGGGCTGGTGCTGCGGCTCGGCGCCGGGATCAACATCTTCTCGCTGCTGCGCTACCTGGGCAGGGAGTTCCTGCTCATCGTCTCCACGTCGTCGTCGGAGTCGGCTCTGCCGCGCCTGATCGCCAAGATGGAGCACGTCGGCATCTCCCGTCCCGTCGTCGGCATCACGGTCCCCACCGGCTACTCGTTCAACCTCGACGGCACCGCGATCTACCTGACGATGGCGTCGCTCTTCATCGCCGACGCGCTCGGCAGGCCGATGTCGATCGGTGAGCAGATCGCACTGCTGCTGTTCATGATCATCGCCTCCAAGGGTGCGGCAGGCGTCTCCGGTGCCGGGCTCGCCACGCTCGCGGGTGGCCTGGCCTCGCACCGGCCGGACCTGGTCGACGGCGTCGGTCTCATCGTCGGGATCGACCGGTTCATGTCGGAGGCCCGCGCCGTCACCAACTTCGCAGGCAACGCGGTGGCCACCGTGCTGATCGGCAACTGGGTCGGCGAGTTCGACCGGGAGCGGGCCGACCGCGTGCTGAGCGGCAAGGAGCCGTTCGACGAGGCCACGATGCTCGACGACGGGGAGCCCGAGGAGCCGGCACCTGCCCGGACCCAGGAGGGCACCGCCACGAAGCAGGACAGCCACGCGGAGAACGCCACCGTCTGAGGCCCGGCACCGGCGCCCGGTACCCACCTCGGTGATGTACTGGGCGCCGGGGTACGACGCCGAAGCAAGGGAGCCCGGGTGAGCGAGACGATCGCGGAGATCGAAGCCGAACAGGTGACACCTGCCGTCGCCGAGCACGGTGAGGGACCGGTGTGGGACGCCCGCTCCGGCGAGCTGCTGTCGGTGGACATGCACCGCGGCGACCTGATCGCGGTGGACCGTGCCGACACCGTCCGGCGCCGGCACACGGGCGACCTGCTCGCGGCGCTGCGGCCCCGCACGCAGGGCGGCTGGGTGGTCGGGCTGGCCCGCGGCTTCGGGCTGCTCGACGACGACGGCACGTCGGTCGCCCGCCCGCTGGGCGAGCTGTGGACCGACCCCTCGGTCAGGATGAACGACGGGGCCTGCGATCCCGCCGGTGGTTTCTGGTGCGGCTCGATGGAGGTCGACGCCGCACCGGGCCGGGGTGAGCTGTACCGGCTCGCCCCTGACGGGTCGGTGGCCACCATGCTCACCGGACTGACGATCTCCAACGGGCTGTGCTGGTCGCCCGACGGGTCGCACGCGTACTACGTCGACTCGGGCACCGGCACGGTGGACGTGCTCACCGTCGACCTCGACGTTCCTTCCGTGACGGGCCGCAGGCAGTTCGTCGCGGTCGAGGGCGGCCTCCCGGACGGGCTCACCGTCGACGCGGACGGCGGGGTGTGGGTGGCCCTCTACGGCGGCTCGGCCGTGCACCGCTACACCCCCGACGGCGCTCTCGATGTCATCGTGCGGGTGCCCACCACGCACCCGACGGCGTGCACCTTCGGCGGGCCCGGCCTGGACGAGCTGTGGATCACCACGTCGGCACAGGGCGCGGACCCCTCCGACGACCGGGCCGGCGCGCTGTATCGGTGCCGGCCCGGAATGCGAGGTCTTGAACCCCTCCCGTACCAGGGCTAGACCCCCCGATCGGGGGACCCGCCAGGGCCCCCACCGAGGGGGGCATTCGCGTGGCGTTGTGCGGTTCTGTCAGGCTGAGCAGTGAAGATGACCTGCGGACATCCGGTTCGAGGTGTCCGCACGGAGAGGAGAACCACGACATGGCACTGCCCACGCTCACTCCCGAGCAGCGCGCCGAAGCCCTCAAGAAGGCAGCCGCTGCCCGCACCGCGCGCAAGGAGCTGCGCGACTCGATCGCCCGCGGGGAGCAGACCATCCCAGCGGTCCTCGATCGCGCGAAGTCCGACACGATCGTCGGCAAGACCAAGGTGGCCGATCTGCTCAAGAGCCTTCCCGGGTACGGACCGGCGAAGGTCTCCGCGCTGCTGGAGCAGACCGGTATCGACGCGTCGCGGCGGGCCGCCGGGCTCGGCGAGCGCCAGCGCCAGGCCCTGCTCGACGCGCTGAAGTAGGACCGCGGCTCCAGATCCCTCAGGAGGGTCCGGAGCACGCACGAGGCGACCTCCCATGCCCTGGCTCCCGGCGTTCGCGCCGGGGCCGGCAGGGGTGGCCGTCCCACCGGGGCGTACCGGTTCGACACGCAACACGGGCGGCAGGCAGTCTGACCCCGTGGAACGCTACGTCGATGTCGCCCCGGACGTCCGCCTCTGGGCCGAGGACATCGCCCCCACCGGGCCGCGCCCCGGCGAGCCGTTGCTCCTCGTGATGGGAGCGGCATCGTCCGGGCTCGTGTGGCCGGACGCGCTGGTCGCCCTGCTCGCGGAACGGCACCGCGTGATCCGGTACGACCATCGGGACACCGGCCGCTCGTCCGCCGTCTTCGACGAGCAGCCCTACGGGATCACCGACCTCGCCTCCGACGCGATCGCGGTGCTGGACGCCTTCGAGGCCCCCCGGGCGCACGTCGTCGGCATGTCGATGGGCGGCCTGCTCGTGCAGCTGATGCTGCTCGACCACCCCGGGCGCCTCGCCTCGGCCACCCTGTTCTGCACCGGTGCCCTGCCGTTCCCCGGTGCGCCCGACCTCCCCGCCCCCGACCCTGCCCTGCTGCGGATGTGGGGCGAGCTCGACGACCCGCGCGACGCCGAGGGCGAGCTCCGGTGGCGCGTGGAGCACTGGCGCCTCCTCAACGGCTCCGGCACGTCGTTCGACGCCGCGGAGTTCCGCGCGCTCGAGGAGCGCGTCGTCGCCCACACCGGCCGGCACGACCCGGTCGTCGCGCACGCCCTGATGGACACCAGCGGCTTGGAGCGGGGCGCCGAGCTCGCCTCCGTCACCGTGCCGACGCTGGTGATCGAGGCACCCGAGGACCCCGCGTACCCGCCACCGCACTCCGGTCACCTCGTCCGCACCCTGGGCCATGCCCGGATGGTCCGGATCCCCGGCATGGGTCACACCATCAACCGCACGGTGATCTCGCCACTGGCCGCCGCGATCCTGACACAGACGACCCAGACCGCGGCTCCGGCCTGACCCGGTGGGCCGAGGCGGCGCCCCGGCGCGGTCGGCCATGATGGGCGGCGCCATGGTGTGGACCATGACAGCGCCGCGCGGAACCGGAGGCCGTTCCGCGCGTCCGAACCGCACGAGAGGTGAACGATGGGCATCGAGGATCCCGACGCGGACGTGGCCGAGCAGCTACAGGCGATCGATGACGACATCGACCCCGTGACCGACCCCAACGGACTCCCGTTGGAGGCCGACCCGGCCGATGTGGCCGAGCAGCGTGAGGTCGTCCCGCAGGACGACGACGAAGAACGGTGACCCGCGGCGGCCGGATTCGGTGGACCTCCGCCGAACCGGCTCCTGTATGGGGTATGCATTCCCACGAGGTGGACGCACCCATCATCCGACCGGGTGGTTTATCGCAGAGGCCGTTCTGCGAATCCGCGAACCCGCCGGCTCTGCGCGTGGCCCGGGACGAGCTCGTCCGGGCGGGCCCATGGGTGCCACCCCTCGGGGTGGGCGCTTTCCCTGTCCGATTCCCGCCCCCCGACGAGCCCGGCGACGACGGCCCGGCGCGTCGCGGGGAGCGTCGCCGACCCCATGGGGCCACCGGCTGAACCTGCGCTCCCGCGGGCGGGCCGCTGCTGATGTTGGTCCCGTTCTCCGACGTGGGTCGGGCCGACGCGCCCCCGCGGGCCCGGGCGGCCTCTCACCAGGACATCGGCCCCGTACGGCGACGCCGGTGCCGAGCTCTTCCCGGCTCGCGGCGGCGCGGAGCGGGTCACCCGGGACCGGCCCGGCGGGACGGCCACCGGGGCGACCGGGAGCGTCTCCTGCGCCACCCGTTCCCCGCCAACGCGGGCCGGTGGCACCGGGAACCCCGGCCGCGCTTCCTGGCGTAGCCTCCGCTCGGACCAGCGGACTGGTCGGTATGGAGTATCGCGCCGTCGCCCACCGAACGGGCGACGCGACACGGAGTGACCTAAGGGCGGGGCGGTTCGAGCGGTATGGCATCGTTCCCGCCGCGTGATGCGGGGAGGAGAACGGTGAAGGTCATTTCGATCATCAACCACAAAGGCGGAGTGGGAAAGACCACTCTCACCGCCAACCTTGGCGCCGGGCTGGCGGCCCGTGGCCAGAAGGTGCTACTCGTCGACCTCGATGCGCAGGCCAGCCTGACCGTCTCGTTCTTCACCCAGAGCGAGTGGACGGCCGACCTGCTGCCGAGCAAAACCATCAAGCACTGGTTCGACGACATCGGCACGCCGGAGGCGATGCAGAACCCGGCACCGCTCGTGTCGGCGCCACCACGGGTCCACGACAAGCTCGCCCGTAGCCGCGGCACGCTCGGCCTCATCGCCGCGCACCGCGACCTCTCCGACGTCGAGACCGGGCTCGCGGCGGAGCTCCTGGGAGAGCCCAAGCGCTTCGCGGAGCTGCACGGGCGGCTGCGGGAAGGGCTGGCCCACCCGGCGTTCGCCGAGTACGACACCGTGCTCATCGACTGCGCGCCGAACTTCGGGCTCATCGCCAAGAACGCCGTGGCGGCGAGCGACCTGCTGCTGATCCCCACAAAGCCCGACTACCTGTCGACCAACGGGATCGACTCGCTCGGGCTGAAGATCAGGGCCTTCATCGAGGAGTACAACGAGTTCTCCCCGGAGCACCCCGTGCAGCGCCCGGCCGCCGCAGTCGTGTTCACCATGGTCCAGAACCACGACGGCGCTCCCATCGAGGCGCAGCGCAGCGTCATCAGCCGGATCGTGGCGCGGGAGGTGCCGACCTTCGCCACCACGATCCGGGACAGCAAGTCGGTCTACGGACCGGCGCCCGAGCACGGGGTGCCGGTGATCCTCGGTGGTACCGGCCGCGCCCAGACCCGCGAGCTGCGGGACTTCGTCTCCGAGCTCACGGGCAGGCTCGAGGGGAGCGCTGCATGACAGGTACGACCGGATCGACCTCCTTCACCGTCGCGCTCCAGCAGGCCACGGAGATGGTGAAGACCCTCACCCCGCAGCAGCTGGACGATCTCGCCGCCGGGCGCGGCGAGCTCGTCTTCCGCCGCGCACCGCACGCTGCCACCACGAGTTCCACCGCTCCCACGCGCCGGCAGCGGCCCGACGTCGACATCTCCGCCGACGTCGACGAGATCAACCGCCTCGGTACCCCCGGCGAGGTGGACGACTACCTGCACCACCACGACAGCCGGTTCACGGTGCCGGTGCTCCGGCAGATCGCCAGGGCGCTCGGCCCGACCGTCGCGACCACCGGTCGCACCAAGGCCGAGATCCGGCGGGACATCGTGGCCGGCACCGCGGGTTTCCGCACCCGCTCAGCGGCGATGTCCGGCGGAGCGTGGTCCAGCTAGGCCCCGTCGGGCCACCGACCGCTGTGGGCCGCCCTCAGCGCCCCTGAGGGGCACTGCCGGGCGACCCACGCGAGTCGGTCGGTCTAGAAACGTCTAGACCCGGTCCGGCCGCAACGGGTTCCGCTCCCCCGCCTCAACGGCCACGGGGAGCACGTTGCCGGCCGGCGGCAGCGGGCAGGTGGCGAAGTCGGTGAACGCGCACGGCAGGTTGACCACGCGGTTGAGATCGAGGGTCAGGCTGCCGTCCGGCGCCGGGTCGGCGGTGCGCACGACCCGGCCGCCCGGGTAGGTGGAGCCACCGGAGGTGGCGTCACGGAAGTGCAGCGACAGGCCACCGGCCTTGCCCCCCGTCGCGACCAGACGGTGCTCCTGCCCGTCGAGCTCGAACCGCACCTCACCCACCGCACTCAGGTAGTGGTTGAGGCCCTCCACCACGGCGTCGACCGTGATCGCACGCGGCTCCGGGTACGGCTCGAACCGCGCGTGAAGCACCCAGCGCTCGTCCACCGGGAAGGTCGGGACACCCGCGAAGGCGGTGCGGGTGACGGCCTCGGGGTCACGCACGCGGATCGCGTGCGAGTCGGTGCGCCGGACGACCTCGATCACCGCGGCGCCCATCTCCACGAGCGTGCCGGGAAGGCCGTCCACGGGGTGCAGGGTGACGGTCCCGTCGATCCGGCGCGGCTCGCGGACCGTGCGGACCACGAGGTCGTCGGCCGCGGTCGCGGTGATCACCACGCCGTCCGGGGTGGCGCTCCAGAGGCCCGGGATCCCGTCGAACGTCGCGGGTTCCGGGGTGAGCCAGTGCAGCGCGGTGAGGCTCAACCAGCCGTGCGGAGCGCGTAGCTCCTCCTCGCGCAGGCTGTGCCATTCGGTCCAGCTGTGCTCCAGGTCGGACAGGGTGCTCGTCATGTGAACTCCAACGTCGCAGGATCACCGTTCATGCCGGAACCGCAGCTCACCCTGCGTTCCAGACCTTCGCGAGCAGCTCGTAGCTGCGCACCCGGTCGGCGTGCTCGGTGGTGATCGTCGTCACCACCAGCTCGTCGGCCCCCGTGACGCGCGCCAGCGTCTCCAGCTTCTCGGCGACCGTGGCGGGCGAACCGACGATCTGCGTGGACACCCGGTCGGCCACGACGGCCCGCTCCGCGTCCGTCCACGTCCTGGCCCTCGCCTCCTCCGGGGTCACGTACGGCTCCGCGCCGCGGCCGCTCCGGATGCCGAGCACCCACTGCGCGTAGGGCGCGGCGAGCTCCTCTGCGGTGGCGTCGTCGTCGGCCACGACGACGTCGGCCGAGACGGCCACGTAGGGCCGCTCCCGCCCCCGCGGGCCCACTCCCGGCCGGAACGCCGCCCGGTAGGCCCCGACGGCGTCCAGCACGGCGTGCGGGAACACGTGGTAGGCGGCGGCGAGGGGCAGTCCGGACGCCCCTGCGACCTGTGCACTGGCACCCCCCGTGGAGGCCAGCACCCAGACGTCGAGGTCCGCGCCCTCGGCCGGCAGTACGTGCAGCGGCTCGCCGTCCGAGCGCACCGCCGTGCCGTCGAGGTAGGAGAGGATGTCGGCCACCTCCTGCGCGTAGTCCGACGGCGGGCCGTCCGCGGTGATGCCGAGCATCGCACCGAGCGTCACGAACTGCGTCAGATCACCGCCGGGAGGGGCCGGCCGCGGTATCAGCAGGCCGTCGACCACCCGCTCCTCGGCCGGCGGAGGTCCACCCGGTCCGGGAGGCGGCACACCGCGCTCCCGGAACGCGAGGACCCTCTGCAGGTCGAACCGACCGACCCCGAGGTCGATGCGCCCGGGGTGCAGCGCCGCGATCGTGCCGAACTGCTCGGCGACGAGCAGCGGCGGCGTGTTCGGCATGAGCACGGCCCCGGACCCGACGCGGATCCGCTCGGTGGCGCCCGCGAGGAGTGCCACCAGCACCGGCGTCGACGACGACGCCACGCCCGTGACCAGGTGGTGCTCGGCCACCCAGTAGCGGCGGTAGCCGGCCCGCTCGGTCGCCCTGGCGAGGTCGATCGTGTTGCGGATCGCATCGGCCGCGGTGCCGCCTGCCGGCACGGGCGCGAGGTCGAGCACCGACAGGGGTAAGGAACGGTTCGTCATGCCGGTACCTGCGCCTTCCGGTCGGCGGGTGCCACATGGGTCGTCCGGTCGATCCCCTGCTGGGAGCTCCCGCTGGGGACTGAGCTGCGCTCCACGAATTCCTCCAGTGTCGTGACCACGGGGTTCAGGCCGAGGACGGCGCCGAACGTCCTCCGTCGCGGCCCGAAGATCGGCCAGAACATCGCGTAGACCTCCGCGCAGGTGTGCGCCGGCGGTTCCCGTGCCCACGACGGTGTCGGCCAGATCAACTCCATCGTGCACCTGCCGAGCCGCCCACCCACTGCCCGACTGGCTGGCAGGCAGTCTGCGGGCAACCTCACGGAGTGCCCACCACCGGCGCCGGGGTGCGACGCCGCCCGGCGATGGCGGCCAGCAGTTCCCTGGTGTACTCCTCCCCGGGGGCGTCGAACAGCTCCTCGGTCGGGCGCAGCTCCAGCAGTCTGCCGTCCCGCATCACACCCACGCGGTGCGCGACCCTGCGCACCACCGCGAGATCGTGGGAGATGAAGAGGTAGGCGAGCCCGGCCTCGGCCTGGAGCTCGGCGAGCAGGTCGAGCACCTTCGCCTGCACCGAGACGTCGAGCGCGGACACCGGCTCGTCGCAGACCACGAGGTCCGGTGACAGCGCCAGTGCACGCGCGACGGCGACGCGCTGGCGCTGGCCGCCGGAGAGCTCCACGGGCCGGCGCGCGAGCACCGACGCCGGCAGCGCCACCTTCTGCACCAGGTCGGCGGCCCGCTGCCGCTGCTCCGCCGACGACCCCACCCTGAAGGCCCGCAGCGGCTCGGTGACGACCTCCTCCACGCTGAACTTCGGGTCCAGCGAGGCGTAGGGGTTCTGGTAGACCAGCTGTGCCCGGCGCCGCAGCGCCCGCCAGTCCTTCCCCGTCACCCTGGTGATGTCCGTGCCGTCGAAGAGCACCTGCCCCGCCGTCGGGTCGGCCAGCCGCAGCACCAGCCGGGCCGTCGTGGACTTGCCCGACCCCGACTCCCCCACCAGCGCGAGCGTCTCGCCGCGCCCGATGGTGAAGCTGACGTCGTCGACGGCCCGGAGCACGCCGCGCCTGCCGTTCACCCGGGGCAGGGGGAAGTCCTTGACCAGGTTGCGCACCTCGACGAGCGGCTCACCCACCGGCACGGGCGCGCGCGTCTCCGCGCCGGAGCGCCGCAGCCCGGGCGCGCTCGCGAGCAGGGTCCGGGTGTACGGGTCGGCGGGCGAGCCGAGGATGGTGCCGACCGGCCCCTCCTCGACGATCTCCCCGCCCGACATCACCAGGATCCGGTCCGCCCGGTCGGCGGCCACGCCCAGGTCGTGCGTGATGAGCAGGACAGCGGTGCCCGTCTCGCGGGTCAGGTGCTCGAGGTGGTCGAGGATGCGGCGCTGCACGGTGGCGTCGAGCGCGCTCGTCGGCTCGTCGGCGATCAGCAGCGCCGGGTTCGCCGCGACCGCGATCGCGATGAGCACCCGCTGACGCATGCCGCCGGACAGCTCGTGCGGATACTGCCCCGCCCGCACCCGCGGATCGGGCAGACCGGCCCTGGCCAGGAGCTCCACCGCGTCGATCGCCGCCTGCCGCCGGTCGGCCAGCCCGTGCACCCGTAGCGCCTCCGCCACCTGCGTGCCGATCTTCTGCACCGGGTTCAGCGACACCGTCGGGTCCTGCGGGACGAGCCCGATCCGGCGCCCCCGGATCGACCGGAACGCCTTCTCCGGCAGGCCCGCGAGCTCCTCGGCCGGCCCGTGGCCGCCGGCCAGCCGGATGCTCCCCGCGTCGACCGAGCCGTTCGGCGGGAGCAGCCCGATCACCGACTGGGCCAGCGTCGACTTGCCCGACCCCGACTCCCCCACGATCGCCACCACCTCGCCGGGCGCGACCGTCAACGACGCACCGCGGACGGCGTGCAGCGACCCGCCGGCCGTCCGGTAGGAGACGTCGAGACCCTCCACCCGCAGCAGCGGCTCACCGCCCTGCTCACCTGGCACCGGTGTCCCGGTCATCGCGCCCGGCCCCACTCCCCGTCCAGTGCCCGGGAGATCCGGTTGACCGACAGCACCGTCGCCGCGATGGCGAACCCCGGCATCGCGCAGAGCCACCACGACGCCGCGATGTAGTTGCGGCCCTCCGCGATGAGCGATCCCCACTCCGGAGCAGGCGGGGCCGCCCCGTACCCGAGGAAGCTGAGCGAGGAGACCGCGAGGATCGCGAGCCCGAACTCCAGCACCGCGAGCACCAGCACCGGGCCTGCGGCGTTGGGCAGCACGTGCCGGGCCAGCGTCACGTACCACCGCGTCCCGACCGAGCGGGCGGCCTCGACGTAGGTCGACTGCCGGATCCGCAGCGTCTCCGCCCGCATCACCCTGGCGAAGTGCGCCACGCTCGCGACGCCCACGGCGATCGCCACCTTCACCGTCCCGTAGCCCAGCGCCGTGATCAGGGCGAGCGACAGCAGGATCGCCGGGATCGCCATCAGCACGTCGACGAGGCGCATGAGGCCCTCGTCGACCCAGCGGCCGACGAACCCGGCGAGCAGGCCGATGAGCCCCCCGACCACCAGGGCCACCGCCACCGCGATCACCGTGGCCTGCAGGGAGAGCGAGGCGCCGTGCACCACCCTCGTGTAGACGTCCCGGCCCAGGTAGTCGGTGCCGAACACGTGGGCGGCGCTCGGGGCCTGGAGCTTGTCGGCAGGCACCCCCACGGCCGGGTCGCCGCCCGCCAGCACCCCCGGCGCGAACGCCGCGACCAGCACGATCGCCACGAACACGATCGACACGACCAGTCCTGGCCTGCGCGCGAAGAAGCGCAGCGCGCGGGCCGCCCGTTCCCGGGGCGTCGACGCCACCGGCTGGGCGGTGGCCGCGCCCGGCGGGACGTCCCCGATGGGCTCCCTGATCAGCAGTTCGGTCATACCGCCGCTCCCGTCGCGATCCTGGGGTCGAGCACCGGGTAGACGAGATCCACCAGCAGGTTGACCGCCACGAACACCGCGGCCGCGAAGACGACGATCCCCTGCACCAGCGGGATGTCCTGGACGCTCACGGCCGCCACTGTCAGGCGGCCCAGCCCCGGGCGGGTGAACACCGTCTCGACCACCACCGAGCCGGCCAGCAGGTTGCCCACCACGTAACCGAGGACGGTCAGCGCAGGCAGGGCGGCGTTGCGCAGGGCGTGCCGGAGGTGGATCACGACCCGCCCGGCGCCCTTGGCCCGTGCTGTGACGACGTAGGGCTCGTCGAGGACGATGGACAGGCTCTTCGCGAGCACCTGCGCCACGAGCGCGCCCGTGGGCAGCCCGAGGGTGATCGCCGGCAGCACCAGCGACTCCGGGCCCTTCGCCCCGACCGAGGGCAGCAGCCCGAGCCGGAACGAGAACAGCTGCACCAGCATCAGCCCCACCCAGAAGACGGGCAGCGACACCGCGAGAGACGGCAGCGCCATGAGCACCTGCCGCAGCCAGCGCACGGACGTGTAGGTCGCGACCAGCGCCACGACGGACCCGAACACGACGGCGAAGGCCAGCCCGGCCACCGAGATCTGGATGGTCGGCGGCAGTGCCTCCCGGATCGCCGCGCCGACGTCCTGCCCGCTCTGGATGGAGGTGCCGAAATCGCCGTGCAGGGCGGCCCACAACCGCGTGCCGTACTGCACGATCAACGGCTGGTCGAGGCCGTAGCGGGCGCGCAGCGCGTCGAGCGCCGCGGGGCTGAGCGGCTCACCGTCGAGCCCACCTCCGGCCATGGTGGCCACCGGGTCGCCGGGCAGCAGGTAGAGCACGACGAACGAGACCGTGAACGCCGCCCACAGCACCCCGATCGCGAGCGCGACACGTCGGACGAGGTAGCCGGCCATCCGCTACTCCGACTTCCAGGCGTCGTGCAGGAAGATCCGCGACGACGCGTCGAACCGGACGTCGTGGGTGTTCGATGCGACGCCGAGCACCGTGGTCAGCTCCACCACCGGCACCGTGTAGGTGTTCTGCAACAGCAGTGCCTGGGCCTGGCCGACGATCGCGGTGCGCTCGGCCTGGTCGGGCTCGGCCGCCTGGTCGGCGAGGAGCTGGTCCAGGGGGCCGGGCGGCAGCCGGAAGTAGTTGTTGCCCGCGGTGGAGTACTGGGTGCGCAGGATGTCGGGGTCGGCGCGGGTGAGGTTCCCCCAGGTGGCGACGAAGTCGCCGCTCTGCTGCACCGGCGTGGCGTCGGAGATCGGCCGTTCCCGCAGCTGCAGGTCGATCCCGACCTTCCTGACCTGCTGCTGGATGAGCTCCAGCGCCGGCTTGTTCGTCGCGGCGTTGGAGAAGAACGTCAGCTCGATCGTGAGCGGCTGCCCGTCCTTGACCCGGATGCCGTCCGGGCCGGGCGCCCAGCCGTCCGCGTCGAGTGTGGAATCCGCCCTCGCCGCGTCGAACGTGAGCTGCGCCGACGCGTCGGCGTAGGACGGCGTGCTCGACGCGAGTACGCCGGTGGCCGGTCTGGTCTGGGAGGTGAAGACCGCGCTGACCACCTCCGGGCGGTCGATCGCGAGCGAGAGCGCGCTGCGCACGCTCGGGTCCGACACGATCGGCTTCTGCAGGTTGAAGTTGACGCCGAACGGGACGCCGGGGTTGGCCCTCGCGAGCAGTTGGACGCCGACGGCGGTCAGCGGGGCCTCGTCCTGCGGGCCGATGCTGCCGATCGCGTCGACCTCGCCGGACTGCAGGCTGCCGGTCCGCACGCCCGACTCGGGGACCACGCGGAACTCGATCCGGTCGAGGTAGGCCTCGCCGGGGTGCGTCCACAGCGAGGACCCCCAGTCGTACCCCGTCCGTTTGGTGAGGACCGTCGACTGGTTCAGCGTGTAGCTCTCGATCACGAACAGGCCCGAGCCGATCACCCCCGCGCAGCGCTCGTCGTCGGTCTTCGCGACCGAGGCCGGCGAGAGGATGCCGAGGCTGAACGTGGAGGAGCCCTGCAGGAACTGCACGTTCGGCTTGCTGAAGGTCACGGTGAACGTCGTCGGGCTCGTCACGGTGGTGCCTTGGTAGCCCGCCAGGTAGCCCTTGGCCAGTGTGGCGCGCGCGCCCAGCTGCTGGACCTTGTCGAAGTTGGCCTTCACGGCGTCCGCGTCGAGCGGCGTGCCGTCGCTGAAGGTGACGCCCTGGCGCAGTGTGAACGTGTAGGCCGTGGCGTCGGGGCTGACCTGCCAGCCGGTGGCCAGCCACGGCTTGATCTCACCGGTGGCGGGGTCCTGGTCGGTGAGCGAGTCGACGATCTGGCGCAGCGAGTAGACCGAGTCGTTGCTGGTGACCTGCTGCGGGTCGGCACAGCCCTGGTCGCTGCCGACCGCGAAGCGCAGGGTGCCGCCGGCCTGCGGCGGGCCGGCCGCGGCCTGGTCGGCGCCGCCTGCGCCCGCGCCACCGGAACCGCATGCGGCCAGCACGAGCGCGGTGACGGCGCCGAGCGCGGCCAGGACGATCCCGCGCCGGGGAGCGGATCGGGAGACCGCACGCATGACAGGGAGACTTCTGTCCGATGTGGACATGGGGGTGCGCCACTTCCCGCGGCCCGGGGCCGCGACTGTTCAGGGGAGGGAACGGGGAGGCGTTATCCCTGACAGGAGGCGCTCGCGACGCGCAGCAGATCGACGTGCAGGCGGTGGGAGCAGCCCGTCGCCCGGTAGAACGAGCTCACGTGACCCCCCATCGATCTTCGCGATCAGGACGGTACGTAAGGGATCCTGAGCGTTCAACCCATCGTGACGAACTGTGTCCGGCACCGCCTCCCCCCGCGGCGGGCGGCGACCGGCGCCGGAACAGCAGCGGGAGTCAGGGCCGTTCGAGCACCGCGGCCACCCGGCCCGCCCAGCGCTCGTGCGCGGTCTGCCGGGTGATCCCGGCGGCGCGGGCGATCTCCTCCCACGTGGAGCCGTGGCGCCGCAGGCCGATCAGCACGGGCAGCGGGTCCATCCCGGCCCCGAGCCCGATGCGCAGCTGCAGCAGCTGCCACGCCCGCTCGCGGCGCACCGGCACGTCGGTGCCCTCCTCCGCGTGCCATTCCACGCTGCCCGGAACCGGGGGCTCACCGAGCAGTGCGTCGGCCTGCCGGCCGGCTTCGGTCACCGCCGCGACCTGTACCGCGGCTGCGGCCGCCGCGACGTCCGCCGTCAGAGCCGTGTCCACCCAGTCGTCCACCGTGTCAGGATCTCCCTGACACGGACTCGTCGTCAACCGGACGGGCGGCACGTTCCCCGAGGACCTGCGCACTGGTGTACCAATGGGCTATGAGCGCGCCGCCCGGCGAGACCGACAAGCAGCGACGCCTGCGCGCGCGCCTCGGCGAGCTGATCTCCGCCATGGCGCCGGGCGAACCGCTCCCCGCCGAGCGCGACCTGGCGCGCGACCTCGGCGTCGCCCGGATGACCCTGCGCCGCGCCGTCGACGGGATGGTGGCCGACTCGCTGCTGGTCAGGAGGCAGGGAGCCGGCACGTTCGTCGCTCCCGCGAAGGTGGCCCACCGGCTCTCGGCCAACTCGTTCTCCGCCGACATGCGCGCCCGCGGGCTGCGCCCCGGCAGCCGCACGCTCTCGAGCAGCCGCGCGCCGGCAGGCGTCATGCTGGCCGCGCTGCTGGAGGTGCCCCCGAGCACTCCGGTGCTGCACGTCCGCAGGCTGCGGCTCGCCGACGGCGAACCGATGGCCGTGGAGGACCTGCACGTCCCGGGCGACCTGGTGCCCGGACTGACGGGTGCCGAGCTCGAGAACCGGTCCTACTACGAACTGCTGGCCGAGCGGTACGGGCACCGCATCGCCTCCGGCACCCAGACCGCCGAGGCGGCGCTGGCCGGCGCGGAGGACGCCGACGCGCTCGGCGTCCCGCCGGGCTCGCCTGCCTTCTGCTTCGAACGCACCTGCCGCGTGGACGGCGGCCGGGTCGCCGAGTTCGTCCGGTCGATCTACCGCGGCGACCGCTACCGGATCATGGTCGACATCTTCCCGTCCTGATCCCGTCTCTCGATTCGGACACGCGGTCTTGACGCCGCCATGGTGACGAGCGCTACAGTTTCGGACATTTAGACCTCTGGTCTCAATGAACGGTCTGCTCTGCCGCGCCCGTCGGAAGGGGAACCACATGTGGTCGACATCCCGAGGGGCGCGGCGCACCGCCGCCACCCTCCTCGCCGTCTCGGCGCTGGCGGTCGCCGGCTGCGGCGGCCCCGGTGCCGGTGAGGCGGGGGGCAGCGGGGACAGCGGTGGCGACCGGGCCCTGACGGTCTGGATCATGGAGGGCACCAACCCGGACGCCCGCCCCTTCTTCGACGAGCTCTCCACCGCCTTCCGCAACCAGACCGGCGCCACCCTCGACGTGCAGTTCGTGTCGTGGGCGTCGGCGCACGACAAGTTCGTCACCTCGATCGCGGGCGGCACCACACCCGACGTGGCCGAGGTGGGCACCACCTGGACCGGCGAGTTCGGCGAGGCGGGCGCACTGGCCGACCTCGCCCCGCGCGTGCAGGAGGCGGGCCTGGCGAACGGGCTGGTCACCGGCCTGACGGAAGCCGGCACCGTCGGTGACGCCCTCTACGGCATGCCCTGGTACGCCGGGGTCCGCTCGATCGTCTACCGCACGGACGTCTTCGCCGAGGCCGGCGTCACCCCGCCCACCACGTGGGAGGAGCTCGCCGCGGCGGGCGAGAAGATCAAGGCCGCGCGTCCCGACCTGATCCCGTTCCCGATCGCGGGCGACAACGAGTACGGCGTCTACCCCTTCGTCTGGGGAGCGGGCGGCGAGATCGCCGCCCAGAACGGCGGCACCTGGACGAGCACCCTCGACTCGCCGCAGGCCCGCCAGGGCATCCAGTTCTACGCCGACCTGGCACTGAAGCACGGACTCTCCACCCCCGCCGCGGCCACGTGGAAGGAGACCGACCTGCAGGACTCGTTCAGCAAGGGCCAGTCGGCGATGATCATCTCGGGTAGCTGGACGCCGAAGGCGATCCTCGAGGCGGCGCCGGACCTGCAGGGCAAGATCGGTGCGTTCCCGATCCCCGGCCCGACCGGTGGGCTGTCGCCGTCGTTCCTCGGCGGTTCGCACCTGTCGATCTTCGAGGGCAGCCCGAACCAGGATCTCGCCTGGCAGCTGGTGCAGCTGATGAGCACCGGTGACTTCGCGGCGAAGTGGGGCTCGGAGTCGAGCTTCTTCCCCGGCACCACGGCACTGCTGCAGCAGGCCGCGCAGTCGTCCGACCCGCTCGTGGCCCCGTTCGCGAAGCAGATGGTCGACGCCGGGCGCAGCGTGCCGGTGACGCCGCTCTACGGGCAGGTCCAGGGCAAGAAGACGATCCCGGCCATGATGAGCGCGATCCTGGGCGGCACGCCCGTCGACCAGGCCACCTCCACCGCCGTCGCGGAGATGAACCAGATCTTCGCCGGCGGCGCGTGACCGACGTCGTGACGACGCTCCGGGAGCGCACCCGTCCGGGACGCGGGGCGGCCACCGCCGGCCCGCGTCCCGGACGCTCCCGCCGCGGCGGCACCAGGGCCCTCCGGCCCTGGCTGCTGCTCGCACCCGCGCTGCTCGTGATGGGCGGGCTGCTGCTGTACCCGCTGGTCCGGGTCGTGGCGATCTCGCTGCAGGACTTCGGGCTGCGCCAGCTCGTCTCGGGCCGCACCAACTGGGTGGGCCTCGACAACTACGTCGAGCTGCTCGGCAACGCCGACCTGTGGCGCACGGTGCTGCCCAACACGGTGGTGTTCGCCGTGGTCGCGGTGGCGCTGACGGTGGTGGTCGGCACGCTCGTGGCCCTGCTGCTGGTCCGCCTGCAGCCCGTCACCCGGGGCATCGTCACCACGGCGATCATGCTGGCGTGGGCGATCCCGGCGGTCACCGGCACCTACGTGTGGGTCTTCCTGTTCTCCCCAGGCGACGGTCTGGCCGTCCAGGCCCTCGACGCCCTCGGGCTCGCCGACGCGGCCACCGCCAACCCGTTCGCGTCGCGCGTCTCCTTCTACGGCGTGGCCACCCTGAACGTGGTGCACCACGGCTTCCCGTTCGTGGCGCTCACCGTGCTCGCCGGGCTGCTCACCGTGCCGCAGGAGATCACGGAGGCGGCGATCGTCGACGGCGCCGGGGCGTGGCGGCGGTTCTGGTCGGTCACCTTCCCGATGCTGCGGCCGGTCTTCGCCGTGGTGACGGTGCTGTCCACGATCTGGGACTTCAAGGTGTTCACCCAGATCTACCTGATGCCGGGCGGTGACGGCGTCAACCGGGGCGTCCTCAACCTGGGCACCTGGTCCTACGTGGAGTCGTTCGCCCAGAACCGCTACGGGCTCGGCGCGGCGATCGCGGTACTGCTCACGGTGCTGCTCCTGCTGATCACGGTGGCCTACCTGCGCCTGCTGTTCAAGGAGGACGAACTATGACGCCCCCCGCGGCCCCCACCGAGTTCAGGAAAGCCACTTTCAGGCCCTCTCCGGGCAGGAAAGTGGCTTTCCTGAACCCCCGGGACCACCGCCGCAGCCTCGGCAGCCGCGCGTTGCTCGGGCTCGGGGTGGGCGTGGTGCTCGTCTTCACGCTCTTCCCGGTGTGGCTCATGGTGTCCACGGCCTTCAACGGGCGCGCGAACGCCGGGTCGCGGTCGCTGTGGCCCGAGGACTGGACGCTCGACAACTTCGCCTTCGTCATCGGGGAGGGCGGGTTCGGCCGCTACCTCACCAACTCGCTGCTCGTCGCGCTCGGCACGGTGCTCGCCGGCGCCCTGCTCGCGTTGCTGGCGGCCGTCGCCGTGGCCCGGTTCCGCTTCCGGTTCCGCACCTCGGTGCTGGTGATGATCCTGATCATCCAGATGGTGCCGGTGGAGGCGCTGGTCATCCCGCTGTTCATCCAGGCCAGAAGCCTCGGGGTGCTCGACAGCCTGGTCGGGCTCGTCGTGGTCTACCTGGCGTTCTCGCTGCCGTTCGCGATCTGGACGCTGCGCGGGTTCGTCGCCTCGGTGCCCGTCGAGCTGGAGGAGGCCGCCTACCTCGACGGCGCGTCGTGGGGGCGCATGTTCTGGTCGGTGCTGCTGCCGCTCGTGGCCCCGGGGCTGGTGGCGACGAGCGTGTTCTCCTTCATCACCGCGTGGAACGAGTTCATCTTCGCGCTGACCTTCATGGCCGACCAGGACAACTACACCGTCGCCGTCGGGCTGCGCCGCTTCTTCGGGCAGTACGGCACCGACTGGGGCGCGCTGATGGCGGGGTCGACGCTGATCACGATCCCGGTGATGGTGTTCTTCGTGATCGCCCAGAAGCGGCTGACCGACGGGCTCGTGGCCGGGGCGGTGAAGGGGTGAGCACAGACCGGCGGCTGGTCGACGCGGTACTGCTGCCCGGGTTCACCGGTACGACCGTGCCGGACTGGCTCGCCCGCGCGGTCGACGACGGGCTCGCCGGGGTGTGCGTGTTCGCGGCGAACGTGGGCACGGACTTCCCGGCACTGACACGGACGCTGCACGGACGCCGCCCGGGGTTCCTCGTGGCCGGTGACGAGGAGGGCGGCTCGGTCACCCGGCTCGAGCACCGCACCGGCTCGTCGTGGCCCGGCGCCGCGGCGCTGGGCCGGCTCGACGACCCCGCCACCACGCAGGCGGTGGCCGCCGCGATGGGTGCGCAGTGCCGGGCCGCCGGGATCGACCTCGCCCTCGCACCGGTGGCCGACGTCAACGCCGAGCCGGAGAACCCGGTGATCGGCATCCGGTCCTTCGGAGCCACGCCGGACCTCGTGGCCCGCCACACCGCGGCGTTCGTGCGGGGGTTGCAGGGCGCGGGCACCGCCGCGGCGGCGAAGCACTTCCCCGGCCACGGCTCCACCACGGTCGACTCGCACAAGGCGATGCCCGTGGTCGACGCCGACCTCGCCACCCTGCGGTCGCGTGACCTGCCCCCGTTCGCCGCCGCGGTCGAGGCCGGGGTGCGCAGCGTGCTCACCGCGCACGTGCTGTTCCCTCCGCTGGACGACCGGCCGGCGACGCTGAGCCCTCCGCTGCTGCAGCTGTTGCGCCGTGACCTCGGCTTCGACGGCGTCGTGATCAGCGACGCCGTCGACATGCAGGCGATCGCCGGCACCGTCGGGCGCGGGCCGGGTGCGGTCGCGGCGGTCGCCGCGGGCGTCGACCTCGTGTGCATCGGCAACCCGGCCAACGGCTACGACGACGAGGCCGGCTATCTCGAGGTGCGCCACGCGCTGCTCGACGCGCTGGCCGACGGCAGCCTGCCCCGGGCCCGGCTGGCGGATGCCGGCCGGCGGGTGGCAGAGCTGGCCGGCTGGGTGCGCCGGGCGGCGGACGCGGCGGTGGCCGGCGACGTCCCGGAGCACCTGGGCCACGAGGTCGTCCGCCGGGTCGCGGAGGTGTCCGGGGACGTGCGGGTCGGACCGGGCCCACACGTCCTCGACCTCACCGGCCCCGCGAACGTCGCCGCCGGCCTGCGCCGGGAGCCGTTGTTGCCGGCCGCCCTGCGCCGCCGCGACCCGGAGGTGACGACGGGGCGGGCACTTCCCGACACCGGGCGCCCGCTCGTCGTCGTGGCGACCGGCCCGACCCCGGAGCTCGACACGGTACGCACCGCGCGCCCCGACGCGGTGGTCGTGAATGTCGGATTTCCGGGCCGATGGACGCCGCCGGCGCCGTCGGTCACGGTCTGGGGGGACGGGCGCGCCCAGGCCGAGGTGGCCGCCGAGCTGCTGAAAGGCAGGTGAGAGCACCGGGCATCTGCAGGCAGGAAAGAGGTGCGGTTTCCCAGGCACTCCTCAGGCAGTTCCCAGGTTCCGAGCGGATCGTCTGTCCCATGAGCGACGAGCAGAGGGAGCAGGGCCGGGACGCGAGCGCCTCGACCGATGGCCCCCGCACCGACCAGCACCCCGTTCCGTCGTACGCCCCTGGGCACGAGCACACGGTCCCGAACTCGATGGGACCGGGCGCCATGGGACCGGAGGCGCCCGGCGCCAACCCCTACTCCACGGCCGCGTACCCGTCCCACGCCGGCTACCCGCCCTACGGAGCACCGGCCGCCGCGCCGGCGCCCGGGAAGCAGCGCAGGCCGCGCACCATGGCCGGCATCGTGGCGGCCGCACTGGTCGCCGGCGTGGTCGGCGGCGGCGCCGCCTTCGGCGGGGCCTACGCGCTGCTCGGCGACCAGCCGGTGCAGACGATGCTCACCTCCGCCCCCGCCAGCCCGGCATCCACGACCGCGACGCCGGGCACGGTGGCGGCGGCCGCCCAGAAGGCCATGCCGAGCACCGTCGACATCCGGGTCAACCTGGCGCAGGGCACCGCGGAGGGCAGCGGCGTGATCCTCACCGCCGACGGCGACGTCCTCACCAACAACCACGTGGTGGCGGGCTCCACCGGCCAGATCGTCGTGACCCTCGCCGACGGCAGCCAGCACCCCGCGACCGTGGTCGGCACCTCGCCGAGCTACGACCTCGCGGTGATCAAGCTCCAGGGGGTGTCCGGGCTCACGCCGGCGACGCTGGGCCAGAGCTCGAGCCTGCAGGTGGGCCAGCAGGTGGTCGCGATCGGATCCCCGCAGGGCCTGACCGGCACCGTCACCACCGGCATCGTCAGCGCCTTCGACCGCACCGTCCAGGTGCAGGGCGAGGACGGCTCCAGCGTGGTCTACAACGGCCTGCAGACCGACGCGCCGATCAACCCGGGCAACTCGGGCGGCCCGCTCGTCAACCTCGACGGCCAGGTCATCGGCATCAACTCCGCGATCGCGACGGGCGGCGGGCAGAGCGACGGCAGCGTCGGGCTCGGCTTCTCGATCCCGATCGACCAGGCCAAGCGGGTGGCGCAGGAGCTCATCAACAGCGGCACCGCCACCAAGCCGGTGCTCGGTGTGCAGGGCAACGCCTCGTCCTCCGGTGGCACGGGCGGCGGCGCTCCGATCGCCGCTGTGCAGCCCGGTTCGCCCGCCGCGCAGGCCGGGCTCGCCGCGGGTGACGTCGTCACCAAGGTCGGTACCGCCCCGGTGCAGAACTTCGCCGACCTCATCGCCCGGATCGGCGCCAACGACCCGGGCCAGCAGGTGGCACTGACGGTGCAGGGGACCAACGGGGGCGCCACCCGCACGGTCAACGTGACGCTGGGCAGCCAGCCCGACAAGGCGGCCACCACCGCAGGCGGGGGCCAGAGCCAGGGTGGCAACAACCCGTTCGGCGGCCAGAACCCGTTCGGGGGCGGCAACGGCTTCGGCGGGGGCGGCAACGGCGGCGGCAACGGGAACGGTGGCGGCGGCGACAACGGCAACGGCGGCGGCGACAACGGCGGCGGCAGCGACAGCAGCCCGTTCGGCAACTGATCCATCTCGGGGGGACGCCACGGCGCTCCCGTCCACTCCGGTGGACGGGAGCGCCGTTGTCATGGGGGGTGCCGGCAGCTCAGCGTTCGTCGTCGAGCCAGGCGCGGATCTCCGCACCGTCGGCTCCCAGCGCGGGCGGCGGCCTCCGGTAGGACGGCGGTGTGGCGGAGTACGTCACCGGGTTGCGGACGCTCGCCACCCCGCCGGGCGTCACCACCGGGTCCAGCCCGAGCCGTTCGGCGAGCGCCAGCCCCTCGTCGATCGTGTTGATCGGGCCGCACGGAACCCCCGCGGGCGCGAGGATGTCGAACCACTCCTGCGCCGACTTCGTCGCGAGCCGGGCCAGGAGCAGCGTCCGCAGCTCGTCGCGGTGGGCGTTGCGGTCGCCCATCGACCCGAAGCGCGGGTCGGCGAGCAGCTCGGGGGCGCCGATCGCGGTGGCGAGGCGGCGGAACTGGCCGTCGTTGGCCGCGATGACGATCAGCTCGCCGTCGCCGGTGGGGAGCGGCTCGTAGGGGAACAGGCTCAGGTGCGCGTTGCCGAGGCGCCCGGGGACGACACCGCCGGTCAGTACCGCTGACGTCTGGTTGACCAGGCCCGACAGCGCCGCGGAGAGCAGGTTCGTCTCCACCTTCTGGCCCTCGCCCGTGCGCTCGCGGTGCTGCAGCGCCGCCAGGATCGCGACGGCGGCGTGCAGGCCGGTGATCACGTCGAACACGGCGACCCCGGCCCGGTACGGCGGCCCGTCGGCCGCGCCCGTGACGCTCATCAGGCCCGACGTCGCCTGCACCAGCAGGTCGTAGCCGGGCAGCGCGGCGCCGGCCGCCGTGCCGAAGCCGGAGATCGAGCAGTAGACGATGCGCGGGTTCCCCGCCGCGACGGTGGCGTGGTCGAGGCCGAACCGCGCCAGGCCGCCCGGCTTGAAGTTCTCGATCATCACGTCGGCGCGTGCGGCGAGGCGCTGAGCGACCTCGAGGTCGGCGGGATCGGCGAGGTCGAGCACGATGGAGCGCTTGCCCCGGTTGATCGCCAGGTAGTAGGTGGCCGTGCCGTCCTCGGACCGGGGCGGCACCCAGGTGCGCGTGTCGTCGCCGGTGCCGGGGCCCTCCACCTTGATCACCGTGGCGCCGAGGTCGGCGAGCAGCATCGTGGCGTAGGGCCCGGCCAGGATCCGGGAGAAGTCGGCGACGACCACCCCGGCCAGGGGGCCCGTGGCCGGCTGGTCGTCATCGAGCACGGTCCGACCCTATGCCAGACCGGATCAGGCGCGGGGGCGCAGCACGGTCAGGGTGAGCAGCGCCGCCACCCCCACCGCGGCGGCGGCGGTGCCGAAGGCCAGGTGATAGCCGCCGGCGACCGCCTCCCGCAGGGGCACGCCCGCCGCCGTGGCGGCATCGGTCCGGGCGGTCGCGATGGCGGCCAGCACCGCGATCCCCAGCGCGCCGCCCACCTGCTGGCTGGTGTTCGCGAGCCCGGATGCCAGCCCGGCGTCGGCCGGTGTGGCGTCGGACATCATCACCGTGGTCACCGCCGGTAGCGCGAGCCCGGCACCGAGGCCGAGTACCAGCATCGACGGCAGCACGTCCACCACGTAGCTGCCGGTCGACGGACGGGTCAGGAGCAGCAGGCCCGCCACGAGGAGCACCTCGCCGACCAGGAGCACGGGCCGCGGCCCGAACCGGGCGATCAGCCGCCCCGACACGCTCAGCGAGACGACGGCGATCGTCACCGCGATGGGCAGGAGCGCAAGCCCGGTCTGCGCGGGCGCATAGCCCAGCGCCCGCTGCAGGTGCAGCGCCGCGGTGAACTGGAACCCCAGCATCCCGGCCACCATCAGCAACTGCACGAGGTTGCCGCCCGACACCGCCCGCGAGCCGAAGATGCCCAGCCGCACGAGCGGCTCCGCGGCGTACCGCTGGCGCACCACGAACCCGGCGAGCAGCGCCACCGCGAGCGCACCGAGGCCGAGCCGGCTCCCGGTCCCCGAGCTGTCGACGATCGTGAACACTGCGAGCATCAGACCTGCCGTGACAAGAACGCCGCCGAGCACGTCGGCTCCCCGCAGGCCACCCCGCAGCGGCGCGTCACGCTCGATCACCCGCAGGGGGAGCAGCACCGCCGCCACGCCGATCGGGACGTTGACGAGGAAGATCCAGCGCCAGCCGACGGTCTCGGTGAGCACCCCGCCGAGCAGCAGCCCGAGCGACGCCCCGGCCGCGCCGACGAACGCGTAGACGCCCATCGCCCGCGCCCGCTCCTTCGGCTCGGGGAAGAGCCCGACGATCATGCCGAGGACCACGGCCGACGCCATCGCCGCGGCCACCCCCTGCAGGAACCGGGCCACCACCAGCATCCCGGCGCCGGTGGCGAGCCCGCAGAGCAGCGAGGCCACGACGAAGAGCGCGAGGCCCGCCACCAGCATGCGTCGCCTGCCCAGGAGGTCACCGAGCCTCCCGGCGAGCAGGAGCAGGCCGCCGAGCGGGACGAGGTAGGCGTTGACGGTCCAGGCGAGTCCGGCAGCGGTGAAGCCGAGGTCGGTCTGCAACGCCGGCAGCGCCACGCTGACGATCGTGCCGTCGAGAATGATCATGAGCATGCCCGCACAGAGCACGGTGAGCGCGGCCCATCGGGACGGGGCGGGGCGGGTGGCCGGACGGATGCCGGTCGACGTCATGGCGGGACCTCCTGTTGGCGGACAGGAGGGACCGTAACAGATAGTTTTGTTCTAGACGATCTGGTTCGAGATCAGGCCGTCCGGGACGACTTCTGGGACCGTCGGCGCGGGGCGTTCAGGACGGGCTCCACCTCCGACAGCGGGCCACCCGCTCCGACCAGCGCGACCAGCGCGTCGAGCAGCGCCGCGCGCTGGGCGTCGGGCAGGACCCCGAGCACCTCGTCGTAGACGCCGTCGATGACCGTGCGCGCCTTGTCGACCACCTGCCTGCCCTCGTCGGTGGTCTGCACGATCCGGGCCCTGCGGTCCGTGGGGGACGGCGTGCGCCGGGCCAGCCCGACGTTCTCCAGGTGATCGAGGGTGACGACCATGGTGGTCTTGTCCAGCAGCGCCAGCTCCGCCAGCTCACCCTGGGTCAGCTCACCCGGCGTCGCCTTGGTCAGCACGCAGTAGCTCCGCGGGGTGATGTCGAGGTCGGCGAGCGCGGCGCCCATCCGTGCCGCGAGCGCCTGGCTCGCCTTGTCGAACAGGTAGCTCAGATCACCGCGGATCTCGTCGTTGCTGCGCTGGGCCATGACAGCCATCGTAGAAGACCTTCTGCTCCGGGACCGTCCCGCAACGGAACGATCCCGGAGCGGATCGGACGGTCAGCGCAGCAGTTCGGCCACCGTCGCCTCCGGCGCGGAGATCATGGCGTCGTGCCCCGTGGCGAGCTCCCGCCATTCCCAGCCCTCCCGGCGCACGATCGCGTGGCCCGAGCGGAGCGTGGGATAGGGCGGGTCGGTGCAGCAGATGTAGGTGACCGGCACCCCGTTGCCCAGCGGGTGGCGGAGCCCGAACGACTCGGTGTAGGACCGCAGCGGTTGCGGGGTGAGCCGCCGGTCCACCCACGCCAGGTCGTCCGGCTCGGACAGCCCGACCACGGTGGCCGGGATCGGGCCGAACGCCAACCCGGTCGGGGATGCCTTCGCCGACGCGACGCGCTCCTCGACCACCTCGGGTGGCACCCCGTCGAACCCGGACGCACCCGGTTCCACCACCAGCCCGTCGAGCAGGACGATCCGGCGCAGCCGGTGGGGCACCCGGTCGGCGACCCCCAGCGCGACCAGTGCGCCGAAGCTGTGCCCGACCAGCACGACGTCGCGCAGTTCCTCGTTCTCCAGCACCGCGACGATGTCCTGCACCATCGTGGCCGGGCCGACGTCCTCCGTCAGCAGGTGAGCCCGCTCACCGAGGCCTGTCAGCGTCGGTGTGAAGACCTCGTGGCCTGCCGCGCGGAGCAGGCGCGCGACCCGCACCCAGCACCAGCCGCCGTGGCCCGCGCCGTGCACCAGCACGAACGGGTCCCGCCGTTCCGAGGGTTCGCTCGTTGCCTCGCTCATGCGCTCCAGTCTCCCCCTCTCAGCCCGCCGGGACGGTCGGCGAGGCCGGCGCACCGACCGGGGGCGCGGGCTGCCCGAGATGGGTGAGCCAGCCGCGCAGGACCCGGTGCAGTACCTCCGCTCCCACGATCTCCCCCGGCGCGGGCAGCTCCGCGGGGTAGAGGAGGAAGCCCTTCGACTGGGGACCTCCCATCCCCCCGTGCGAACCCACATGTGGCTCGAACGGCGACGCCTCCTCCATGATGGGGTCGAACCTGCTGTTGATCATGATGTCGGGGCAGTGCGCGAACCCGTCGACCCGGCGGACCAGATCGGCGGCGTGCGGCCCGTAGGGACCGAGCGGGTCCTCCCCGCTCACCTGGCCCGTCGCCAGCCGGTGCACCCCGTCGCGGCCGAGCACGATCGGGCCGGACTCGGCGCTGCGGACCAGCAGGAAGCCGACCCCGGCGTGGTCGACGAGCGCGGGCAGCAACTCGGGGAACTCGCGCTCGATCGTCTCCAGCTCGACCCGGCCATCGTGCTCGGTGAACGACACCATCGCCACGTGCCCGGAGGCCACCACGACGACGCCGGGCGCCACCCGGGTGACCGCCCCGGGAGCCCCGGTCACGGTGCGCGGGTGGTCCGGCGCCGAGCCCGCCCGTTCCACCCGGGCCCGCAGCCTGCGGGCGATCGGGCCGCCCCCGGCGGAGGCCTCGGCCAGCGCCGCCCCCACCTGCCACCCCTCCGAGGCCCGGCCCGCGTCGGAGTTGACGCCGCGGCGCGGCTCCGGCTGCGGTGCCCCGCACAGCCGTCCCACCAGCGCCTCGACCGACTCGCCGAACCGGTCGGTGAACGCCCAGCCCTGCGTCTGGCCGTGGTCGGACAGCGCCACGATCTGGTAGCGCCGCGGCGCGAGCTGGGTGGCCCGGTACAGCCTGCCGATCTGCTGGTCGATGGACCGCAGCACCGCCAGTGCGTCGAACCGCTCCACCCCGGAGTGGTGGGCCACCTCGTCGTACCCGAGGAAGTCGGCGTAGATCGCCGCGCGGCCGGCGAGCATGTCCTCGATGATCGCCGAGACCACGACGTCCCGGACGATCACCGTGGTGGCGCTGCGGGCGAACGGGTAGAACCCGCCCCGGCGCACGCGCGGCACCACTCCGGCGCGCCGCTGCCGGGTGGACGCCGAGATCTCCCGGCCGACGTCGACGAGGGCCCCGGCGAGGGTGCGCAGTGTGTTGGCCGGGTTGGCGAAGTAGGCGTAGTAGCCGGCACCGAGACGTCCGGACCGGCGCCTGCGCGCCGCCCCGGCCAGCACCGGCAGCGCGCTCATCGTCAAGCTCACGTGCGCCGCGTCGCCGGTGAAGAGGTTGCCGTGCCCGGCGCCATCGACGCTGAGCAGCCCGGCGCCGTCGGAGTGGCGCCGCTCGATCTCCGCTGCGTCCTCGGGGTGCGAGCACGCCATGACGTGGTCGCGGTCCTTCTCGTACCAGCGGAAGCCGAGGATGTCGTCGTTGTCGCCGTGCAGGATGCCGCACACGCTGGCCCCGGTCTGCGAGCTCCAGTCGGTGTTCCACTCGGTGAGCCGGTGGCTCCCGGCGGCGAGCAGGCGGGCGAAGGTCGGCATGTCCCCGTCGCGGACGGCGCGCCGCACCGTGTCCATACCCAACCCGTCCACCTGCAGGAACAGCACACCGGGCGGCATCTCGGCGTCCCCGCCGGTGCCTCGCCGGGCCCCGCGCCGCGCCGCGCGCCGGAAGAACAGCTCGTCCTGGTCGAGAGCCAGCAGGCCGGACGCCAGCGCGGCGAGCACCGACACCGCGACCGCCACGACCACCGCAGTCTCGAAGTCGGCGATCACCACCCCCGGCACCACGAAGGAGATCGCCAGCACCCCCGCGCCGAGCACCAGGAACGACCCGATCCCCAGCGTGAACACCGCGATCGGCAACGCGATCCGCAGGACCAGCGGCCACACCACGGCGCTGAGCACCCCGAACAGCAGTGCGCACACGATCGGCTGCCACCAGCTCGCCATGGAGAAGCCCGGCAGCCACCGGTCGAGCAGCCGCAGCGCGCCCGCCGACAGCACCCACACCAGCAGCACGCGGGCCACCACCCGGCCGCCCCGCAGCAGCCGTCCCGCGCCGTGCCCCGGCCCGGCCGTGGCGCTCACCGGCCGGCCCTCCGCCGGCGCAGCCACGTGGCCACCAGCGACGCCGCGCCGCCGACCGCCAGCACGAGCACCGCCGCCAGCAGCGTCGCGACCAGCGGGTTGTCGAACAGGCCGCCGCTGACGATCCCCAGCGCGGCGTACGCGACCGCCCACAGCAGGCAGGCCACGGCGGCGGCCGGCACGAGCCTGCGCCAGGGGTAGTCGAGCGCGCCCGCGGCCAGCAGCACCGGGATCCGCCCGGCCGGCACCAGCCTGCCGACCACGACCAGCTGCCAGCCCCGCGTCGCGAACCGCACGCGGGCCGACGCCAGCCGTTCCGGGGTCTGCCCCCGGGCCACCCAGCGCAACGCCGCGCCGCTGCCCGCCCTGGCGACGCCGAAGGTCACCAGGTCACCGAGCAGCGCCGCCACCGCCGCCAGCAGGACGACCAGCGGGAGCGACAGCTGGGCGGTGGTCGTCGCGATCGCGGCGGCCGCCCCGACCACGGCACCGGTCGGCACGACCGGGACCAGCGATCCGAGCAGCACCCCACCGAACAGGGCCGGATACCCGATGGCGGACGGGTCGGTCCAGCTGCCGGACAGGGCGATCACGAGGCGTCCGAACCGGGCCGCGGCGATCGGGAGGACGGTGGCCGGGGTGACGGGGACGGCAGGGCGACCACGGTGCCGGGTTCCGTGACCGCCACCGTGGTGCTCCCGCCCCCGGCCTCGACGGCCGCCGCGAACTCCCACGGCGGCTCGACGAGCAGCCTGCGCATCCGCGCCCCCGCCCGTCCGGGGGCACGGACCAGACCGGCGAGGGCGAGCGTCCCCCAGTGCACCGGGACCGCCACCCGGGGGCGCAGCAGCTCCACCGCGGCCGCGGCGCGGACCGGGTCGAGATGGCCGGGACCCAGCGTCGGGCCCCAGCCCCAGACCGGCAGCAGCGCGACGTCGAGCCGGTCCGCGGCGAGCGCGGCCATCCCGGGGAACAGGTCGGTGTCACCCGCCGCATAGACCCGGACGTGCGGGCTCGCGAGCAGGTGTCCCATGGCCTGCGCCTGCGGGCCGTGGGTGGAGCGCGGCCCCCACCGGTGCCCGCTGTGCTCCGCCGCCACCCCGGTGACCCGGAGGTCGCCGTCCTGCAGGCTCTCCCCCGGCGCCAGCTCCTCCACCCGCTCGATCCCGCGTGCGCGCAGCCACCTGCCGGCGCCGCGCGGCACCACCACCGGCGCGCTGCGCGGCAACCGGCGCAGCGACGGCAGGTGCAGGTGGTCGCCGTGCAGGTGGGAGATCAGGACGAGGTCGACGTCGGCGTGGTCGGCCTGCTCGGGCGCCGGCCCGACCCGGCGCAACGGCCCGATCCCCCTGGTCAGGACCGGATCGGTGAGCACCACCCTCCCGGCCAGCTCCATCCGTACCGTGGAGTGGCCGAGGAACCGCATCGCGAGCCCGTGCACCCGATCAGTATCCCGGGCCGCGGCCCCAGGCCGCCCGATCCCTGCGCCCGAGCGACGCCCAGATCGTTCCGAGACACACGCATCCGCCCTCCCCAGGACCGATCAGCGAACCTCCCGGCGACCACCACCCGCGAGTCGCCCGTTCCCGACCCGCGAGTCGCCCGTTCCCGGCGCGCGAGTCGCTCCCCTCCGGAGCCCGCGCGGCTCCAAGATCGCCACGAGATCCGCGTGTTCGCCCTCGCCAGGGCCGATCCGTGGATCTCGCGGCGATCACCGGCCGCGCGCCGCAGCTCAGCCGAAGCGGACGGGCTGGCCGGTGGACTCGAGCACGGCCATCCAGAGGTCGCCGTGGGGGTCGACCTGGTTGCGCCTGCTCACCGCCACCTTCATGGGGATGTGGACGAAGCGCCTGCGGTAGCGGCCGACGACCATCTCCGTGCGTCCCGACATCGCCGCGTGCACGGCGGCCTGCGAGAGGCGCACGCAGTACACCGAGTCGTAGGGGTTGGCGGGGACGCTGCGGATGGCGTAGCTCGGGTCGATGTAGCGGATCGAGGTGTCGACGCCGGCGTCGGCGAAGTGGTCGGCGATCCGCCTCCGCAGGTAGGGCCCGATGTCCTGGAGCCGCGCGTTGCCGGAGGCGTCGATCGCGTCACCCGACCCGCCGAGCAGTTCCTGGCCCGCCCCCTCGGCCGCCACGACGACGGCGTGCCCGCGTTCGGCGACGCGGCGGCGCAGGTGGGCGAGCAGGCCCTGCTCGCCGTCCAGCGCGAACGGCACCTCGGGGATCAGGACGACGTCGGCGCCGCTGCGGGCCAGTGCCGCGTAGCAGGCGATGAAGCCCGAGTGCCGGCCCATCAGCTTGACGAGCCCGATGCCGTTGGCCGTGGACTTCGCCTCGACCTGCGCCGCCCGGATGGCGTCGCTGGCGAGGCTGAACGCGGTCTGGAAGCCGAAGCTCTGGTCGATGTAGGGGATGTCGTTGTCGATGGTCTTCGGGATGCCGACGACGGCGATCAGCAGCCCGCGCTCGGCCACCGTCCGCGCGATCTCCATCGCGCCGCGCATCGAGCCGTCCCCGCCCACCACGAACAGCACGTTGACGTGCAGCCGCTCCAGGCAGTCGACGATCGCGTCGGGGTCCTGCGGGCCGCGCGAGGTGCCGAGGACGGTGCCGCCGTCGGTGGCGATGTCGCGCACGGACTCCGGGGTGAGCTCGACGACGTCGTGCCCGTAGTCGGCGACGAAGCCCTGGTAGCCGTTGCGGATGCCGACCACGCGGCGCACGCGGTAGTGGTAGGTCAGCGTGCGGACGAGCCCCGCGATCACGTCGTTCAGGCCCGGGCAGAGTCCGCCGCAGGTGACGATGGCCGCCCGGGTCTTGGCCGGGTCGAAGAAGATCTTGCGACGCGGACCGCACGGCTCCATGCCCGGCAGCTCGGAGGCCGGCACGCCGCGGGAGCTGATGCCGGCGAGGGTGTCGTCGAGCAGGACGCGATCCTGCTCGTCCACGTAGTGCTCGGTGGTGCGCCGGGCGTCGAGCAGCGGGGCCATCGGTGAGGTGATGCGGCAGGCGCCGAGGGTGGTGACGGCCATGTCCGGCGTGGGCCGGACGCGCGACAGCTCCAGGACGTTGTCGTGCTGACCCTCGTCGGTCGGCACGCTCTCGCCCTGATGGTTGTCGCCCTCGGAGAAGGCAGTGCTCACGGCGACGGCTCCCTGCATCAACGGAACGACCACGCCGCTGCTCCGAGGACATTGGTCTTCTTGACCGTTCCAGGATGCCCTGCGGCCGAGGCGGTGGCTAGACCGGTCCCGGCACGTGGGCCCGGGTTCGCCCGTCTGCTCACTGACGGTTCGGGCACCGGGCACGAGACGTGACGAACCTATCGGAACACGACAATAAGCTTGCTTATGGCAACGATCGCGTGTTCAGGTGGGAAAGTGGTCGTACCGTCAGCGCGTCCGGCGCTCGTCATCGGCGTGCTCGCCTCCTGCGGGCTGGCCGTCTCCCTGATGCAGACCCTGGTCGTCCCGCTCCTGCCGCAGTTCCCGCGCCTGCTGTCGGCCTCGCCGGCAACCGTGGCGTGGCTCGTCACGGCCACGCTCGTCGCGGGGGCGGTGTGCGCACCCGTGCTGGGCAGGCTCGGCGACATGTACGGCAAGCGCCGCATGCTCCTCGTGGCGCTCGCGATGGTCACCGCGGGATCGGCGCTGGGCGCCGTCGCACCCGGTGTGGGCGTGCTGATCGCCGCCCGCGCGCTGCAGGGGGCGGCGCTGGGTGTGGTCGCGTTGGGCATCAGCATCATGCGCGACCTGCTGCCGCCCGACCGGGTCGGGAGCGGGATCGCGCTGATGAGCTCGTCGCTCGGCATCGGCGGTGCGGTCAGCCTCCCGATCACCGGTCTCGTCGCACAGCACGCGAGCTGGCGCTGGCTCTTCGCGGGCGCCGCGGTGGTCGGGGCGGCCCAGTTCTTCCTGGTCCGCGCGGTGGTGCGGGAGTCCCCGCAACGCTCCGGGGGCCGCTTCGACCTGCCCGGCGCCGTGGGGCTCGCGCTCGCGCTGGTCTGCGTGCTGCTCGCGATCTCGAAGGGCGCCGAGTGGGGCTGGGGCAGCACCCGCGTGCTCGGCCTGCTGGCGGCTGCTGTCGTGCTGTTCGCGCTCTGGAGCCGGCTCGAGCTGAGGGTGCGCTCCCCGCTGGTGGACCTGCGGGTCTCGGCGCGTCCCACGGTCCTCTGGACGAACGTGGCGTCGGTCCTCATCGGGTTCGCGATGTTCGCGGGGTTCCTCGTGACCACCCAGGTTCTGCAGGCGCCGCAGGCGAGCGGGTACGGGTTCGGGCTGTCACTGGTGGCCGCCGGGGTGGTGCTGCTCCCGATCGGCGCGGCGATGACGATCTTCTCGCCGGTCTCCGCGAGCGTGTCGCGTCGCCGCGGCGCCCGCACCACGCTCGTGCTCGGCACGTGCGTGCTCGCCGTCGGCAACGTCGCGATGGCGACGCTGCCCGGGTCGATCCCGCTGATCATGGCGGCGTCCACCGTGACGGCGATCGGGGCCGCGCTGGCCTACTCGGCCCTGCCGCTCCTCATCATGGACGCGGTGCCCTCGACCGAGACCGCCGCGGCCAACAGCCTCAACACCCTGATGCGGATGCTCGGGACGTCGTCGTGCAGCGCGGTCGTCGCGGCCGTGACGACCGGCCTGGTCACGTCCGTGAACGGGCAGTTGCTGCCCTCGAGCACCGCGTACACGGTGGTGTTCCTCTCCGCGGCCGCCGCCGCGGTGGTGGGCGCCGTGCTCGCCGCCGTCACGCCGCGGACCCGGGCGCCCGGATCGGCTACGCCGGACCTGGTACCGGCGGGGGCACAGGCGTAACGGCTGCGGTCCGGTCGCGTTCGGCGCGAACCGCACCCACCACGAGGCCGCACACCACCGTCGCCAGCGCCCCGGCCGCCATCACGAGCCAGCCCGTGCGGAACACCGCCGGATGCGTGCCGGCGGCGGCCAGTCCGGACAGCAGCAGCGAGATCCCGAAGACCGCACCGATCTGCCGCGCGCAGGTGCCCACGGCGCTGCCGGTGGCGTAGCGGCCAGCGGGCAGCTTCGCGACGGCGGCCGACCCGAGCCCGGAGAAGACGAGACCGGTTCCCGTACCGGTGAGCAGCGTCGCCGGCAGGAACGTCGTGACGTACGCGGGATCCACGCCGATGCGGGTGGCGAACAGGAGACATCCGCAGGCGAACAGGAGCGCCCCTGGCGCGATCGAGGCGCGGGCGCCGTACCGGTCGCTGATCCGCCCGCCCACGGTCGAGGCCACCGCCGCCATCAGCGGCCCCGGCGTGACCGCGAGCCCGGCCGCCAGCACGTCGTAGCGCCAGATCCCGGTCAGGAACAGCACGTTGGAGAGCAGCAGCGCGTAGAAGGCTGCGGAGAACAGGAGATATCCGACCGTCGCACCGGCGAACGACCGGAGGCGGAACAGCCCGAGCTCCACGAGTGGGTTCGACACGCGCATGCTCCGCAGCACGAACGCGCCGACCAGCGCGATGCCGGCGAGCAGGGGGCCGGCGGCACCGGGGGCGAGCCACCCGCCGTCCTCGCCGCTGACGATGCCCAGCGACAGCAGTGCGACGCCGCCGCCGAGCAGCAGCACGCTGAGCGGGTCGGGCAGAGCGGCGCGCTCGTCGCGCGACTCGGCGAGCACGAGCAGGCCCACGACGAACGTCACGACCACGAGCGGCAGGTTGATGAAGAAGACCGCGCGCCAGCCGAGACCGTCGACGAGCACCCCGCCGAGCGCGGGTCCCGCCGCGGCGGCGATCCCGCCCATCGCGCCCCAGGTGCCCACGACGGCGCCGCGGCGCTCCGGCGGGAACGCGGGCAGCAGCAGGGCGAGGGAGGACGGCGCGAGCAGCGCCGCGGCCACCGCCTGCACGGCACGGGCACCCACGAGGACACCCGCGTTCGGCGCGAGAGCGCATGCGGCCGAGGCGAGTCCGAAGAGGGCCAGGCCCGCGAGGAACACCCGGCGTCGGCCGAGCAGGTCGGCCAGCCGCCCGGCCGGGACGAGCAGCGCCGCGAAGGTGACGTTGTACGCGCTGAAAACCCAGGAGAGGGTGGCCAGCGACGTGGTGGCGAACTCGGCGCTGATAGCCGGGAACGCGATGTTCACGATCGTCACGTCCAGGAACGCCATGAAGGCGGCGAGCGAGGACACCGTGAGCACGAGACCGGGCTTTGCCTGCTGAGTCCTCACGATGAACCCACCATAACCGCAGAGTCGTCCGGAACCACCCGGGCAGGTCGAGCGATGCGGGGTTGGACACCGGCGCGCCGGGTACCGGGCGGCCATGGGCAACTACGAGCACAGCACCACCGTCACGACCGACCCGGACGCGCTGTTCGACTACCTCGCCGACATCCACCACCTCCCCGACTACTTCGCCGCCATGCGCAGCGCCGAGCCGGCAGGCAACGACGCCGTGCACACCGTCGCCGAGGTCGACGGCAACCGGCGCGAGGGTGAGGCGTGGTTCACCACCGACCCCGACGCGCGGACGCTGCGCTGGGGCTCCGAGGGCCCCAACGACTACAGCGGCGAGCTCGAGGTCACCGGAGCCGACGGGGGCGCACAGGTGACTGTCCGGCTGCACACCGAGCGGGTCGAGGGCCACGACATCGACGAGGGGCTGCAGGCGACGCTCGCGCAGATCAAGCGCAATGTGGAGGGCGGCGCGGACCGGGCGGCTCCCCGGCCGTCCTGAGCCCTACGGGCGGGAGTCCCGGCGGATCGGGTGGTCCTCGGGGATCTGCACCAGCACGATCCGGGTGCCGTCCGGGTCGGCGATCCACATCTCGTGCAGGCCCCACGGCTCCTGCCGCGGCGCGCGGACGACGTGCGCGGCGAGCTCGTGGTGGGCCGCGGCCAGGTCGCGCACCTGGAGCCAGAACGCGATCGCCCCGCCTGCCGGCGCCGTCGCGTTCCCGGAGAGCTCCAGGAACCCGCCGCCCATGAAGAACACCGTGCCGCCGGGGAACTCGCGGGCGATCGCCAGGCCGAGCACGTCCCGGTAGAACTCGATGCTGCGCTGCATGTCGACGGGGTGCAGCAGCACCCGGGAGGCGAGCACCTCCATCAGCGGGACCGGTCGCAGGCCATGGCGGAGGACCCTAGCGCCGCCCGTTTCCCCCGCTTCACCCGAGTTGCAGCAAAGCCACGTTCAGGCAACGTGGTTGCCTCAAAGTGGCTTTGCTGCAATCAGCTCGGGTGCTCCCCGAGCTGGTCGAGCACCAGCTGCGCGAGCTGGTCGGGCGCCTCCTCGAGGATCCAGTGGCTCACGCCCCGCAGCTCGACGTAGCGGAAGGGGCCGGTGACGTGCTGGTGCGTCAGCTCCGTGGCCTGCCGGGTGATGGCGGTGTCGCCGTCGCTCCACACGAACTGGGTGGGCACCGCGACGGGTGGCTCCTGGGAACCGGACGGGCGGGTCGGCAGCGCCCGGTACCAGTTGATCGCGGCGGTCAGCGCCGCCGGGTCGGCGAGCCCGGCCGCGTCCCGCTCGGCGGCGGCCCGCGACTGCCCGGACCTCTGCAGGGCGGCGACGAGCGCCGGGGAGAACGGGCGGCCCCTCGCCCCGAGCAGCCGCTCCGGCAGCACCGGCAGCTGCAGCGCGTAGATGTACCAGGACGCAAACGCCTGGCGGGTGGTCAGGAGTGACTGGACGTAGACCGGTGGCGGCGGGACCGACACGGCGGTGAGCGACCGGACGCGGTCGGGGTGGCGGGCCGCCAGTGACCAGCCGACCGCAGCTCCCCAGTCGTGCCCGACCACGTGCACGCGGCCGCTCGGGCCCACCAGCACGTCCACGATCGCGAGCGCGTCACCGACGATCTCGGAGAGCCGGTAGGCGCTGCGTCCGCGCGGCCGGGCGCACGGAGAGTAGCCGCGCTGGTCGGGCGCCAGGGTCCGGTAGCCGGCGGTGACGAGACGTGACGCCACGCCGTCCCACGCGGTGCCGCGCTGGGGGAACCCGTGCAGGAGCAGCACCGGGACGCCGTCGGCGGAGCCGTGCTCGTGCACGTCGAAGGTCAGGTTGCCCCGCGTCACCGTCAGCACGGGATCATCATGCTCTCGCCCCTCTCCCGGGCGGTTACCCGCTCGTCAGTTGTGCGACGGCCAGAGGTCGAGTTGGGTGGGCCCGGGCCGTGAGATCCAGGCGATACGGTCCCCGCCGGGAGTCGCCGCGGGTGGGGCCGTGGCACCAGCGACGAGAGTGAGCAGATCGTGACGGAGCAGTCGTTCCACCGGGTCGTCATCGTCAACCGAGGTGAGCCGGCGATGCGGCTGATCCACGCTGTGCGCGAGTGGAACGCGGAGATCTCACCGGGGGCCGACGGTGAGGTCCGCGAGCCGCTGCGCACGATCGCGTTGTACACCGCGGTCGACCGGCACGCGATGTTCGTCCGCGAGGCCGACGAGGCCGTGCTGATCGGGCCGGACGACCCCGAGCAGGCCTTCGCCGCGAGCCCCTACCTCGACCACGCCGAGCTCGAGCGGGCGCTGCGGGAGGCGCGGGCCGAGGCGGTGTGGCCGGGCTGGGGCTTCGTGTCGGAGAAGGCCGACTTCGCGCGGCTGTGCCGCGACCTCGGCATCGTGTTCATCGGTCCCTCCCCCGAGGTGATGGACCGGCTCGGCGACAAGATCGCGGCGAAGCGCCTCGCCGAGGAGGTCGGCGTGCCGCTCGCCGCCTGGAGCGGCGGCCCCGTCCCCGACGTCGCGGCCGCCCGCGAGCACGCCGAGCAGATCGGGTTCCCGCTGATGGTCAAGGCCACCGCGGGGGGTGGCGGGCGCGGTATCCGGCGGGTCGACCGTCCGGAGGACCTCGAGGAGGCCTTCGAGCGGGCGAGCTCGGAGGCGTCGAAGACGGCGGGTGACGCCACCGTGTTCCTCGAGCGGGCGATCAGCGGCGGTCGTCACGTCGAGGTGCAGGTGATCGCCGACGCCGGCGGCGACGTCTGGACGCTCGGGGTACGCGACTGCTCCGTGCAGCGGCGCAACCAGAAGGTGATCGAGGAGTCCGCGTCCACCGCGCTCGACGCGGAGCAGGAGGAGCTTCTCCGCAGCTCCGCGGCCGAGCTGGCCAGGGCGGCGGGCTACGTCAACGCCGGCACCGTCGAGTTCCTGTACGAGCCGACGGAGCGGCTGCTGTCGTTCCTGGAGGTCAACACCCGGCTGCAGGTCGAGCACCCGGTCACCGAGGCCACCACCGGCGTCGACATCGTCAAGCTGCAGCTCCACGTGGCGATGGGCGGCAGGCTGGCCGAGATCGCCGCGGAGGCGCCGCCCGCGCGCGGGCACGCGATCGAGGCCCGGCTGACGGCCGAGGATCCCGAGCAGGGCTTCGCGCCCGCGCCCGGGCGCATCGAGCACCTGGCACTGCCCAGCGGTCCGGGCATCCGTGTGGACACCGGTGTCGCCACGGGTGACCTGATCCCGCCCCAGTTCGACTCGATGATCGCCAAGGTGATCGCGTGGGGCCGGGACCGGGGCGAGGCCAGGGCCCGGCTGTCGCGGGCGCTGCGCCAGACCGCCGCGGTGATCGACGGCGGCACCACCAACAAGGCCTTCCTGCTCGACCTGCTGAGCCGCCCGGAGATCCTCTCCGGCAACACCGACACCACCTGGCTCGACGGGATGATGGCGAACGGCTACACCCCGCCGCTGCGGCTCGACGTGGCGCTGCTCGCCACCGCCGTCGAGGCGCAGGACGCGCACGTCATGCGGCAGCGGGAGCGGCTGTTCGCCTCCGCGGAGCGCGGGCGCCCCGAGGTGGGGCACGAGACGTGGCACCAGGTGGACGTGCGCGCGGCGGGCGAGTCCTACCGGCTGCGCGTGGCCCAGGCGCGGGGCAACCGGTACCGGGTCGAGCTGGACGGTCACGTCGTCGACGTCGACGCGGAACGCACCGGTCGCTTCGAGCGGAAGCTCACCGTCGGCGGCAAGACCTTCGCGGTGCTCTCGGTGCCGCAGGGCTCCGACTACCTCGTCGAGGTGGACGGGGCGGTGCACCGCATCTCCGGCGGCGAGGCCGGCCTGGTCCGGGCACCGGCCCCGGCGATGGTGGTGTCGATCCCGATCTCGGCGGGCGACGTCGTCGAGGCGGGCGACGTGGTGGCCGTCGTCGAGAGCATGAAGCTGGAGACGGCGCTGCGCGCGCCCGTGGCCGGCCGGGTCGTCGAGATCCTCATCGCTCCCAACACGCAGGTGGAGGGCGGCACGAAGCTCGTGCGCCTGGAGCCCGACGCCGACGCAGGAGCCGATGGCGGGGAGCGGGCGGACCTGGCCGCGCTGGCGGGCCCGGCCGCCGCGGGGTCGCGCCCCGCCGCGGTGGCCGCGGACGCGCTGACGTCGCTGCGGTTCCTCGTGCTCGGCTACGACATCGACGAGCGCGCCGCGCGCCCGCTGCTGGCCGCGCTCGCGTCGGCCCGCGAGGAGCTCGCCCCCGACGACGCCGGTGTGCTGGCCGCCGAGACGGCGGTGCTGCGGATCTTCGCCGACCTGTGCGCGCTGTCGCGCAACCGCCGTGGCCCCGAGGACGAGACACAGCAGATCGACCCGGCGGGCGAGGAGGCCCGCAACCCGCAGGAGTTCCTGCACGCCTACCTGCGCTCCCGGGACGCGGAGACCGAAGGGCTGCCGGAGTCGTTCCAGGAGAAGCTGCGCCGCGCGCTGGTGCACTACGGCGTGTCGGACCTGGCTCCGACGGATCCGGTCTCCACGGACCTGCTCAACAGCGCGCTGTACCGGATGTTCCTGGCCCACCGCCGGGCCACCGCGCACGTCCCGGTGGTGCTCGCGCTGCTGCAGTGGCGCCTGCGCAACCCCGGGTCGCTGCCGGCGTCGGCCCGGGAGGAGTACCAGCTCACGATCGACCGTCTCGTCCGCGCCACCCAGCTGCGCCACCCCGTGGTCGGCGGCCTGGCCCGCCGCGTGCGCTACACCGTCTTCGACGCCCCGCTGATCGACGCCGAGCGCGTGGCGGGCCAGAACCAGGTGCGCGCCGAGCTGGACCGGCTGTCCGACGACCCCGCGGTCCGGGCGGGGCAGATCGACACCATCGTGGCCGCCGCGGAACCGATCCTCGAGGTGTTCGGGGAGCGCCACCACGCCGCGATGCTCGAGGTGATGACGCGGCGCTACTACCGCGTGCGGACGCTGACCGACGTCCGCGTCGAGGACCGGGGCGGACGCCCGCTGCTCACGGCCACCTACTCGCTCAAGGACGGGGTCGGGAGCCGCTCCAACGGCCCCGACCAGGACGACCACCTCGAGCAGGTCGTGCTGGCCACCACCGTGCACACGGCGCCGGACGCACCCCCGGCGGGCGACCCGATGGCGGTGCAGGGCGACCTGCGCCGGATCATCGCGCAGCTGCCGGAAGGCCGTACCGCGCTGCTCGACCTGTACGTCATCGCCGGGGAGGCGCCCGACGCCGATCCGGAGCGGTCGGCGGAGAAGATCCGCGCGATGCTCGGCAGGCTGCCGAACGGCCTCGCGCGCGTGGCGGTGGCGGTGCGCAGGCCCGGCGGCGACGAGCGGTCGGCGTGGTTCACGTTCCGCCCCGACTCGGACCGGCGCCCGGTGGAGGACCGCACGCTGCGCGGGCTGCACCCGATGGTGGCCGAGCGGCTCGGGCTGTGGCGGCTGTCCGCGTTCGAGCTGACCAGGCTGCCCTCCCCGGTGGACGTGCACCTGTTCCGCGCGGTCGGCAAGGAGGTTCCCGACGACCGCAGGCTGATCGCACTGTCCGACGTCCGGGAGCTGACGGTGCTGCGCGACGACAAGGGCCGGATCAGGGCGCTGCCGCAGCTGGAGCACGTCCTCGACGCCTGCCTGGACGCCCTGCGCGCGGCCAGGGCCGCCGACAGCGGCGACGCGAAGCTCGGCTGGAACCGCGTCCTGCTCTACGTCTGGCCGGTGGTGGAGGTCCCCGTCGACGAGCTGGACTCGGTGGTCCGGGTGCTGGCCCCGCGCTCGGAAGGGCTCGGGCTGGAGCAGGTGCTCGTGCAGTTCCGCCACGGCGGCGACGGGCCGGATGTCGACGAGAACGGGCACCGCGAGCCGCACGAGCTGCTGCTGCGGATGTCCCGGCCGCCGGGCGCCGGGCTCACCGTCCAGGTCACCGAGCCCCCCACCGGGCCCCTGCGCGAGCTGGACGCCTACGCGCAGAAGGTGATCCGGGCGCGGCGCCGCGGCGCCGTCTACCCGTACGAGCTGGTCCCGATGCTGCTGCGCGACCCCGACCGGCGCGGCAGCGACTCGCGCTCCGCCGACACCGCACCGGGTGTCTTCACCGAGTACGACCTCGACCCCGCCGGTTCCCCGGTCGTGGTGGAGCGGCCGCCCGGCGGCAACACCGCCAACATCGTGCTCGGCACCGTCACCACGCCGTCGCAGCGCTACCCCGAGGGCATGACCCGCGTGGTCCTGATCGGCGACCCGACCAAGGCACTCGGCGCCCTCGCCGAGCCGGAGTGCGCCCGCGTGCTGGCCGCGATCGAGCTGGCCCGCCGGTTCGACGCGCCCATCGAGTGGTTCGCGGTGTCGGCCGGGGCCAAGATCGCGATGGACTCCGGCACGGAGAACATGGACTGGATCTCCCGGGTGCTGCGCGGGATCATCGAGTTCACCCAGGACGGCGGCGAGATCAACGTCGTGGTCACCGGCATCAACGTCGGCGCCCAGCCGTACTGGAACGCCGAGGCCACGATGCTCATGCACACCAAGGGCATCCTCGTGATGACGCCCGACAGCGCGATGGTGCTCACCGGCAAGCAGTCGCTCGACTACTCCGGTGGCGTCAGCGCCGAGGACAACTTCGGGATCGGCGGCTACGACCGGATCATGGGCCCGAACGGGCAGGCCCAGTACTGGGCCCCGGACCTGTCCGGCGCGGTGGACGTGCTGCTCGCGCACTACGCCCACACCTACCGGGCTCCCGGCGAGCGGTTCCCCCGGCCGGCACCCACCAGCGACCCGGTGGACCGCGACATCAGCAGCTCGCCGCACTCCGGCCCCGGCTGCGACTTCGCCACCGTCGGCGAGATCTTCACGGGCAACCCGGGGCGCAAGAAGCCGTTCGACATCCGGTCGCTGCTGCAGGCGGTGTCCGACGCCGACCACCCCACCCTGGAGCGTTGGGTCGACATGATCGACGCCGAAGGTGTTGTGGTGCTCGACGCCCACCTCGGCGGCCAGCCGATCGCGCTGCTCGGCATCGAGTCGCGCCCGCTCCCCCGCCGCGGCCGCCCGCCGGTGGACGGGCCGACCGCGTTCACGGCGGGCACGCTCTTCCCGAAGTCGTCGAAGAAGACGGCCAGGGCGATCAACGCGGCCAGCGGCAACCGGCCGCTGGTGATCCTGGCGAACCTCTCGGGCTTCGACGGCTCGCCGGAGTCGCTGCGCCAGCTGCAGCTGGAGTACGGCGCGGAGATCGGCCGGGCGGTGGTCAACTTCGACGGCCCGATCGTGTTCTGCGTGGTCTCCCGCTACCACGGCGGCGCGTTCGTGGTGTTCTCCGGAACGCTCAACGACAACATGGAGATCGCCGCCGTCGAGGGCTCCTACGCGTCGGTGCTCGGCGGCGCACCCGCCGCGGCCGTCGTGTTCGCAGGCGAGGTCAACAAGCGCACCGCCGCCGACCCGCGGATCTCCGACCTCGAGTCGCGGATCTCCGAGGCCCAGCAGGCCGGAGCCGACTCCGAGGCCGCCCGGCTCACCGCCGAGCTCGCGGAGCTGCGCCCGGGCGTGCGCTCCGAGAAGCTCGGACAGGTGGCCGACGAGTTCGACGCGGCCCACAGCGTCGAGCGGGCGCAGCGGGTCGGCTCGGTGCACACCATCGTGGCGCCCGACCGCCTGCGCCCCTACCTGGCGGACGCGGTGCAGCGCGGAATGAAGAAGGCAGGCACGACGCGGTAACCCCGCGCCGGTTCAGGAGCAGGTCTGTTTGGCCTTCAGGACGCGGGTCACGGCGGCGTCGTTCGGCGCGGGGCCGAGGCGGCCCGCGTCCAGGGCCTGCACGAGCCGGTCGAGCACCGGGGTGACGCGGCCGCCGCTCGACCAGAGCGCCATGTCGGCGCCGGCGGCCAGGGCGTGCTCCACGGCCTCGGGCAGCTCGAACGTGCCGGTGATGGCCTTCATGGCGCCCAGGTCGTCGGTGAGCACCAGCCCGTCGAAGCCGTAGTCGGTGCGCAGCAGCCGGTAGACGGCGGGGTCGAGCGAGCTGGGCAGGTCGGCGGTGAGCCCCGGAACGTCGAGATGCCCGACGAGCACGCCGGTGCGGCCGTCGGCGAGCGGGCCGCCCGGGCCCAGCAGGTCCGCGTAGGGCCGCAGGTCGGCGTCGCGCAGCTCGGCGAGCGGTGGCGTGGTGACCCGGCCCCGGTGCGAGTCCCCGTCGGCGTGGCCGTGGCCGGGGAAGTGCTTGAGGACGGTGAACACGCCCGCGTCCCGCTGCCCCTCGGCGAAGGCTGCCGCGTAGCTCGTCACCGCGTCGGCGTCCACCCCGAAGGACCGGTCCCCGATCACCGTGTTCGCCGGGCGGCCCCCGAGGTCGACCACCGGGGCGAGGTTCATCGTGATGCCGCGGGCGAGCTGCTCCCGGCCACGCTCGAGGCCCCGTTCGCGCACCTGCTGCGGCGTCAGCTGGGCGGCCATCGCGCGGGCGCTGGGCAGCTCGCCGTCGAGATCGTCGATGCGCTGCACGCGGCCACCCTCGTCGTCGGCGGCGACCGTGAGCGGGATGCGGGACATCGCCTGCACCTCGCGCAGTGCCTGGCCGGTGAGCAGCTCGGTGGCGTTGCCCCCCACGAAGACCCCACCCACCTGGGTGGCCCGCACCGTCTCGGCGGTGGTGGCCGGGTCGGCGGCGTCGACGCCCACCATGAGCCGCTGCGCGAGCTTGGCCCGCGGCGACATGGCGGCGACCACGGCGGTGCAGCGGGGCAACCGGTCCGGGCCCAGGTTCTCACCGGAGACCGGCGGTGCCGGAGCCGGCGGCCCCGGCGGTGTGGTTCCCGCCGCGGCCACGGCGGGGACCACGAGCAGCACGGTGAGGGCCCCCGCCAGCGCACCGGCCAGGGCGCGTGCCCGGCGCAGGCCGGGGCGCAGCGGTGGTGGGGTCGGGGACGGCACGGAGGTCGGCATCGCCACCATCATCAGCCCGCGGCGGTCGGCGGTACTGCCGGGGTCGGGGCACTCGGAACGGCCGGTCTGCTCCGCGCACAATGGTAGATTCCTACCATGCGAACTACCATCGACGCTGCCGGTCGGGTGGTCATCCCCAAGCAGCTTCGTCAGGCAGCCGCGTTGGAGCCCGGCCAGGAACTGGAGATCATCGAGCGCGACGGCCGCATCGAGATCGAGCCGGTGTCCGTGCCGATGGAGCTCGTCGAGCGCGACGGTTTCCTGGCCGCGGAGGTTCCGGGCGACGAGGCGCCGACCTTGACCGCGGACGAGGTACGCGAGCTTCTGGAGCGCACCCGCCGGTGATCACCTGTGACACCTCGGTCCTGGTCGCGGCGTTCGCACGATGGCACACCGATCATCCGCTCGCCTCGACGGCGCTCGGCAGAGTCGATGCTGCCGTCGACCACGTGGTGATCGAGACCTTCTCGGTGCTGACGAGGCTCCCACCGCCGCGCCGCGTGCCGGCGCCTCTCGTCACGGCCTTCCTCGCCGGCCACCTCCCCGCGTCGACCCCGCGGCTACCGGGCGTCCCGCCGTCCGAACTCCTGACCGCGGCGCAGCGCTCAGGCATCGTCGGGGGTGCCGTGTACGACCTCGTGGTCGCCCTGGCCGCCGGCCGGGCCGGGGCCGTGCTGCTGAGCCTCGACCGGCGCGCCGCCTCGACCTACGAGTCAGCAGGCGTCGAGTGCGAGCTGCTCAGCTGATCGGGGGCACCCGCTCGGCCTCCGGCGGCGGGCCGGGCGGCGTGCCGTTCCCGAACGGGCGGCCGCCGAGCGCCTCGCGCCCGTGCGGGGTGAGCCAGCCGCGGAGGTCGGGTCCGAGTGGCACGATCCCCGACGGGTTGATGTCGGTGTGCACGCCGTAGTAGTGCTGTTTGATCTGCTCGAAGTCGATGGTGTCGCCGAATCCCGGCGTCTGGAACAGGTCGCGGGAGTAGGCCCACAGCACCGGCATCTCGGCGAGCTTCTGCCGGTTGCACTTGAAGTGGCCGTGGTAGACGGCGTCGAAGCGCACCAGCGTGACCCACAGCCGCACGTCGGCCTCGGTGATGGTGTCACCGACGAGGAAGCGCCTGGTCGCGAGCCGCTCGGACAGCGCGTCGAGCCGGTCGAACAGTGCCCGGTAGGCGTGGTCGTAGGACGCCTGGCCCTTCGCGAAGCCGCACTTGTAGACGCCGTTGTTGACGTCCTCGTACACCGCCTGGTTGATCTCGTCGATCTCGGCGCGGTGCTCCTCCGGGTAGAGGTCGGGGGCGCCGTCGCGGTGATACGCGGTCCACTGGGTGGAGAGGTCGAGGGTGAGCTGCTGGAAGCCGTTGGTGGCCACCTTCCCGCTGGCGATCTCCACCACGGCGGGCACCGTGACGCCGCCGTCGTAGCCGGGGTCGGCCTTGCGGTAGGCCTCGCCGAGGTACTCGACGCCGAGCACCGGGTCCCGGTTGTCCGGATCGAGGTGGAACCGCCAGCTGCGCTCGTCGTGCAGCGGACCCGCGATGCCCATGGACAGCACGGGCTCCAGCCCCAGCAGCCGGCGGACGATCACGCTGCGGTTCGCCCACGGGCACGCCCTGGCCACGACGAGCCGGTAGCGACCCGGCTCCACCGGCCATCGGGACGAGCCGTCGGCCGTGATCCGCTCGGTGAGCGACACCGGTTCGCGCTCGAACGCCTCGTTGCTCGACTGTGTGGCCGTCATGCCTGGAATCTAGGCCGCGTCCCCGCGGTGCGTCTCGTCCGACACGTGCTCCTCAGTCCGGGATGTCGGCCGTCGGGTCGCCCTGCACCCGGTAGGACAGAGCCGCCTTGACGGTCCGCGCGGGTTCGTCGGCGAGAACCTCGGGCCGGTCGTGGAGGATCGCGTCGATCGTCTGCGCTGCAACGGACTCCGCCGTGACCTTGGGCGCGTCGATGTTGGTCACGAACTCGGTGTCGACGTACCCGACGTGCACCCCCACCACGAGGGTTCCCTGGTCCCGCAGCCCGGTGCGCAGGGCGTTCGTGAGTGCCCACTCCGCCGACTTCGACGCCGCGTAGCCCACCGCCGGGACCCGCGCGCGCCACGACGCGACCGACAGCATGTTCACCAGCGCGCCGCCTCCGTTGCGGGCGAGGACGGGCGCGAAGGCGCGGGAGACCGACCAGGTGCCGAAGTAGTTCACCTCCATCTCCCGCCGCGCACCGTCGAGGTCACCCTCGAACAGCCCGACCCCGCTCTGGACCCCCGAGTTGTTGATCACGATGAGTGCGTCGCCGACCTGCTCGGCCGCGGCTGCCACCTGGTCGGGGTCGGTGACGTCCAGCGCTAGGGGAATCAGCCGCGCGTCGGCGACGGTGGTGGTGGAAGGGTCACGGACACCGGCGTAGACGGTGGCCGCCCCGTGGTCCAGCAGGGCCTGCGCGAACGCGAGGCCGATGCCGCGCCTCGCTCCGGTGACCAGCGCTGTTGCACCTTCGATTCGCATCTGTTGCTCCGCTCCTGTCGGTCGGCCCCCTCAGCGCGGCGCGCTGAATACAGTTGCTACACGTAGCCCGTTGCCGGTCTTCCCCGGTCGACACGACTGTGAGCAGGGAGACCCTGTGGAGCCACTCGCAAAACCCCGCGTTGCCGTGACGGGTGGAGCGAGCTACCTCGTCATCCGTGCCGGTGCAGCAGGTGCCCGCGGAGAACGGGCCACGTGCGCGGCGAGCCCTCCTGCGCCTCGTGGTGGCTGTCCGGGCCGAACACCCAGTAGCGCAGGACGAGGAACCGGCCCAGGCCGCCGAGCACGCTCGCCACGGCCACCGCCAGCGTCTGCTCCCATGCGATCGGGGAGTCGATCACCTCTGCGAGCAGCATGAGCACGGCGGAGCTGTAGAAGGCGTAGAACAGCACGGTGCCGCCGCTCTGCACGTGCGAGCGCAACCGGTGCACCTCGACGCCGCCGAAGGTGAAGCGGCGGTTCGCCTCGGTGCTCACCACCGTGCTCAGGACGAGGGCGGTCAGGTTGGCCGGCACCGTGTCCCACCACGTACGCAGCAGCAGGAAGATCGCCGCGTTCACGAGCGTGCCCAGACCGCCGACGACGGCGTACCGCAGCACCTGCACGAGCAGCGGGTACCGCTCCCGGACCGCGGACGGCCGCCACCTGCCCGGCAGCTCGTCCGGCGGGACGCCCACATGGAGCGCTGCGCCCGCCACCTCGACCACGTCCCCCCACTGCGTCGCGAACCTCGTGGTCCCTTTATCGCAAGGGGACCGGTGCCCGCGCTGTGCTTCACCTGTGACAACGATGTGGACGATCACTCATTCCGGCCAACCGGCACATACTGCAGTGATCGGCGACACGCGCCGCAGCGGGGGGCGGGTCGGGCTCAGACGGCCAGGAAGACGGTCTCCCCGTCGCCCTGGAGGCGGATGTCGAACCGCAGCTCGGAGGGGCCGGTCTCCTGGGCCACCAGGGTGGCCGCACGCTCCTGCGGGAGGGAGGCGAGCAGCGGGTCGGCCGCGTTCGCCGTGGCCTCGTCCGGGAAGTAGATCCTCGTGACCACCCGGTCGAGCAGACCCCGGGCGAGCACGGTGACGTCGATGTGGGGGGCCTGTCCGTCACCGAGCGGCCCGGGCTTGATCGTGAGGATCTCGAAGCGGCCCCCGGGGTCGGTGGCGCAGCGCCCGAACCCGCGGAACCCGGAGCCGGTGGCACCCCGCGGGTCGTCGGGGTGGTCGAAGCGACCCTCGGCGTCGGCCTGCCAGGTCTCGACCAGCCCGTCCCCGACGGGCTCGCCCGCTCCGTCGGTGAGCACGCCGGAGATCCGGATCGCCCCCGGCGAGCCGGGCGGCACGACGAGGTGCCCTTCGAGCCAGGTGAGCCCGAGGCTCAGGAACGGTCCGACCGTCTGGGACGGGGTCAGCAGCTCACTCATGGGGCTCCTCGAACGGGGTCTGCTCGCGGCCGCGGAGCACGACGTCGAAGCGGTACGCCAGCGCCCACTCCGGGCGGGTGGCCTCCAGGTCGAACGTGGAGACCAGCCGCTGCCGGGCGGTGGGGTCCGGCACCGAGTTGAAGATCGGGTCCTGGGCGAACAGCGGGTCGTCCGGGAAGTACATCTGGGTGACCAGCCGTTGGGTGAACGACCGGCCGAAGAGCGAGAGGTGGATGTGCGCCGGGCGCCACGCGTTGTGGTGGTTGCCCCACGGGTAGGCGCCCGGCTTGATCGTGGTGAACGAGTAGTTCCCCTGCGCGTCGGTCACGACCCGGCCGCCACCGGTGAAGTTGGGGTCCAGCGGCGCCGGCCAGTTGTCGCGGGCGTGGGCGTAGCGACCCGCGGCGTTGGCCTGCCACACCTCGACCAGCGTGTTCGGCACCGCCCGGCCGTCGCTGTCGAGCACCCGCCCGAACACGACGATCCGCTGCCCGATCGGCTCGCCGTCGTGCTGCGCGGTGAGGTCGTGGTCGTTCGGCCCGATGTCGCCGGTGAGCAGCGGGCCCGTGACCTCGGTGAGCCGGTGGCGCAACACCACCGGCGCCTCGGAGGGCGCCCGCAGCACGGTGCTCCGGTAACCCTCCGACAGCAGGGGCGGATGGTTGCCATCCGGGGCCGGGCGATAGCCGGCCGGGTGCGGGATCGTCACGAACAGCTCCTCGGAAGCTCGGTCACGGACTCACTCCGTGGGGCAGCCCCACGTAGTTCTCGGCGAGGGTGGTGGCCGCCGCGCGGGACGTCACCGTGTAGCGCAGCTGGGACAGCTGGAGACGACGGCCGAACGGGTCGCTCTCCGGGGGCACGTGCAACATCGAGGTCATCCACCAGGAGAAGTGCTCCGCGCGCCACACCCGCCGCAGGCAGGTGTCGGAGTAGCCGTCGATCCCGGTCTCGTCGCCGCTGCGCAGGAACGTGGTCAGCGCCTCCGCGAGCACGCGGACGTCGGCGATCGCGAGGTTCATGCCCTTCGCGCCGGTGGGCGGCACGATGTGCGCAGCGTCGCCCGCCAGGAAGAGCCGCCCGTGGCGCATGGGCTCCGCCACGAAGCTGCGCATCCCCGTGACGCCCTTCTCCAGGACCGGCCCCTCGTTCAGGGTGAAGCCCCGGGCCGCGAGGCGGGTGCCCAGCTCGTCCCAGATCTGCGCGTCCGACCAGTTGTTCACGTCGGTGTCCGGCGGCACCTGGAGGTAGAGCCGGGTGATCTCCGGGCTGCGCATCGAGTACAGCGCGAAGCCGTGCGGGTGGTTGGCGTAGACGAGCTCGTGGTGCGTCGGGGCGGCCTTGGCGAGGATCCCGAGCCAGGCGTACGGGTAGGTCCGGTCGAACATCTGGGGGTCGTACGCGTCGCGGGTGATGCCGTGGAAGCCGTCGCAGCCGGCCACCACGTCGCACTGCAGCTCCTCGCGCCGCCCGTCGGCGCCGGTGAAGCCGACCACCGGGGCGTCGGCGAGCCCGTCGAGGGTCACGTCGGTCACCTCGAAGCGGAGGTCCCCACCGTCGCCCAGGCGCGCGGCGATGAGGTCCTTCACCACCTCCTGCTGCCCGTAGACGGTGATCCCCTTACCGACGAGGTCGGCGAAGTCGATGCGGTGGTCACCACCGTCGAACCGCAGGGAGATGCCCTCGTGCCGCATGCCCTCACGGTCGAGCCGGTCGGCCAGGCCGACCTCGCGCAGCAGCTCCACCGTCGGGTGTTCCAGGACGCCGGCGCGCACCCGCCGCTCGACGTAGTCCCGGCTGCGGGTCTCCAGCACCACCGAGTCGACCCCGGCCCCGGCCAGTAGGTGGGAGAGCAGGAGTCCTGCCGGCCCCGCCCCGACGATCCCGACCTGGGTGCGCATCGTCAAAGCCTGGCGCACCCGGCGGGACCGGCTCGACTCCGCTTCCGGCCAGTGGAAGGCCGAGGCACACTGGTCCTGATGGTCCAGTCGTTCACGCCGAGGTGTCGGCACGGCGCGATGGCACCGGCCCGGCTCCGGACGTCCGGCGTCCGCACAGTCGAGCGAGAGCACGGAAGTCGACACTCCCTTCGACGGCGCTGTAGACGACCAAGCGGTGGTGGCACGTCGCCGGAATCTCGAGCACCCGGTAGTCGAGCTCGAGCCGTCCCGCCGTCGGGTGCTCGAACACCTTCCGCCCCCTGTGACACGGCCGCACGTCCCGGCGCTCCCAGCGTTGCGCGAAGTCCGGTGACCGTGTGCCGAGATCGGCGAGAAGCGCCCGCAACGCGGGGTCGTCGGGCCGGTACCCGATCGCCGCCCGCAGATGCGCGACCGCGTCGTCGGCGATCTCCTCCCAGTGCGGAAACAGCCGTCTGGCGGCCGGGTTGAGAAAGGCGTAGCGAACGTTGTTGGGACGAACGCCGCCGGGCCGGTTCGCGGCAGTGTCGAGGCCGGCAGGGAAGTTGTCGACGAACAGCTCCGCCGCGATGGCGTTCCACGCGAGTACGTCCCCGACACGGTCGATGACGTATGCCGCCGACGGCGGTGCGAGCAGGCCGAGCACGTCGTGCGCCTGCTGGAGCAGCTCGGCGGACACGACGGTCGGACGCCGGTTGCCGCCGGGATCGGCCAGAGCGTGCAGATGGGCCTGCTCGTCGTCGTCGAGGCGCAGTGCCCGCGCGAGCGCGTCGAGAACGGCGGCCGATGGTGCACCGCCGCGGCCCTGTTCGAGGCGCACGTAATAGCCGAGGCTCACGCCGGCGACCTCCGCGACCTCCTCGCGGCGCAGGCCTGATGTGCGCCGCGGGCCCGAGCCGCCGATGCCCGCCTCGGCCGGTTCGAGACGGCCGCGGCGGCCACGCAGGAACGCTCCCAGCTCCCGCAACCGGGCGTTCTGTGCCGTCATGTCCTCACCTCCCCTGGCCCGGAAACCGGACCGGGCCACCGGTGCATTTCCGATCAGGGTGACCATGTCCTGGTCACCCTGACCGCTGGCCCGCGCCCCTGCCGATCCGCAGGCTGTCGCCATGACCGATGTTCTCGCCGACGCCGCCGACGGCGCCGCCGCGCACCGCGGTTCGGCAGGCCTGACCCTCGCCGCCGCCGCGCTGGGGTTCTTCGTCCTGACGCTGGACACGCAGGTCGTGACGGTTGCCATGCCCGTGATCGGGACCGAGCTGAACGGCGGCATCACCTCGCTGCAATGGGTGGTGAGCGGCTACACGTTGATGCTGGCCGCGCTGCTGCTGTCGGCCGGGTCGCTGTCCGACCGGATCGGCGCCAGCCGGGCCTTCGCGGTCGGGCTCGCCGCGTTCACCGCAGCCTCCGCGGCATGCGGTGTCGCGCCGGAGCTCGGTGTCCTGGTGGCAGCCCGGTTCCTGCAGGGCGCCGCCGGCGCCGTGCTGCTGCCCGCGTCGCTGGCACTGGTCCGTCAGGCGTATCCGACGGCGGTGGCCAGGGCTCGTGCCGTCGCGGTGTGGACTTCCGCCGGCGGTGCGGCGATGGCCGCCGGCCCACTCGTCGGCGGGCTGTTGACCACCACGCTCGGTTGGCGGGCGGTGTTCTACGTCAACCTGCCGATCGGGCTGGTGGGGCTGCTCGCGCTCATCCGGAGCCCGCGTTCGCTACCTCGCCGGGCGCCGTTCGACCTTCCCGGCCAGCTGTCCGCAACGCTGGCGCTCGCGGCCGTCACCTATGCGGTGATCGAGCGCAGCGTGGTCGCGACGGCGGTGTTCTGCGTGGCCGCCGCCGCCTTCGTGATCGTCGAGCGCCGGTCCACGCACCCGATGATCCCGCCGCGGCTGGTCCGCCTGCCCGCAGTGGCGGTGCCGGCCGCCACGGGGCTCGCCCTCAACTTCGCCTTCTACGGCGCGGTCTTCCTGCTGGCCCTCTACTTCGAGCAGGTCCACGGGTTGTCCGCGCTGGAGACCGGCCTGATGTTCCTCCCGATGACGGCCCTGATCACCGTGGTGAACCTGCTCGCCGGACGCCTCGGCACCCGCTGTGGCCCGCGGCTGCCGATGGCCCTCGGACAGGTGGTGCTCCTCGGCGGGGTGTGTGGGCTGCTCGCCCTCCGGGAGGACACTCCGCTGGTCGTGCAGGCCGCTGTCCTGCTGCCCTTCGGGATCGGTGGCGGACTCGCCGTGCCCGCGTTGACCGCGGTGCTGCTCGAATCCGTTGACGCGGGGCGCGCCGGGCTCGCCGCCGGACTGCTGAACGCAGGACGGCAGTTCGGTGGGGCGCTCGGCGTGGCCCTGTTCGGCAGTCTCGCCGCCGGCGGAGCCGTCGTCGCCGGGCTGCACATGGGCGCCATCGTCGGCGCGGCGGTCCTTGCGGTGACGACGACCGCCACCGTCGTCCTGGTCAGGCCCCGGACGACGATGGACCCGTCGGACACCCGATAGGCCCGGCCGCGCTCGGCCGGACTCGGCTTCCGGCCAGTGGAAGGCCGAGGCACACTGGTCCTGATGGGCCAATCAGTCACCGCCAGGGTTCTGCGGGTGCTCGCGGCATTCAGCGCGGAGCGGCCCGAGCTCATGCTCACCGAGATCGGCAGGCGGGCCGAGCTCCCGCTGACCACCGCCCACCGCATCGTCGGCGAGCTCACGGAGTGGGGTGCGCTGGAACGTGCCGCCGACGGCCGCTACCGCATCGGGCTGCGGCTCTGGGAGGTCGGCGCGCTGGCCCCGCGCGGCCTGGGCCTGCGCGAGTCGGCCATGCCGTTCCTCGAGGACCTGTACGCGGTCACCAAGCAGAACGTGCAGCTCGCGGTGCTCGACGGCAACGAGGTGGTGTACCTGGAACGGCTGTCGGGACGCGGCGCCGTGCACGTGTTCACGCGCGTCGGAGGCCGGCTGCCGCTGCACGCCACGGGCGTCGGGCTCGTCCTGCTCGCCTTCGCCACGCCCGAACTGCAGGAGCAGGTTCTCGCCTCGCCCCTCAAGCGCTACACCTCGAAAACGATCTGCCACCCCGACGAGCTGCGCAGGGCACTGGCCGAGGTGCGCCGCACCGGGGTGGCCGTGAGCGAAGGGCAGATCGAGCTGGTCTCGCTCTCGGTCGCGGCTCCGGTGCGCGGACCGGACGGCGACGTGGTCGCGGCACTGTCGGTCGTGGTGCCGGCGGGGTCGGCCGATGCCAGGGCCTACGTACCCGTCGTCCTGACCGCGGCGCGGGGCATCTCACGGGTGCTCGGCTGCCCGGACTGAGCGGCACTGCTCGCCCGCCTGACCGTGCCTCGTGGCAGCGATCACGCTGCCTCACTCGACCACACCCCGGCTCGGGATGCTTCGTCAGCGCGATGGCCAGACGAGCCTTGGCAGCCGTCTCGGCCCAACCCTGGTGCGTCTTCCCGCCGTCCTGGACGAGCGTTCACCGCCCTGCCAACGGCCTGGATCGGTGATACACGCCGGCCGCCGGGCAGCACGGCCGCGAATCGGTGCCAGCACGGTTCGGCCAGGCTGGGTCGCAGTGATCACAGAGGCTCTGCCGGCCGCGTCCATCTGTTCGACCCCTTACGCGGCGAGGTGCAGAAGTGGTTGTCGGCGGGGTCTTCGCTCCGGATCAATCCAGGCCGGGGGGATCAACTCGGGCAACCCGTCGCGGATACGGACTTCCCATTCGGAGTGGTGCTGCAGGCGGTGGCACGCCCGGCAGAGCATCACGCAGTTGTGCAGGGCGGTGTCGCCGCCGTCTTGCCAGGCTGTGATGTGGTGGACCTCGCACCACGACGGTGGCCGCCCGCACCCGGCGCAGCCGCGGTCGCGGGCGGCGATCGCGCGGCGCAGGCCGTCGGGGATGGTGCGGGTGACCCGCCCGACGTCGAGCGGCTGACCCTTCCCGTTCAACACCACCGGCACGACCCTGGCGTCGCAGGCCAGCATCCGCAGCGACTCCGGCGACAACGTGCCACCGAAGTCCAAGCACGCCGCGCGGGCCCGGTTCTCCAGATCCTCCAGCCGGATCAACACGTTCAGGTGCGGACGGCGCCCACCGCATTCGGGCACATCACCATGGTCGAGCACATACCCACACACATCGGCCAGCGCGTCGGCCTGGCGTTGCGCGAGGCTGCGCTGCTCCTCGGCGGTGACCGGCCGGGCGTGGGCGTCGATCACGGTGGCGATGGCGTCGAACATGGCCGCGTCGTCGAACCGGCCCTTCAGCGTGCCGCCGGGCTTCCCGCGGTGACGGAGCACGTGCAACTCGTTGACCGGGGCGGGTGGACGGTCATCAGGCTCGGCGCCGTCCTCGTCGAGGGCCTCGACCAGCGCGATACCCCAGGCCTGCAGCTCCGACGGCGTATAGACCGCGGCTTTCTCGGCGAGCTGGGCTTCCGCACCCGCCCACACCTCGGGCGCGAGCCGCTCCGCGGCCGGGCTCGCCAACACCCGGGCGATCACTGCGACGTGGCGGAGGCCGGTGTGCCCGGCGGCGAACACGTCGGCGGTGGCAGGCAGCTTGGCGGGCAGCGCAGTGCCGTCGAGGCTCACCCGCGGGCACACCTGCTCGGCGGCGACCACCCGGGTGCGGGCCTCGAACCGCTCCCACCCGAGCAGATCCCCCAACGCCGCCGGGGTCGACTTGTAGCCCCGCTCGGCGAAAGTCCCACGCCGCTCCAACGTGGCCACGGTGGCCACGACGACCCGGTCCAGCCGCCTGCTGGTGCCCTCGCACAGGGTGAGCACGGAGAGCAGCTCATCATCGGTGGCGCCGGTCTCGGCGGCCGCGGACAGCGCGTCGATCGCCTCGACCAGGAGGGGATGCGCGGTGGTGAGCGGGCTGTCCGACACCCCTCCATCATACTCGAACACATGTTCGAATCGATGTTCGTCGTCGCAGGTCAACCGCCATTCAGCGCTCGTGGCGGTGGCCTGCCGGACTCACCGACCGCTCCGGGCGACGGACGCCACATCTCCCACCGCACCCCGTCCACGGCGGCGCGGCAGATCGTGGCTTTGCGGGTGGAGCGCCAACTCGGCCCGGCCCGAGTCGGCCCACTGGTCGGGCTGGCGGCCTCCACGATGCACGCCGTCCTGCCCGCCCCGGGACGATCACCTACGCAGACGCGTGGACCCTCCGGGGTCGCACCGCCCGTGCCGGGCGCTCCTTTACCTCGTGGGGGCTTGCGCGTCAGTGGCCATTGACACGACGATCACCCCTCGTGGACGTCGTCGAGTTCCGCCCCGAGCCCGAGCAGTACGCGTGGACGTTCGGCGGGGTCGCCCCGACCCACCGGATCAAGCCCGGCACCCTCCTGCGGCTGTGGACGGAGGACGCCTTCTCCGGCCGGCTGCAGCGCACCTCCGACAAGCCGTCGCAGGTGCTGGACATGACCCAGGTGAACCCGCAGACCGGGCCGTTCCACGTCGAGGGCGCCGAGCCGGGCGACACGCTCGCCGTGCACATCGTCGACCTCACCCCGGCCCGCGACTGGGGGGCCTCGACCACCATCCCGTTCTTCGGCGCGCTCACCGGCACCGACCGCACCGCGCTGCTGAACGACCCGCTCCCCGAGCAGACCTGGATCTACCAGCTCGACCGCGCCCGCGGCACCGTGCTCTTCGAGGCCCAGCGCTCACAGCTGGAGATCGAGCTGCCGCTGGCCCCGATGCTCGGCACCGTCGGAGTGGCTCCGCCCGGGCGGGAGGTCCGTTCGAGCCTGGTGCCCGACACGTTCGGCGGCAACATGGACACCCCCGAGATGCGGGCAGGCACCACCTGCTTCCTCGGGGTGAACGTCGAGGGCGCCCTGTTCTCCCTCGGAGACGGCCACTACCGCCAGGGGGAGGGCGAGAGCTGCGGCACCGCGGTCGAGGGCGCCATGAACGTCACGGTGATCGTCGAGCTGATCAAGGGTGGGGCACCGGCGTGGCCCCGGCTGGAGCACGATGACCACTACGCCGTCGTCGGCTCGTCCCGCCCGCTGGAGGACGCCTGGCGAGCCAGCCAGGTCGGGATGGTCGGGTGGCTCGGTGAGCTGTACGGGCTCGACCCGCTCGACGCCTACCAGCTGCTCACCCAGATCAGCCGGTCGCCGTTGGCCAACGTCTGCGACACCAACTACAGCGCGGTCACCAAGATCGAGAAGGCGCTGCTGCCCGCTGCCGATGCCTACGGTGGGATGCACCGTCACCTGCGCGAGCAGGCCCGCGCTCTCTAGCGAAGGACTTCCATGGATCTGCAGCTCACCGGCCGGACCGCACTGGTCACCGGCGGCACGAAGGGCATCGGTCGCGCCATCGTCGAGGGTCTGGCTGCCGAGGGCGTCAAGGTCGCCTTCTGCGCACGCACGGCCACCGACGTCGCCGCGGTCGAGGAGGAGCTGCGCGGAGCGGGCCATGATGTCACCGGCACCGCCGTGGACGTCGCCGACGCCGAGGCGCTCACCGCGTGGGTGGCGGCGTCGGCGGAGCACTACGGGGGCATCGACGTCGTCGTCGCCAACGTGAGCGCGCTGGCGATCGGTCCCGGCCCCGAGCACTGGAAGCCCAGCTTCGAGGTCGACCTCATGCACACCGTCCGCATGGTGGACGCGGCGCTCCCGCACCTCGAGGCCAGCGGCGTCGGGTCGGTCATCGCGGTGGCGAGCGTGTCCGGACGGGAGATCGACTTCGCGCTGGGCGCCTACGGCGTGATGAAGGCGGCGCTCGTGCACTACACGTCAGGGCTGGCCCACCAGCTCGCCGGGAAGGTCCGGGCCAACTCCGTGACGCCCGGCAACACCTACTTCGACGGCGGCGTCTGGCAGAGCATCGAGCGGGACGACCCGGACTTCTACTCCTACGCGCTGGGGCTCAACCCCACCGGCCGGATGGCGAGACCGGAGGAGATCGCGTACGGCGTGGTCATGCTCGCGAGCCCGCGGGCCAGCTTCATCACCGGCAGCCACCTCGTCATCGATGGCGCACTGACCCGTGGGGTACAGCTCTGACATGCGCGAGTTCCAGATCAAGATCCCGGAAACCGACCTGGACGACCTGCGGGACCGCCTCGCCCGCACCCGCTGGCCCGAGGCCGCCACCGCCGAGGGCTGGACGCAGGGCGTGCCGCTGGACTACGCCCGCGAGCTGTGCGACTACTGGGGCCGCCAGTACGACTGGCGGCGCTGCGAGGCCGAGCTCAACGCGCTGCCGCAGTTCCGCACCGGTCTCGACGGCGGTGGCGACGACACCGTCGAGATCCACCTGATCCACGCCCGCTCGCCGCATGCGGGGGCGCTGCCGCTGCTGCTCACCCACGGCTGGCCGGGGTCGATCGTGGAGTTCCTCGGCGTGATCGAGGCGTTGCGGAACCCGCCCGACCCGCGCGACGCGTTCCACGTGGTGGTGCCGTCGCTGCCGGGCTACGGCTTCAGCGGGAAGCCGACCGTGCCCGGCTGGGGTGTCGAGCGGATCGCCACGGCGTGGGCGCAGCTGATGGACCGGCTCGGCTACGACCGCTACGGCGCTCAGGGCGGCGACTGGGGCTCGATGATCACCTCGGCGCTCGGCACCGGCGCCCCGGAGAACCTCGTCGGCATCCATCTGACAATGCCGCTCGCCGCTCCCCCTCCCGAGGGGGAGGGCACCGCGCTCAGCCCGTCGGAGCAGGCGGGGCTCGCCGCACGCAAGGCCTTCCAGAAGGTGGGCACCGGCTACTCCAGCGAACAGTCCACCCGGCCGCAGACGCTGGGCTACGGGCTGGTCGACTCCCCGTCCGGGCAGTGCACGTGGATCGTCGAGAAGTTCTGGGACTGGACCGACTGCGCGGGACACCCGGAGAACGTCATCTCGCGGGACCGGCTGCTGGACAACGTGATGCTCCACTGGCTGCCCGGGACCGGAGCGTCCTCGGCGCGGCTGTACTGGGAGAGCTTCAAGCGGCGGCGGATGGACGAGGTGACGGTGCCCACCGGCGTCACCCAGTTCCCGCAGGAGCTGGTCCGGCTGCCCCGCCAGTGGATCGAGCGCCGCTACACCGACCTTCGGCACTGGAGCGAGCCCGCGACGGGTGGCCACTTCGCGTCGCTGGAACAACCGGACGTCTTCGTGGACGAGCTGCGCACGTTCTTCCGCAAGGTCCGTTGATCCGCATGTCCCGACCTGTCAGCCCGGTCCGTCAGCGCTGCCCCCGGCGCTGACGCACCGGCTGACCTGCTCCGGGTCCGGCCGCCGCCGACGACGGTGGCCGGACCCGACCTTCACGGGCCGGGCCACCGGAGTGTCACGGGCGCGGGGCCGCCGCTCTCAGCAGCAGGTGCATCCCGAGGTCGGTGGACCGCTCCCGCACGTCGGAACGACTCCCCGGCAGGCGTGGGTCGCGGGCCAGCACGAGCCCCTCTCCGGTGGTGACGCAGAAACAGACGTAGCCGACCGGCTTGGCCTCGGTGCCCCCGTCGGGGCCGGCGACCCCGGTGATCCCGACGCCGACGTCCGCCCCGAACCGCTCCCGCGCGCCGTCGGCCAGGGCCCTCGCCACCTCGGGTGACACCGCCCCGTGCTCCTCGATCATCTCCGCCGGGACGCCGAGCAGATGCGTCTTCGCGGTGTTCGAGTAGGCCACGACACCACCGGCGACGTACGCCGAGGACCCGGGCCGGTCCACGAGCCGGGACGCGAGCATGCCCCCGGTGCACGACTCGCCGGTCGCGACGGTCCAGCCGCGCTGCAGCAACGCCCGGGCGAGCAGCTCGTCGGTGGTGGTGCCGTCGGTGCTCACGAGGTGTTTCGCGTGCCGGGCCGCGAGAGCGGCGTGCAGCTCACCCGCGAAGACCGCGGCGCCGGGCTTCGGCCGCAGGTCCACCTCGAGCTCCCCGCGGCGCAGGCAGGTGGTGACCTCCACCCCGGACAGGTCGATCTCGGAGTCGAACTCGCGCAGGGTCGCCGCGATCTCGGACTCCGGCAGCCCGAAGAACCGCAACGCCAGCGACTCCGCAGGCGGCACACCGCCGAGCAGCTCACGGAACGGCGGCGCCTGGAGCGCAGCGGGCCACATCCCCTGCAGCTCGCGCGGCGGTCCGGGCAGCACCACCACCAGGGGGCCGCCCGGCCGCGGCACCACGAGCCCCGGCGCCGTGCCGACCGGGGGCAGCGCCACCGCGCCACGGGGCACCATCGCCTGCTTGCGGTTGGCCTCCTCGATCGCCTCCGCGGAGAACTCGGTGCGGGCCGCCCATCCGCGGCGCAGAATGCCGGCGATGTGCTCGCGCATGTCCTCGTCGAGCACGAGTTCGACACCCGCGAAGGACGCCACCACCTCGGCGGTGAGATCGTCCGCCGTGGGACCGAGGCCCCCGCTCGTGACGACGAGCACGCACCCGGCTTCCACGGTGAAGCGCAGCGCGGCGGCGAGATCGTCCGGCCGGTCGCCCACCAGCAGCACGTGCGCGACCTCGAAACCGAGCTCGCCGAGCTCACGGGCGACCCACGGGCCGTTCTTGTCGCTGATCGATCCCGTCAGCAGCTCGCTGCCCGTGACGACGACGGCCGCGCGCGGCCGCTCTCCTGCCTCCATGCCACCGACGTTATCCGCCGGGCGGCGATCGAGCCGGGTCGAGTCGTTCAGCGCGCTCCGAGGTCCCGTCGTTCCGCTGCAACCGCCTCGATCGCCGCCACCGCCGACTCGTCGCCGACCCGCACCGCCTCGCCCACCCGGTCGGGGTCGACGCACAGCGCGCCCATCCCGACCGACCGGGAGGGCCCGATGGCGGCCAGGTGGCCGGGACCGCGGTCGGGGTGCGCGGCATCGGTGACCAGCCGGAGGTCGGCGCCGTAGCGGCGGGAGCCCTGCGCCACCGTGCCCAGCCCCGGTACCAGGCGGTCGAGGGTCCTGGCCCAGAGCGAGAGCCCCGCGTCCGCGTCGGGGTGCAGGTCGTCGGTGCCGCGGCAGAGAACCACCAGCACGTGGGTGGCGCCCCCGCGCAGCGCCCTGGCCATCGCGAGCGGCTCACCGACCGAGCCGTCCACCCAGCGGCGGCCGCCGTAGGTCACCGGCGGACCGCACAGCAGCGGGATCGACGCGCTGGCCCGCAGCGCCTGCCGCCAGTCGGCGACCGTCTCCATCCCCGTGAGGGTGTGCGCGGTGAGGTCGCTCGCGTCGGTGGCCACGATGCGCAGCTCGGCGGCGGTGTGGCCCAGCGCGTCCCACGACAGCGGCTTGCGGCCGTCGAGCACCTCGTTGATCAGGTGGTCGAGCGCCACCACCGGGCGGCGCGTACCGAGCCTGCGCATGTTGATGAACGTGTCGGTGGAGAGGTCCTCCGGGTAGCTGGCGGCACACGCCGCGGCGTCCCCGGTGAGGAACGCGGCAGCGCTGAACGCACCGGACGACGCCCCGTAGACCTCGTCGAAGCCGGGGACGAGACCCGCTCTGTCGAGCGCCCGCAGCATTCCGGCGACGTAGGCACCGCGCATCCCGCCACCACCGATGACCAGTGCCACCCGGTGCTCGTCGGTGCGCGCGCCCGGCTCACTCCCCTCGGACCGGCGGTCGAGCAGGACGCTGAGCACATCCCGGTCTCCGTGCAGGAAGGGGACGATCGTCGCCGATGCCACGGGTGCAGCCTACGGCGCCGCTCGGCGCTTCTCAGTGCCACCACAGGCGTTCGGCCGCTCAGCCCGGACCGATCAACGCCAACAGGACATCCTTCTCATCAAGCTAGATGAGTTTTCACATAGCTTACGCACGGACACTCCCCCGACAGTCCGACCTTGAGAGGCCCTAGTTGCCCCCCTGGATCGCTCCCCATTCACCGACCTGGGTCGGTGAGCTGGACCGCAACTCCCCCGTCGCCGACCTCGCGGTCGACCCCCACTTCACCGCCGCCCGGCTGCTGGTCACCGCGGCCGGCGCCCCCGTCGGAATCGTCGAGCTGCCGCTCGCCGCCGGCCTGGCCGTCGCCTCCGACATCCGCACCGCACTCGAGTCACAGCTCGGCGAGGTGCCCGAC
>NZ_JAAXKY010000169.1 GCF_012911925.1 Pseudonocardia xinjiangensis | reverse complement strand
GCTGGTGGGGGAACCTGCGGACGCGCCGCGGGCAGCCACGGAGGCGGGGTGGGTCGTGGCGGTTCCATCGGCATCCGAATCTACTGCTCGGACGGTCCGTGTCCCAGTGGTAGCGCTGGGTCAGCTCCGGCGTCCCGCGCGGCGCCACTCCTGGGGCGCCGACCCGTGGCTGCGCCGGAACCGCTTGATGAAGTAGCTGGCGTCGCGGTAGCCGACCCGCGCGCCGACGGTCTCCACCGTGAGGTCGGTCTCGGCCAGGAGACGGCGAGCCTCCGTCATGCGCCGCTCGGTGATCCACTCCTGGACCGTGCGCCCGGTCTTGCGCCCGACCACCGTCGTGAGGTGGCCGGGGGTGAGGCCCACGGCACGCGCGACGTCGCTCAGCGAGATGGGGCTGCCGTAGCGCTCCTCGATGACGTCGAAGACCGCGGCGAGCATCGGCTCGTCCCGCAGCGTGAGGTCCCCGGACACGTCGGTGACCAGCCGGGAGACGGTGACGAGCAGGAGCGTGAGGTGCGCCAGCACGGCCTCGTTGTAGCCGTCCCGCCGCTCGTGCAGCTCGCGTTCCAGCGCGGCGAGCTGCGATATGAAGCCGGGCCGGTCGGCGGCCGGCACGTGGAGCCGTTGCGCGCCACCCGCCACGCCACGGACGAACGGGAACAGCAGCGGGTGGGCGCGCCAGGACAGGAACGCCCCGGGAAGGCTCGGCTCGACGACGTCGGACGGGAAGAAGACCGCCCACGCCTCGGGCACCCCCGTGCCGACCATCCGGTCGGGCGTCACGACCTCGCCGGGTGCCAGCACGAACACGTCGCCGGCGCCGAGCCGCCACTCGTGGTCGTTGATCCGCATCGAACCGCCGCCGCGCTCGACGTAGAGCAGCACGAGGAAGTCGTGTGCGTGGGTGCGCACGGCCCCGTGCTCCTGGCGCGCTCCGGGCGAGCGCACCACGCTGACCGGCGGTACCCCGGGCAGCCGGGGGTAGGTGTGGACGGGGACGTCCCGCCCGCCACGGCCGATGGCAGGAAGAACCGAGGATCGTCCTACTGAACCCGCGAATCCGTCATTGGCCGCAGCTGATGTGCGATCGAGACTGGAGGACGACACCGGACGATCGTCGCATACCGCAGAGGACCTCCACGATGGCCGAACAAGCACCACAGCACGCGGGGCACGGGCACGGCTACCTGCCCGCAATGGGCCACGACCGCCTGCTGCCCTACTACGACGTGTTCACCTGGCTGCTGGGCGCACGCTCCCTGCACCGCACGCTGGCCGACCAGGCAGGCATCGCTCCCGGTGAGCGTGTTCTGGAGATCGGGTGCGGCACCGGCAACTTGACGCTGCTGGCTGCGCGGCGCCAGCCCCGGGCGACGGTGGTGGGCCTCGACCCCGACCCGTTGGCCCTCGCGCGCGCCCGGCGCAAGTCCGCGCGCCACGGCACCCCCGTGCAGTGGGACCTCGGCAGCGCGGCAGCACTGCCCTACCCGGACGAGAGCGTCGACCGCGTGTTGTCCTGCCTGATGCTCCACCACATCGAGGAGGGCGAGAAGGACCAGGTCCTGAGCGAGGCCAGGCGCGTGCTGCGGCCGGGCGGTCGGCTGCACCTCGTCGACTTCGCGGGCGACGATCACCGCGGGCTACTCAGCCGGCTGACGCGCCGCCACCCGCGTCTGCACGACAACGCCGGAGACCGGATCCCCGCCCGCATGCGCGAGGTGGGCCTCAGCGACGTCTCCGATCTCGGCCCGGGCCGGCTCGGCGTCAGGTTCTACCGCGCCACCCGCTGAGCGACGGTCAGAGCCATCCGCGGTCGCGCGCCCGCTCCACCGCTTCGAGCCGCGTGCTGGCACCGAGCTTCTGCATCGCCGACGACAGGTAGTTGCGCACGGTGCCGGGCGAGAGGTGCACGCGCCGGGCGATGTCGGCGGCCGTGCCCGCCCCGTCGACGGCTCGGAGCACCTCGAGCTCACGCCCGGTGAGTGGGCACTCCTCAGTCATGAGTGCCGTCATCGCCAGTTCGGGGTCGACGTAGCGCCCGCCACCGTGCACCCGGCGGATCACGTCGGCGAGCATGCTGGCCGGGGCGCTCTTCGTGAGGAACCCGGTGGCGCCCGCCGCGAGCGCCCTGCGCAACACGCCGGGCCGCGCGTGCCGGGTGAGGATGATGCACCTGGTGCCCGGCTCGTTCACGGCGACCCACTGGGCCACCTCGGCACCATCGCGGCCCGGCATCTCGACGTCGAGCACGGCCACGTCCGGACGATGCCTGCGAACGCTCGCGATGGCCTCGTCACCGGTACCGGCCTCCGCGACGACGATCAGGTCGGGCTCCAGCCCGAGCAGCGCGCCGACGGCGCCGCGCGTCAGGGACTCGTCGTCGGCGAGCACGAGACGGATCCGGCCGTCCGACCCGGTCACCGGGACGCTCCGGGCAGCACGGCCTCGACGCGGAAGGTGCCGTCCGGACCGGGGCCGGCGTCGAGCCGGCCCGCGTGCTCGTGGAGGTAACGGCCGAGCGCGACCAGCCCGGTACCGGGGTCGGCACCGTCGCCCGGCAGCGCCCCGTCGTTGACCACTCTCAGCCTCGCCTGCCGGTCCGACACCTCGATCTCGATCGTGCAGTGGCTCGGTTCGGCGTGCCGCAGCACGTTCGTCATCGCCTCCCGCAGCACGCGGCCGAACACGTTGCGCCCCGTGGGCCCGACCGATGCCGGGTCGCCGCGCACGACCAGGGCCACGCCTGCGGAGTCGAGCACGGCGCGGGCTCCGGCCAGCTCGGTGACCAGGTCGGTGCTGCGGGCGTCGCGCACGAGCGCCCGGACCTCGGTGAGCGACTCGCGAGCCACCCGCTGCACCTCGTCCATCTCGGCGCGGGCCCGGTCCGGGTCCGCGGCCTGCAGCCGCGACGCCAGTTCGCTCTTGAACGCGACCACCTCCAGCGCGTGGCCCAGGATGTCGTGCAGGTCGTCGGCCAGTCGCAGCCGCTCGCGGGCGGTGGCGAGCTCGGCGGCCGCGCGGCGGGAGTCGTCCAGATCGGTGACGGCTTTGAGCCACCACAGCCGCTCGACGTCGAGTGTCCACATCGACCCGACGAAGAACGCCGCGAGGCCGGCGAAGACGAACGGGGACGGCGGCCACAAGGACTCGTCGAGGACCGCGAGCATGATCACGTAGCCGAAGCCGAACACCGCAACGACGGTCGAGACCACCCAGGCCGCGGCCCAGCGTGCGCGCAGCCCACCGATGATGTCGCCGAGCAGCACGCCCGTGACCATCGACCAGACGAACCCGATCGGTCCGCCGGCGAGCGCGACCAGCGACACGGCCAGCCCGACCGCTGCCGCGGCGATCATGAACCAGGTCGGTGCCCGCCGGCCGAGCGACTTCGTGAGCTCCCGGATCCGCCAGACGTGCAGGACCAGCGCGGCGACGAACAGGGCCAGCAGCGCTGCGATGAACCCACCGGACGGCCACTCGTACAGCGCGATCGTCATCGGGACCACGAACAGGTACCCGATGGTGATCAGCAACCCGATCCGACCGAACCGGCGCGCCGCTCTGACCTTCCGCTCCTCGGCTCCGACCAGCGGCGAGACGTCCACGACGGGAAACCTAGCCAACGGAAGGCCACCGGGCCCGGAGTTGATGACACCTGTCATCCCCGCCTCTGCCGGTTGTCAGCTCGACCGGTTATCAGCGGTACTACTGGCGCCCGCCCCCCGGCAGAGATCGTGATGGCATGACACAGACGACAGATCGGGCAGGCCCCGGTGCGACGGCATCCCCGGACACCCAGCTCGCCATCGCCGTGCACGGCCTGCACGTGCGCTACGGCGACTTCGAGGCCGTGCGCGGCATCGACCTGGACGTGCGCCGTGGCGAGATCTTCGCGCTGCTCGGCACGAACGGTGCCGGCAAGACCACGACGCTGGAGGTGCTGGAGGGCTTCGGCACCCGCAGCGGGGGCACCGTCGCCGTGCTCGGCCTCGACCCGGCGACGGAACGGGCGGCGCTGCAGGTGCGCATGGGCGTCCAGCTCCAGGAGGGCGGGTTCGTCGAGGAGCTGACGGTGGGCGAGACGCTCGCGCTCTGGCAGCGGCTCGTCGACCGGCCGGACCGCCCGGAGCGGCTGCTGGAGCGCTTCGACCTGCGCGCGCGCCGCGACGTCTCCGTCGGGAAGCTCTCCGGCGGGGAGAAGCGGCGGCTCGACCTGGCACTGGCGGTGTGGGGATCGCCGGAGCTGGTGATCCTCGACGAGCCCACCACCGGGCTCGACCCGGAGTCGCGCAGGCGCACGTGGGACGCCATCCAGGAGCTGCAGGAGGCCGGCCGCACCGTCGTCCTCACCACGCACTACCTGGAGGAGGCCGAGGCTCTCGCCGACCGGGTGGCGATCATGCACGAGGGCCGGGTCGCCGTCACCGGGACGCTGGCGGAGATCGTCGCCGCTCAGCCTGCCCGCTTCTCGGCCACGCTCCCGGCGGAGATCGCCGACCTCCCGGAGCTCAGGGGAACGACACAGCGCGACGGCGAGCGGGTACAGGTCCGGACCGACGACCTGCAGGGGGACCTCACGACGTTCCTGAGCTGGGCAGCCGCTCGAGGGGTGCGGCTGCCCGACCTGCGGGCCGCACCTGCCTCGCTGGCCGACATCTACCACGCAGTGCGTACCGACCAGATGGAGGTGACGCGGCCATGACCGCGACGACGACGGCGGCCACGGTGACGCCGGTGGGCCGGGTGCTGGCCCTGGCCACGACCGAGGTCCTGCTCATCCTGCGCAACAAGACGGTGGCGGTGTCCTCGATCCTGCTGCCGGTAGGGCTGGGCGTGTTCTGGACGTTCCAGTTCAGCAGCTACGGCGACCCGGCACGGCAGGCCGTGAGCATCACGCTGCAGCTGGCCGTGGCACTGGCGATGGGGATCTACATCACGGCGACGCAGACCCTCGTGGCCCGGCGACAGGCCCGCGTGCTGAAACGGATGCGGACCAGCGGGCTGTCCGACCGCGGGCTGCTCGTGGCCACGCTGGCACCGAGTGTCGTCCTCGGTCTCCTCCAGCTGGCGGTGTTCGCGGTTGTGAACGTGGCGACCGGGGCACCGATGCCGGTCGACCCGCTGCCGCTCGTGCTCGCGGTGCTGGGCGGCCTGGCCCTCGTCGTCACGGCCGCGCTGGCGACGAGCGTCATCACGCCGACGCCGGAACGTTCGCAGATCACCACGCTGCCGTTGATGTTCGTGATCCTCGGCGTCGGCGTCGTGGCGTCGCTCGCACCTGCCGAGGGGTGGTGGCCCGCACTCATGCTGGCGCCGGGAGCCGCGGTCGGCGACCTGGCCCAGCTCGCCATGACGGGTGGCAGCTGGACGGCCGCCACAGCCGGGCTGCCGGCGATCCTGCCGGCACTCGTGGCCACCGTCGGCTGGCCGGTGCTGTTCGGGACGCTGGCCCTGCGCCGGTTCCGCTGGGACCCGCGGCACTGACGGCCGGGGAGGTCAGCGCCGGGTGTCGGCCCGGTGGAAGTTCAGGTGGGCCCGCGACGGCGTCGGCCCCCGCTGCCCCTGGTAGCGGGAGCCGACGCCGTCGCTGCCGTAGGGGCGCTCGGCGGGGCTCGACAGCCGGAACAGGCACAGCTGCCCGATCTTCATGCCCGGCCACAGGGTGATCGGCAGGTTCGCCACGTTGGACAGCTCGAGCGTGATGTGCCCGGTGAACCCGGGGTCGATGAAGCCGGCGGTGGAGTGGGTGAGCAGGCCCAGCCGCCCCAGGCTCGACTTGCCCTCCAGCCGCCCGGCCAGGTCGTCGGGCAGCGACACCGACTCGAAGGTGGAGCCCAGCACGAACTCGCCGGGGTGCAGCACGAAGGGCTCGTCGCCGTCGGGTTCGACGGGGGTCGTCAGCTCGTCCTGCTGCTGCGCCGGGTCGATGTGGGTGTAGCGGGAGTTCTGGAACACCCGGAAGAAACGGTCCAGCCGCACGTCGATGCTCGAGGGCTGGAGCATCGATTCATCCCACGGGTCGAGCACGAGACGTCCGGCCTCGAGCTCCTTGCGCAGGTCACCGTCGGACAGCAGCACCAGGCCAGACTATCGGCGCCGCGTCAGACCTCGGTGTTGGTGGCCGGATCGGTCATGGACGTGGGGAAGGTCGGGGAGAGCACCGGCGACGGGCACAGCCCGAACATCCATGCCACGGCCTGCTCGACCCGCGCGGCCTCGAGGCCGTCGGACGGCGGGGACGCCGGCTTCGGCGCGGCCCTGATGATCTGGCGGACATTGGTCATGACGGCCGGGCTGAGGATGCTGCGGATCGAGTCGCCGGGCTCCGGGATGTGTGGTCCGTCGACGAGCACGGCGGGCGTGCCGAGGCCGGGAGCGTCGGTGACCAGCTCGGGGTCGTCCGAGACCAGCACGGCACTGGCCGCGATGAGCCAGACCAGCTCCGCGAGCGGCAGGTTGCGCACCACGGTGGCCCGGGGGTGGCCCAGCAGCGGGTAGGCGGCACCGTGGCTCGCCAGCTCGCCGTAGACGACGATCTCGATGTCGGGTTCGCGATCGAGCAGGTCGGGCAGACTGGCAAGGACGCCAAGCGAGTCGGGCCGGTCCAGCCCGACGAGCACCATCTGCGGACCGCCGGACCGCACCCGCCGGAGGAGCCGGGCGAAGCGGAGATCGGCCGGCCGGGGGTTGGCGGCCAGCGTGTCGCCCACCGAGATGGCGTTGGGCCCGACCGGGCTGCCCAGCGCGGCGTCGCCGGTGGTGGTGAGGAACAGCGACGCGAGCTGCCCGATGACGCGCCTGTTGGCCTCCTGCGGGAACGGGCAGAGCAGGTCGTCGCCCGCCACTCCCGCCTGCAGGTGCACGACCGGGATCTGCCGCCAGAAGGCGACCTGGGCGGCCACCACGGCCGTCATGCCACCGCCGTAGACCATGACGGCGGAGGGGTCGAGATCAACGAGCAGCTCGTCGAGCCGCGTCATCAACAGCGACGCGATCGCGGCCGGATGGGGACCGGGTGGCTCCCGCAACAGCTGCGTGACGTCGGCGGGCACTCCCAGCGACTCGAAGGCCTCGTGAACGGCCATCGGATCCGGACCGGTGGCGACGGTGAGAGCACGGATCCGGTCGGATTCGGCGAACGCGGTGGCGACCGGGGCCAGTCGAGCGACCTCCGGGCGGCTCCCGGCGATCAGGAGCACGTCATGATCGTGATCCTGGGCAGGAAGCGAACCCAGGGGCTGGTCGAGCTCAGTCATGCTCGGGTCCTTCGCGGCCGGGGGAGCTGGCCTTACGGGGCTCCAGCAGTGTGAACCGGGTGTCTACCGGCCGTCGAGTCCCGATCTCACCAACCGGATCGTACGGGTGAGAACCACCCTGTTGGGCGTACAGGACTGGCCTTGCTCGTTACGGAGTGTGAGGTGCTAAGCTCCTTCATACACTCTGCGGATGTAGTTCAATGGTAGAACATCAGCTTCCCAAGCTGAATACGCGGGTTCGATTCCCGTCATCCGCTCCACACAGAAGGCCCAGGTCAGCGGCATTTCCCGCCGCGCTGGGCCTTCGTCGTGTCCGGGTTGCCGCGTGCCTCCGGAACGTCGTTGCCCGCGTGAGCCGAGGAGAACTCGTGACGGCGAAGCTGGACTTCAAGCGGGAACTGGCGTGCTACACGGCGAAGCGCAACTCTCCGCAGGTCACCCATGTGCCGGACCTGCAGTACCTCATGATCGACGGCCATGGCGACCCGAACACCCCCGTCTACGGGGACGCGGTCTCGGCCCTCTACCCGGTGGCCTACACGCTCAAGTTCGCCAGCAAGAAGATCCTCGACCGCGACTACGTCGTGATGCCGCTGGAGGGTCTGCGGTGGGCCGACAACATGGACACCTTCACCACCGCACGGGACAAGGCGCAGTGGGACTGGACTCTGATGATCATGGTTCCCGACTGGATCACGGCCGAGATGTTCACCGGTGCCGTCGAACAGGTCAGCCGCAAGGACCGGCCGGCCCGACTCGACGACGTCCGCCTGGAGGCCCTGTCCGAGGGACGCTGCGTCCAGGCCCTGCACGTCGGGGCCTACGACGACGAGGCCGAACTGCTCCGGCACATGCACGAGGAGTTCGTCCCTGCCCAGGGCCTCAGAATGGTCGGGAAGCACCATGAGATCTACCTCAGCGATCCGCGGCGAGCCGAGCCGGCCAAGCTGCGCACGATCCTGCGACAGCCCGTAGCCGACGCGTGAGCCGTCAGATCTTCTGAGCGATCACGTAGCCCTGCGGCTGCGCCTCGTCAGGATCTGCCGGCCGGCCACCGGTGAAGACGACGCGGAAGCCGGCGTCGTCCAGCCTCCCGGTGATCTCCTCGGCGGACAACCAGTAGATGTCGAACTCCACGCCGACGGTACGGCCGCCGCGTCTCAGCGAGTTGTCGCCCGCCTTGAAGGCGGTGGCGAAGAACCCGTTCGGCTCGATCACGCGGGCCAACTCGCCGAACGCACGCGGGCGGGCGGCCGGGTGGAGATACATGAGCGAGTACCAGCTCACGACACCACCGAGCGAGGAGTCGGAGAACGGCAGATCACGCACATCAGCGACCTCGAAAGGGAAACCCGGGTAGTCACGACGTGCGACGCGGACCATTTCGGGCGACAGGTCGACCCCGTGCGGCTCCAGCCCGCGGCCGGCCACGAAAGGCGCCAGGCGTCCCGATCCACAGCCGACGTCACCGACTCTCCTGCTGCTTCCCGACTCCAGAACCAGGTCGCAGAACAAGCCCAGTACTGCTCGGTCGATCGGCATCCGGTCGAGCGCGTCGGCCAGTTTCTCTGCGTACAGTTCCGCGAGTTCGTCGTGGGCACGTCGAAGCTCGTCGGTACTCTCGTCCACGACAAGATCGTAGAGGGAGCATTTCCCGCCGGGATCAGTCCGGGAGCAGCGGGACCGAAAGGCCCGGGTCCCGGCCGAGCAGCACGGCGCGGGTGACGGCGGCCGAACCGAAACGGTCGTGGACGGTGTCGAGCACCGCGTCGAGAGCGGTGCCCGCCTCCTCGTCGAACGGCAGCACCAGTTGCAGTGCGGCATCGTCGTCGAGGTTGGCGACCGCCACGCCGACGAGCGTGAGCCCCCGCTCATCGATCAGCGGCCTGGCCCGGGCCGCGAGCGCCCGCGCCGCGGTGAGGACCGCCTCGGTCGAGCAGGTCGGCTGGGGCAGGGTGTGGGAGCGCGAGACCCGCGAGTAGTCGCCGAACCGCAGCCGGAGCACCACGGTGCGCCCCACCCGGTCGGCGCCCCGCAACCGCCGGCAGATGCGGTCGACCAGGGCGACGACCACGGCGTCGACGGCCTCCGGAGTGCTCGGCGCCCGGCGGCTCATCGCCCGCTGGGACCCGATGGAGCGCCGGCGGCGGCCGGGCTGCACCGGGCGGGGGTCACGGTTGTGGGCGAGGGCGTGCAGATGCCGGCCCAGCGCCCCGCCGAGCAGGGAGACCAGGATCTTCTCGGGCAGTTCGGCGACCTCGCCGACCGTGGAGATCCCGTGCTCGTGCAGCTTGGCGGCCGTCACCTTGCCGACGCCCCAGAGCCGCTCCACCGCGAGCGGGTGGAGGAAGCCGAGCTCGTCGTCGGGCGGCACGACGAGCAGGCCGTCCGGCTTGGCCACCCCGCTCGCCACCTTCGCGAGGAACTTCGTCCGCGCCACCCCGACGGTGATCGGGAGCCCGACCCGTTCCAGCACCTCGGCGCGCAGCCGCGCCGCGATCCCGCTCGGCGGGCCGGCGATCCGGCGCAGCCCCGCGACGTCGAGGAACGCCTCGTCGATCGACAGGCCCTCCACCAGCGGTGTGGTGTTGCGGAACACCTCGAAGACCGCCTTGCTCGCGGCGGAGTAGGCGGACATCCGGGGCGGCACCACGATGGCCTGCGGACACAGCGACCGCGCCTGCGCGCCACCCATCGCCGTGGCGACGCCGCAGGCCTTCGCCTCGTAGCTCGCGGCCAGCACGACACCGCCCCCGACGATCACCGGACGGCCGCGCAGCCGGCGGTCGTCGCGCTGCTCGACCGACGCGTAGAACGCGTCCAGGTCGGCATGCAGGATCGTCCCCTCGCCCGACACGAACATATGTTCGCATCGATCCGGTCACCGGGCCTCGGAGTCACCCGATCAGCGGTCCGGCATCATGCCTCAGAGCACCTGAGCCATCAACATGGTCGCGGGGCCGAATCCGGCCCGGGCGTAGAACGGCACGGAACGCTCGCTCGGCGACAGCACGACCCGAACGCAACCGATCTCCCGCGCGTGCCCCAGCAGCCGGTCGAGCAGTGCCGAACCGACACCACGGTCGCGGAAACCCTCGAGGACGAAGGCGTTCGCCAGGTATCCCCACCGCGACGGGGCCCGCTCCGGACTCGGCATCCGCTCGAAGACCACCAGGTGCATCATCCCGATCAACCGGTCGCCGGCATCGGCGAGGAAAGAGACCCGGCGACCCGCCTCTCTCTGGATCCACTCCTCGAAGCGGGCGTCGAACCCGTCGTCGTGGCTCGGTCGCCCCAACTGCTCCTCGCGGAGGGTCCTTCTGAGCCCGGCGATGCCCTCCGCGTCGTGCTGGTCCGCCACTCGAATCGCCACGCCGTCGATCATGACGTCATCGTGTCGCGGTGCGAGCCTCGCGCCACAGCGCATTTTCCACGTAGTGGTTGTCGAAGCGCGCCTGCGACTCCCCGATCTCCCGCGGGTCGGCCTCCCCGCGGTGGACGCGGTCGAGCAGCCGGTAGTAGTCGAACCGGTCCATCCCCGGGGTGAAGACGAAGAGCACGTCCGCGTCCGCACCCGGGACGGCGCCGAAGGCGTGCGGCACGCGCGGCGGGACGAGCAGGACGTCGCCCTGGTCGAGGACGTGCAGCCGGTCCTCGACCAGCACCTGCAGGCTGCCGCCGAGCACGACGAACAGCTCGGACGCACGGGTGTGGAAGTGCGGTGGGGCGCCGTCGGCCCCCGCCCTGAAGGTCGACCTGTTGCAGGTGATCACCCCGCCGGTGGTGGCCGGGTCGGCGAGCAGGGCGATGGTCCCGCCGGGGTCAGCGGTGAGGGTCTCGGCGTCGGACGCCCGGACGAGCAGTGGTGTCGTGGTCGTGTTCATGACGTCGACGATCGCCCCGGGCGGGGCCCGGAACAACGACGTACACGCCCCGGAACGATAACCTGTGAGTTATGGAGCTCCGGGAGATCGAGATCTTCCTCGCGCTCGCCGAGGAGCTCCACTTCGGCCGCACGGCCGAGCGGCTGCACGTGTCCCAGGCCCGGATCAGTCAGACGATCAAGAAGCTGGAGCGCCAGGTGGGCGCCCCGCTCTTCGACCGGACGAGCCGCCGCGTGGCCCTCACCCCGATCGGCGCCGGGCTGCGGGACGATCTCGCGCCCGCCTACCGGCAGATCGTCGGCGGCGTGGCCCGGGCGACGGACGCGGGCCGCGGGACGGGCGGCGTCCTGCGCCTCGGGTTCGAGGCGCCGGGGGTCGCCGACCTCGTCACCGACGTGCTCGACGCGTACCGCTCCCAGCGTCCGGACAGCGACGTGCAGGTCCGGGAGGCCGACTTCCGCGACCCGTTCGGGCTGCTCCGCGGCGGTGAGGTGGATGCGATGGTCACACTGCTGCCCGTCACCGAACCGGATCTCACCGCCGGCCCCGTCGTCCTCACCGAACCGATGGTGCTGGCCGTGCCGATGCGGCACCCGTTCAGCCGGCTCGACTCCGTGACGCTCGACGACCTCGCCCGCGACACGGTGTTCCGCGCGGCCCGCCCCGCACCGCCCTATTGGGTGGAACCTCCCGAGCCGTGGACGACGCCGGCCGGCCATCCGGTGCGGCGCGGACGCGTCCTCACGACGTTCCAGGAGCTGCTCGCGGCGATCGCGGCCGGCGAGGGCATCTGCCCCCTCGCCGCGCACGCGAGACAGTACTTCGCACACCCGAGGATCACGTTCGTGCCGTTCCGGGACGCGCCACACGCCGAGTGGGCCGTCGTGTGGCGCCGGGCGGGCGAGACGGAACGCGTGCGCGAGCTCGCCCGCGTCATCCGGAGCCGAGCCGGCTGACGCGGCAGCCGCGTTCACGAGCGCGCCGCGTCGAACGCCTTCCTCAGGCGGACCGGGGCCCGTTCGCGCCACGCGTCCTCGACCAGCTCCGCCAGCTGCTGGTGTGACACCTTCTCCAGGTCGACGAGGATCGCGCCGTACCCGTCGTAGTGCGCCGTCGTGTAGAACGCGGGGTCGCCGGAGGCGAGCAGTGCCTCTTTCTCGTCAATCTGACACATCAGGACGAGCCCGCCCTCGGCCTCGACGCGGAGCCGCGCGAAACCCTTGCCCTTCACCTTCAGGGCCGGTGTCCCGTAGGAGGTCGACTGCTCCACCTCCGGCAGGCCGCTCGCGATCGCCACGACGTCGTCCCAGCTCGGCATGGAGCAATCGTGGCCTGCTCCGCGCCGCCCGTCATGGACGAATCGGAGGTCAACGAGCCCGGGGAGGCTGTAGCGGTGGGGCCTTCGCGATCACCACCGTGCCCGCGAGCGCCGCCGCCAGACCCACCGCCAGCACCCACTCCCAGCCGGGGCGCACCGGGTCGCCCAGCAGTTGGATGCCGACCATCCCCGGTACGAGCACCTCGGTCACCGTGAAGACCGCGGTGACCGCGCCGACCTCGCCACGGGACAGCGCGGCGGTGTAGCCGATCATCCCCACCAGCCAGAACCCGACCACCAGGTAGGTGGACGGCTGGCCGAGCAGCAGCGCCAGGTCGAACCCTTCCCCGGTCTGGACGTGCGCAGCCCGCACCGACAGTGCGGTGCCACCGAACCCCAGGCCCGACAACAGCGCGAGCGGCCAGGCGTGTTTGCCCTGCCGCAGGATCAGCACGGCGACAGCCAGCAGCAGCAGCGAGACGAGCAGGACGACGTCGACGCCACGCGGGCGGACCGGCGGCTGCTCGCTCCCCGCGCTGGCCGCCACCATGACCAGGCCGGCCAGGCACACCGCCACGGCGATCCGGTTCCTGACCGGCAACGGCACACCGATCATCCGGGCGCTCACCACGGCGGTCAGGGCGATCGTCCCGCCGATGATGGCCTGCACCGCGAACACCGGCAGCACGCGCAATGCCAGTACCGCGCAGCCCCACGCCACGAAGTCCACCGAGACCCCGGCGATGTAGCGGGGCTGGATCGCGGCAGGTCGGGTACGGGTGGCACGACGCGCACCCGCGGCCTGCAGGAGGGCCCCGAAGCTGTTCAGGACCATCGCGACAGTCGCGAGCAGGATCCCGACCAGCACGATGTCAGCATGCCGCCCCGCGACGCGGGCCGCTCGTCCGACCCGCCGGGTTCAGGCGCCAGAGGGGGAAGGATGCGGTAACGACAGCCGCATCACCGGGAGCGGTCGGCCGAGCGGGGAGTCCGCCCAGCGGACCGTCACACCGCCCATCCGTTCGTAGAAGCCCATGGCGTACGGCTCGGCCTCCCATTCGAGGACGCGCCCACCGCGGGCCGTCGCACGGGCCACCGCATGCTCGAACAGCAGCCGTCCCGACCCGTGCCCGATCTCGGCGGGTTCGAGCCACAGGTCGTCGAGCACGACGAGCTCGCCACGGTGCAGCAGCGTGTAGAACCCGCGGACCTCGCCCGCCCGCTCGCCCACCTGCACGTCGTTGGCCGCCACCACCTCGGGCGTGAGTGCGAGCGTGCGGGCGAAGCGGGCGAGGAACTCCGCCGGGTAGGGCCAGTGTCCCTTGGCCCGGACGGCGAGCGCTGCCAGCGAGGCAGCCTCGTCCGGGCGGGCGGGCCGGATCAGCACCCGACCAGTGTCCCGCCCCACCCGGCGTCCCGCGTCAGCGACTCACGCGGTCATCCCCGCTCGGCACGGGGGTGAAGAACCCGCTCATCAGACCACCGGCAACCACGGGCCGTGCACGCTGCGCACGGTGTTCGTGGAGCTTGCGACGCGCTCCCTCGGACACCCGCACGAACGCGAGCACCAGCACCGTTCCCAGAATCAGAGGTACCCCGACCAACAGCACGGGCCACCCGAAGGCCCCGTACGCGACGCCCAACGCCGCAATCTCCATGGCGATGACCGCCCCGCCCATCCGCAGCACTACAGATCTCCCTCTCCCCCGGCACGCCACCGGCGCGCCATACGCACGTTCATCGCCGGAGCCTGCTCGGATGTGACGGGGTCGGGACGCAGCGACACGAGTGAAGCACGGCGGACGATCACTTCTGTTCGCCCGGAGGTACGCACTCCGGCCGGCGGCGTCCCGCAAAGCCCGGGGCGACGGGTCAGACGGTCGGCGAGGCAGCCGTCTGCGGTTGCGCGGACTGCACGGAAGGCGCGGCGGCGCCGCTCCCGGTGGGGCCGGCCGCGCCCGTGCCGCTCGCCGGCTGGCCTCCGGCCGGCGGGGTACCGCCGCCGGCGTCCGCGGGGGTGCCGCTGCCCGGCGGCGTGGTGCCACCGCCACCCGCGGGGGTCTCGCCCGGGGTGCCACCCGCGGGCGGGGAGGTTGAACCGCCGCCCACAGGAGGGGCCACCGGGCCACCGGTCCCCGGGGTCGTGGTCTGGCC
>NZ_JAAXKY010000168.1 GCF_012911925.1 Pseudonocardia xinjiangensis | reverse complement strand
AGGTGGGGGTCAGGTCAGGGGCGGAGGCCGAGCCCGGCGGTGAGCTCCTCGACCGTCGACACGGGGCGGTCGCAGACGAAGCCACGGCAGACGTACGCCGCCGCCCCGCCATCGACGAGGGGGCGGTCGGCCAGCAGCGGGACTCCGGCCGCTCCGGGTTCGCCAGGGACGATGACGGTGCCCCCGGGTGCGATCCGGCGGGTGTGCGCGAGCAGAGCGTCCCGGGCCGGGTCGCCGTCGGCCCCGACGACCGCCACCTGCAGCGGCCCTCGGACCATCGCCTCGGCCGCGGTGAGCCAGTGGCCGGCGAACCGGGGGTGGTGCTCGGCCAGCGTGCCCGCGCCGCGCAGGCCGGCCTCCGCAGCCTCGCGGTACCGGGCTGGGTCCTCCACCAGCACCGACGCCGTGAGCAGGGCGGAGACGAGCGCGGAACTGCCGCAGGGCGTGGCGTTGTCGGTGAACTCGCGCGGCCGGTGCAGCAGCGCCTCCGCATCGTCGGCGGTGTCGTAGAAGGCGCCCGGGCGCTCCGGGTCGGCGAAGTGCTCGAGCGCGATGTCGAGCACGTCCGTGGCCGCGGTGAGCCACCTCGCGGCGCCCGTGGCCTGGTGCAGCGCGAGCAGCGCCTCGGCCAGGGACCCGTGGTCCTCCAGCACGCCCGCGGCGTGGCCCACCACGCCGTCGCGCGACGAGCGGCGCAGCCGCCCGTCCACCATGTGCAGGCGCAGCAGGAGGTCGGCGGCCTCGGCCGCGGCGTCGACCCAGTGCGTGCGGCCGAACGCGGCGCCGCCCTCGGCGAGGGCGAGGATCGCCATCCCGTTCCAGGACGTGATCACCTTCTCGTCTCGGGCAGGCTGGGGCCGGGTGTTGCGTGACGCGAGCAGCGCGGCCCGGATCCGTTCCCAGCGCTCGGGGTCGTCGGGGTCGATCAGCAGCTGCAGGGTGGACGATCCGTGCTCGAACGTGCCGCCGTCGGTGACCGTCAGCTGGCCCGCCGCCCAGATCCCGTCGTCGTCGCCGAGCACGTCGCGCAACTGCTGCGGGGTCCACGCATAGGTGAGGCCCTCGACGCCGTCGGTGTCGGCGTCGAGCGCCGACGCGAAGCCACCCTCGGCGGTCCGCAGGTCGCGGAGCAGGAACGCGGCGGTCTCCTCGGCGATGCGCCGGGGCAGCGCCGCTCCGGTGAGCCGCGCGAGGTGGGCGTAGACGCGCAGCAGGAGCCCGTTGTCGTAGAGCATCTTCTCGAAGTGCGGCACGACCCACTCGGCGTCGACGCTGTAGCGGGCGAACCCACCGGCGAGCTGGTCGTACATCCCGCCGCGGGCCATGCGCTCACACGTGAGGACGACGGGGCGCAGCGCGCTGTCGGAACCGGTGCGCTCGTGGTTGCGCAGCAGGAACTCCAGCACCATCGACGGCGGGAACTTCGGGGCGCCCCCGAACCCGCCCGCGCGCTCGTCGAACAGCTCGGTGAGGGTGGCCGCGGCCCGGTCCAGGGAGTCCGGGTCGACGGCTGAGGGCGGCAGGGCCGCGGCCGCGCTGTCGGCCAGCCGGGCCGCGATCTCGCCCGCCGAGCGACGGACGCGCTCGCCGTCGTCCCGCCACGCCCGCGTGACGGCGTCGAGGAGCTGGCGGAACGCCGGCATGCCGTGGCGCGGGGTCGGCGGGTAGTAGGTGCCGCAGTGGAACGGCTCGCCCGCCGGGGTGAGGAAGCAGGTCATCGGCCAGCCACCCTGACCGGTCAGGGCCTGGGTGGCCGACATGTAGACGGCGTCGATGTCCGGGCGCTCCTCGCGGTCGACCTTGACCGCGACGAAGTCCGCGTTCATCTGCTTGGCGGTGGCCTCGTCCTCGAACGACTCGTGGGCCATGACGTGGCACCAGTGGCAGGCTGCGTAGCCCACCGACAGCAGCACCGGAACGTCCCGGCGGGCCGCCTCGGCGAACGCCTCGTCGGACCACTCCCACCAGTCGACGGGGTTGTCGGCGTGCTGGAGCAGGTACGGGCTGGTGGCGACGGAGAGCCGGTTCGGCATGTCACCAGCCTGTCAGGGCCGGCCGCCCCCGGCATCCTCTGGGCGACGTCCGGCCGGGCTCACACCGTGCTCGGTGCCGGCCTTCTCACCGGGGCCGTCGGGCGTCTCGCCGGGCCGGTCCTCGGTTGTCTCGTCGACCGGATCGAAGCTCGGCGGCAGCCGCTTGAGGCGTTTGGTCATCGACCGGATCAGCACGGCCGTGACGATCGCCAGCACGACGATGACCACGAGCGCGATCGGCGACGCCTCACCGAACTCGGGGCCCTTGCCCGCCGGTGGCGCCGGGTCCTGCGCCAGCACCGTGATGACCGCGGGCATGACGGGAGCCGCGCCACCCTGACCGATCAGGAGCGGCCCGATCGGGAACGGCACGGCCGCCAGCGGACTCACGGCCTGAACGATACGCGCCGGTCAGACGGCGGGTCGCACCGCCACCCCCGCCTCGATACCGGCGAACAGGTCGTCCTCCGGCTCGGGCGTGTCGACGAAGCTGCGCGCCAGTTCGTACTCCTCGAACGGCCACACCTCGCGCTGGATGTCGAGCGGGATGATGAACCAGCGGTCGGTCGGGGAGATCTGCGTGGCGTGTGCGAGAAGCGCCTTGTCGCGCACGTCGAACCAGTCGGCACACTCCACGCGGGTGGTGACGCGCTCACCGGGATCGCGGCGGCCATCGGGCCACTTGGTCAGCATCTCGGCGTAGGGCGACTCGAGGCCGCGCGAGGTGAGTGCCTCGTGGAGCGCCGCCAGCCGAGTGCGTGAGAAGCCGTGGGAGTAGTAGAGCTTCAGCGGCTGCCACGGTGCACCGGTGCCGGGGAAGCGGTCGGGGTCGCCTGCCGCGTCGAAGGCCGCCACGGAGATCTCGTGGCAGCGGATGTGGTCCGGGTGCGGGTAGCCGCCCGTCTCGTCGTAGGTGACGACGACGTGCGGTCGGAACTCGCGGATCAGGGCCACGAGCGGCTTGGTGGCGACGTCGAGGTCCTGCAGCGCGAAGCACCCCTCCGGAAGCGGCGGCATGGGGTCGCCTTCCGGGAGCCCCGAGTCGACGAACCCGAGCCAGCGGTGCTGCACGCCGAGGATCTCGGCCGCGCGGGCCATCTCGGCGCGCCGGACCGCGGGGAGGTCGTCGAGCACCCCGGGACGGTCCATGGCCGGGTTGAGGATGCTCCCGGCCTCCCCGCCGGTGCAGGTGACGACCATGACCTCATGGCCTTCCGAGACGTAACGAGCGCTGGTGGCAGCGCCCTTGCTCGACTCGTCGTCGGGGTGGGCGTGCACTGTCATGAGCCGTAGTGGTCCGCCGCTGTACGGAGCAAGAGAGGACATGGGGGTCGGGCGGTCCTTCCGGGATGAACGGAACGGTTCAGAGGAACGTGCCGGGTCCCGATGGTGGCAGATCACCCCGACAGTCCTTTCCTCCCCTGGTCAACACCGTTGACGCGCCAGTGCTTCCCCTCCGATTGGTGCGCGCCGCCACCTTGTGACGGGTAAGGTCACCCGCGGCACCGGATGGTCGACACCCCGTTGGGCTCTACCACACGCCCAAGGCGGGGAGTCCGGTCACGGTGAGCGGTCACCGGGGCGCCTGCGGGGTACGGCTCGTGCGCGACACAGCAGCTTCGCGGGGCCGTTGACCTGCGGTGATGAGACCTCCGGGAACTTCTCGAACACCCCAACCGTTCGTCGAATGGCTGCGACGAGCGGCTGCCACCGTGTTACCGTTGCCCGCACACGGCCCGCAGGCGGGTCGTGTTTTTCCTTACTCGGGGCTATGCCGCCCACGAGACCGGGGCCGCGCTGCCGGCGGACCTCGTTCCCCGCGGGCGAACGGTCCGTGGCTGCATGGACCTGGACAGGCTGGAGGAGTGATGACCGTGACGGACACCCAGGTGACCTGGCTGACCCAGGATGCCTACGACCGGCTCAAGCAGGAACTCGACGAGCTGATCGCCAACCGCCCCGTCATCGCTGCCGAGATCAACGCCCGCCGCGAGGAGGGTGACCTCAAGGAGAACGGCGGCTACCACGCCGCGCGCGAGGAGCAGGGCCAGCAGGAGGCGCGCATCCGCCAGCTCCAGGAGCTCCTGCGCACGGCGCACGTGGGCACGCCGCCCACGTCCTCCGACGTCGCCGCCCCCGGAATGGTGCTGAAGATCCGGTACGACGACGAGGACTCTGAGACCGTGCTGCTGGGCTCCCGTGAAGAGGGCAGCCACGGCGACCTGCAGGTGATCTCGCCGAACTCGCCGCTCGGGGCCGCACTGCTCGGCGCGCGTGCCGGCGAGACGCGGGAGTACCAGCTGCCCGACGGCGGCAACATGAAGGTCTCGCTGGTCTCCGCGGAGCCGTTCCGGGGCTGACCCACAGCCCACTCGACCACACACTGCCCGGCTCCGGCCGAGCAGGCTTCAGCGCGGGCCGGCCACCTCGACGACGGCGTGGCCGGCACTGCGCAGTGCCTGCACCAGCTCGGTGCAGTGTTCGGTGCCTCTGGTCTCGAGCGCCAGCGCCACCTCCACCTCACCGAGTGGCAGCGTGCCCGAGATCCGCGAGTGCTCGACGTCGAGCACGTTGGCGCCGAGCGAGCCCACGTGGGCGAGCAGCTCGGCGAGTGCGCCGGGCCGGTCGCCCACCCGCACCCGCAGCGACAGGTATCGGGCCGCAGAGGCCATGCCGTGCTGGATCACGTGCAGCAGCACGAGGGGATCCACGTTGCCCCCGGAGAGCACGGCCACCGCGGGCGTGGCGAACCTGCGCGGGTGCTCGAGCAACGCGGCCACCGCGGCGGCGCCTGCCGGTTCGACCAGCAGCTTCGCCCGTTCGAGGCAGTGCAGCAGGGCCCGGGACAGCGCGTCGTCGTCGACGGTGAGGATCTCGTCGACGAGGGCTGCCACCTGCGAGAACGTGACCTTTCCCGGCTGTCCGACGGCGATCCCGTCGGCGATCGTGCGCATCGAGGCGAGCGCGGTGGGCACGCCGGCCGCGAGCGACGCCGGCCAGGCCGCCGCCCCCGCCGCCTGCACCCCCACCACTGCGACGTCGGGTCGCTGGGCCTTCACGGCCGCGGCGATGCCGCCGAGCAGCCCACCGCCACCGGTGCACACGAGCACGGTGCGCACGTCCGGCACCTGCTCGAGCAGCTCCAGGCCGACCGTGCCCTGCCCGGCAATGATGTCCGGGTGGTCGAACGGGTGGACGAACACGGCCCCGGTGCGCTCCGCGAACTCGGTGGCCGCGGCGATGCTGCCGTCGATGTGCTCGCCGACGAGGTGCACCCGGGCGCCGTAGCCGCGCGTGGCGCCGACCTTCGGGATCGCCGCCTGCTCGGGCATGAACACCGTGGCCTCGATGCCGAGCATCTGGGCGGCCAGCGCCACCCCCTGGGCGTGGTTGCCCGCGCTCGCGGCCACCACTCCGCGGGCGCGCTGCTCGTCGTCGAGGCGGGCGATGCGGGTGTAGGCGCCACGGATCTTGAACGATCCGGTGCGCTGCAGGTTCTCGCACTTCAGCCACACCGGCCCGCCGCACAGCTCGCTCAGCGCACGCGAACCGGCCATCGGGGTGGGCGAGACGACCCCGCGCAGTAGCTCCTGGGCGCTGCGGACGTCTGCCAACCCGACGGGCGGCGAGGCGATGGGACCGGCGGTGACCATGCGTCCATCCTCGCACCGTGGGAGCGACCGGCGGCGTCCCCCGGGTAACCTGTGGACAGATGGTGGGTGGCGCTCCGAGGGCGCCACGGGCAGGGAGGTCGGATGACTCGGCTGCGGGCCGTGGCTCCACTGCTCGTTGCCGCGGTGCTGGCAGCGGTGGCGGTGGCCACCGTCGAGGGTGCCGGGTGCGACGACCCGGGCCGCTACGAGCTCGGTGTCAACGGCTACGAGCTCGTGGGAGGCTGCATCGCCCCCGGCGACCTCGTGGTGCCCGAGCCCGGCCAGCAGCCCCCGGCGCCCACGGAGCTGGGCACCCCGGCGAAGAGCTGATCCGCCGGGTCAGCCCGTGGCGGCGGCCAGCGCCTGCCTGAGGTCCTCCACCAGGTCCTCGACGTCCTCGATCCCCACCGAGAGGCGCACCAGGTTGTCGGGCACCTCCAGGACCGAGCCGGCCACCGAGGCGTGCGTCATGGCACCGGGGTGCTCGATCAGCGACTCGACACCGCCGAGCGACTCGGCCAGCGTGAAGATCTCCGTGGCCGCGCACACGCGCAGAGCCGCCTCGCGGCCACCCGCCACGGTGAAGGACACCATCCCGCCGAACCGGCGCATCTGCTTCGCCGCGACCTCGTGGCCCGGGTGCTCGGTCAGCCCGGGGTAGAGCACGCTCTCCACGCCCTTCTGCCCGGTGAGCAGCTCCGCCACGCGCTCCGCGTTGTCGCTGTGGCGCTCCATCCGCACCGCGAGGGTCTTGACCCCGCGCAGCGTGAGCCACGCGTCGAACGGCCCCGGGACCGACCCGACGGAGTTCTGGGTGAAGCGCAGCTTCTCGGCCAGCTCCTCGTCGCTCGTGACCAGCGCGCCGCCGACCACGTCGGAGTGGCCACCGACGTACTTGGTGGTGGAGTGCAGCACCACGTCGGCGCCGAGGCCGAGCGGGTTCTGCAGGTAGGGCGACGCGAAGGTGTTGTCCACGACGAGCCGCGCGCCTGCGGACCGCGCGACGTCGGCGAGCGCCGCGATGTCGGCGATCCCCAGCAGGGGGTTGGTGGGGGTCTCGCACCAGATGACGCGGGTGGTGGGCCGGAGCGCGGCGCGCAGCGCGTCGACGTCGGCGAGATCGGCCGGGGTGTACTCGATGCCCCACGGCGCCAGCACCTTGTCGACGAGCCGGAACGTGCCGCCGTACGCGTCGTGCGGGATCACGATGTGGTCGCCGGGGCGCAGCAGCACCCGCAGCAGGACGTCGGACGCGCCCATGCCGGAACCGAACGCGAGCGCGTGCCGTCCGCCTTCGAGGGCGGCGAGACACTCCTGCAGGGCCGTGCGGGTGGGGTTGGCGCTGCGCGAGTACTCGTAGCCGCCACGTAGCCCGCCCACCCCGTCCTGGGCGAAGGTGGACGACTGGTGGATCGGCGTGATCACCGCACCGGTCGTCGGGTCCGGCTCCTGGCCGGCGTGGATGGCGTTGGTGGAGAAGCCGCGCATGAGAGCACGCTACGCGGACCGCGACCGGCCGAGCCGTGCGGTAGCCCCCTGTTGCAGCAAAGCCACGTTCATGCCACCCGGTTGCGTGAAAGTGGCTTTGCTGCAACGAGCGGCCGCAGTTCAGCTGCCCAGGAACGCCAGCACGTCGGAGCGGGTCACGACACCGGCCGGCTTGCCGTCCACGAGCACCAGCGCGGCGTCGGCCGTGGCGAACGCGCTCATTGCCGTGTCCAGCGCCTCGCCCGCACCGATGGTGGGCAGCGGCGGGGACATGTGCTTCTCCAGCCGGTCCGACAGCTGCGCACGGCCGGTGAACAGCGAGTCGAGCAGGTCGCGCTCGACCACCGCGCCCGCCACCTCCGCCGCCATCACGGGCGGCTCGGCCCGGACGACCGGCATCTGCGAGACGCCGAACTCGCGCAGGTACTGCACGGCGTCGGCCACGGTCTCGTTCGGGTGGGCGTGCACGAGGGCGGGGATCGCGCCGTCCTTGCGGCGGAGCACGTCACCCACGGTGGCGCCCTGCGCCGGGGGCAGGAAGCCGTAGCTTGCCATCCAGGAGTCGTTGAAGACCTTGCCGAGGTAGCCGCGGCCGCCGTCGGGCAGGAGCACGACGACCACCGCGTCCGCCGGGAGGTCGCGGGCGACGACCAGCGCCGCCGCCACCGCCATCCCGCACGAGCCACCGACGAGCAGCGCCTCCTCGCGGGCGAGCCGGCGGGTCATGTGGAACGAGTCGGCGTCGGAGACCGCGACGATCCGGTCGCAGATGTCCTTGTCGTAGGTGGTGGGCCAGAAGTCCTCGCCGACACCCTCCACCAGGTAGGGCCGGCCGCCGCCACCGCTGTACACGGAGCCCTCGGGATCGGCGCCGATCACCTGGACCCGGCCGTCGGAGACCTCCTTCAGGTAGCGCCCCGTGCCGCTGATGGTGCCGCCGGTGCCGATGCCGGCCACGAAGTGGGTGATCCGGCCCTCGGTCTGCTCCCAGATCTCCGGTCCCGTGCCGAGGTAGTGCGACTCGGGGTTGTTCACGTTGGCGTACTGGTTGGGCTTCCAGGCGCCCTCGATCTCGCTGACCAGCCGGTCGGAGACCCGGTAGTAGGAGTCCGGGTGGTCGGGCTCGACGGCGGTGGGGCAGACCACGACCTCGGCGCCGTAGGCGCGCAGCACGTTGCGCTTGTCGTCGCTCACCTTGTCGGGACAGACGAAGACGCAGCTGTAGCCCTTGCGCTGGGCGATCATGGCGAGGCCGACGCCGGTGTTGCCCGACGTCGGCTCGACGATCGTGCCGCCGGGCCGCAGCTCACCGGCCGCCTCGGCCGCCTCCACCATCCGCAGCGCGATGCGGTCCTTCACGCTGCCGCCGGGGTTGAAGTACTCCACCTTCGCGAGGACGGGCGCGGCGACGCCCTCCGCTACCGTGCCGAGCCGGACGAGCGGAGTGTTCCCGACCAGGTCGGCGACGTGCTCGACATAACGCATGGCTCCATGCTCCCACCCGGCCGCCGAACGGTCGGTGGACGCCGCGCATCGGTCGCCCGACGGGCGAGGCGCCGCCCGGGGCCCACCACGCAAGGTCGTTGCGCTCTCAGCCGTCCGGCCGATCGGGAGTACAAAACGTGGCGAACGGACTAGTCTTCGTCAGCACGGACAAACCTCACCCGGCTGAGCGTGCAGCGGCCGGTTGACCCACGACTCCCCGGGAGTGGTCGGGCCGGAACCTTCTGAGGTCCCGCGTCCGCGACCGTTCCCGGTTCCGACCGATGAGCAGGAGGGGCGCACCGGTGCCATCGGTCGGGGACGACGAGTTCGGGGCGGAGGAATCCGACCGAGCCGAATCCCGTCGCCTGGCCAGGCGCGATGCCGAGCTGGACGAGCTCGCCACCCGGGCCGCCGGTGGGCACAAGGCGTCGCTGGACAAGCTGCTGCAGCACGTCCGCCCGCTGGTCGTGCGCTACTGCCGGGCGCGCATCGGGAGCGGGACGACCGGCATGGCCACTCCCGACGACGTCACGCAGGACGTCCTGCTGGCGCTCTTCCACGCGCTCGAACGCTGGCGCCCTGGCGAGACGCGGGTGATGGCCTTCGTCTACGGGATCGCGGGCAACAAGGTCGTCGACGCCTACCGCGCGGCCGGGCGCAACCGTTCCGTCGCCACCGAGGTCCTTCCCGACGCGGCCGACTCCGGCGCGGGCCCGGAGACGATCGCCGTGCTCGGCACCCAGATCGCCGAGCTACGACAGCTCCTCGAGCAGCTCCCCGAGCATCACCGCGAGGTGCTGGTGCTGCGGATCGCGCTGGGGTTGAGCGCCGAGGAGACCGCCCGCATCGTCGACTCCACGGCGGGCGCCGTGCGGGTCACCCAGCACCGGGCGCTGAACAAGCTGCGCGAGCTCGCCGCGAAGCGCTCCGGATGACGCCGGGGCATCAACGCTGGGCGCGCACCATCTCGGACAACCGGCGTTCCAGGTACGCCCGCTCCGGTTCGTTGCCCACGGTCTCCAGCGCCAGCCGGTAGGCCACGGCGGCGTCCCCGTGCTGTCCGAGCCTGCGCAGCAGGTCGGCCCGTGCGGAGGGCAGCAGGTGGTAGCCGCGCAGCCGTTCGTCGTCGGCCAGCGCGTCGATCAGCTCCAGACCGGCGGCCGGACCGTCGCGCATCGCCACCGCCACCGCCCGGTTGAGGTCGACCAACGGCGACGGCGCCACCTGCGCGAGCACGCCGTAGAGCTCCACCACCTGTGGCCAGTCGGTGGTGGCCACGTCGGCGGCCTCGTCGTGCACTGCCGCGATCGCCGCCTGCAGCCCGTACTGCCCCGGCGCCCGGGCGCGCAGCGCGGCGACGACCAGCGTGCGCCCCTCGGCGATGCGGTCGCGGTCCCAGAGTGACCGGTCCTGCTCGTCGAGCAGCACCAGTGCGCCCTCGGCGTCGGTCCGGGCCGCCCGCCGGGCGTCGACGAGCAGGAGCAGCGCAAGCAGGCCCATCACCTCGTGCTCGTCGGGGAGCAGCCGGTGCAGGATCCGGGCCAGGCGGATCGCCTCCTCGGCGAGGTTCGCGCGGACCAGTTCGGGCCCTGCGCTCGCCGCGTAGGCCTCGGTGAAGATCAGGTAGACGACACGGAGGACGCCCGGGAGCCGGCCGGGCAGCTCGTGTGCGTCCGGCACGCGGAACGGGATGCGCGCGTCGCGGATCTTGCGTTTCGCCCGCACGATGCGCTGGGCCATCGTCGCGGCCGGGACGAGGAACGCGCGCGCCACCTCGGGTGTGGACAGCCCGGCGAGGCAACGCAGGGTCAGCGCCGTCTGCGCCTCGATCGGCAGAGCGGGATGGCAGCAGGTGAAGAACAACCGGAGCCGCTCGTCGGGGACGTCGTCCTCCTCGGTGGGGAGGGCGACCGCCTCGCGCTCGGCGTCGGCGTGCATCAGGGCGAGCCGGGCGGCGTAGGCCTTGTCCCGCCGCAACCGGTCGACGGCCTTCCGGCGCGCCGTGGTGAGCAACCACGCGGCGGGTCTCCCGGGAACCCCGTGGACCGGCCAGTGTTCGAGCGCGGCCGCAACGGCTTCGGAGGCGACCTCCTCGGCCAGGTCGAGATCGCCGAACTGGCGGACGAGAGTGGCGAGCAGCCGGCCCCGCTCCTCACGGAACACGGCTTCGACGGAGCCGGCTGCTCCCAGGGTCACGGTGCCTCGAACTCCAGGATCGGGCGGACCTCCACCTTGCCGCCGCGGCGCGAGCCGGGGCACCGGGCCGCCCAGTCGAGTGCCGCGTCGAGATCGGGGGCGTCGATCAGGTAGTAGCCGCCGAGGATCTCGCGGGTCTCGGCGAACGGCCCGTCGGTCACCACGCGCTCGCCGTTGTCGCGGACCTGCACGGTGGTGGCGGTCTCCACGCCCTGCAGCGCGTCGCTCGCCACCTTCACACCCGCGTCGGTGATGGCCTTCTCATAGGGCCAGTACTCGTCCATCTCCTCCTGGATGGCCTGCTCGGTCTGCGGTTCGGCCGGCTGGGCGCCGTAGAGCAGCAGCATGTACTTCAATCGAAATGCTCCTTGTCGTCACGGTGGCGCTCCGGTGGCGAGGTGCCACACAGCATGACGACGAACGGCCGCGCGCGGTATCGACAGCACGGGTGCGCGCCCTCCTAAGCGCGTTCTACGCGGTGCAACCCTCCGGACGGCGTCCAGGTCTCGATCACCAGCGCGGTGGCGTCCGGGTTGAGGCCGATGACCACGACCTCCTCCAGATCGGTGCGGAACAGGTCGCCGGACACGTCCCCGTCGAGCGGACCGGCGAACACCGCACGCCCCGCGACCTTCGCGTCGCCCGCCCAGGCCGACTCGTTCCCCTCCGGTGGGTCGACCGACGCGCTGTGCAGCGCGAACCGTGGGTCCCGGCGCAGGTCCGCCCCCTTGCGCGCGCCCGGCATCGACCCGAACGTCAGCTCACCGTCGGCGAACTCCGCCTCGATGCCCGAGATGCGCGGCGACCCGTCGGCCCGCAGCGTGGCGATCGTCTTGTGTTTGTGCGCGTCGAAGAGGCCGCGGACCCGGGCGGCGAACTCGGGCTCGGCGGTCTCGATGTCGTTCCACGTGGCCATGCCGACAGCATGGAGGGAGAACCTGACACATCGAGTCAGATATGGACGGCCGGCTCACCTTCGCGGCCATTACCCGCGGGTATTGTCCGGCGGTAGCCACTCCAGAGGAGAAGACGATGCCCGAAGCCGTGATCGTCGCAGCGGCCCGATCACCGATCGGTCGTGCGCACAAAGGGTCGCTCACCAGCATCCGCCCCGACGATCTGACCGTGCAGCTCGTCCGCGCCGCGCTCGCCCAGGTGCCGCAGCTCGACCCGTCCGACGTCGACGACCTCATGCTCGGATGCGGCCTGCCCGGTGGCGAGCAGGGCTTCAACATGGCACGGGTCGTCGCGGTGCTGCTGGGCTACGACACCCTGCCGGGCACCACCGTCACGCGCTACTGCTCGTCGTCGGTGCAGACCACCAGGATGGCCCTGCACGCGATCAGGGCAGGCGAGGGTGACGTGTTCATCTCCGCGGGGGTGGAGACGGTGTCCCGGTTCGTGAAGGGCAGCTCCGACTCGCTGCCCGACACCCGCAACCCGATCTTCGGCGACGCCGCGGACCGCACGAGGCACATCGCCGAGAACGGCGCCGACTCGTGGAGCGACCCGCGCCCCGACGAGCACCTGCCCGACGTCTACATCGCCATGGGTCAGACGGCGGAGAACGTCGCGCTCCTCAAGGGCGTCAGCCGCGAGGAGATGGACCACTTCGGCGTCCGCTCGCAGAACCTCGCGGAGAAGGCGATCGCCGACGGGTTCTTCGCCCGGGAGATCACACCGGTGACCCTGCCCGACGGCAGCGTCGTCTCGGTGGACGACGGACCGCGGTCCGGCGTCACGTACGAGGCGGTCAGCCAGCTCAAGCCGGTGTTCCGCCCCGACGGCCGGGTCACCGCCGGGAACTGCTGCCCGCTCAACGACGGCGCAGCGGCCCTGGTGATCATGTCCGACACGAAGGCGGCCGAGCTGGGCATCACGCCGCTCGCGCGGATCGTCTCCACCGGGGTCTCCGGCCTCTCGCCGGAGATCATGGGCCTCGGACCGATCGAGGCGTCGAAGCAGGCGCTCGGCCGGGCCGGCATGACCATCGACGACGTCGACCTCGTCGAGATCAACGAGGCGTTCGCGGCGCAGGTCATCCCCTCGGCCCGTGAGCTCGGCATCCCCGAGGACAAGCTCAACGTCAACGGCGGCGCGATCGCGCTGGGGCACCCGTTCGGCATGACCGGGGCCCGCATCACCACCACGCTGCTCAACGGGCTGCGCACCCACGACAAGCAGATCGGGCTGGAGACGATGTGCGTCGGCGGGGGCCAGGGCATGGCGATGGTGCTCGAGCGCCTGAGCTGACCCGGCGACAGATGACAGCGGCCCGGCATCCCTCAGGGGTGCCGGGCCGCGACGCGCGGTGGAACGTTGGGGTCAATCCTGCCGGAGGTAGCTCAGCAGCCGCAGGATCTCGATGTACAGCCAGACCAGCGTGGTCATCAGGCCGAACGCGATGTACCAGGCGAACTTCGCCGGGGCACCGTCGCGGACGGCACGGTCAGCCATGTCGAAGTCGAGCAGCAGGCTGAACGCGGCGACGCCGATGCACACGATGCTGAACAGGTAGCCGATCAGCGACGGCTCCCGAACCCCGAGACCGCCGGGGATGAAGAAGCTGAAGATGAGGTTGAAGACGGCCAGCACCGTGACGCCGATCAGGGCGCCCATCAGCCACTTCGTGAACTTCGGTGTGACGCGCACGGCGCCGGTCTTGTAGACCACGAGCATGCCGACGAACACGCCGGCGGTGCCGATGACGGCCTGCAGGCCGATGCCCTGGAACTGCGTGCCCGACAGCTCCAGCGCACCGGTGATGCCACCGAGCGCCACACCCATCGCGGCCGAGTACAGCAGCACCAGTGGCGCCTTCGCCCACTGCGGCTTGAAGATCAGGACGAACGACAGCACGATCCCGACGATGAACGCCGGGAGCACGAGTCCGAAAAGACCGCTGATCGCGGTGAGCACGCCGGTGACGAGCGCGACACCAGCAGTGAGGGCCGTCTTCGTGACGACGTCGTCCATCGTGAGCGGGCGCTCACCGATCTCGGCACGCCCGTATCCGACCTGCGCGGCCTGGGCGTCGCCATAGGCGGCTGCCCCGCCCATCGCGCCGCCGCGGCGGTCGAACGTGGCGTATCCGCCGCCCTGCCCGGTGGGCAGGTTGCGGAACGCCGGGTTGCTACTGGTGCGCACCTGTTCCTCCTCGGAAGCGTCTTGGGCATCCTTGATGTCCAACGCCGAAGCGGGCTCCGGCGTTCCCGGTTCGTAAAGCCGACTTTACTGTGTTCCGCTCAGGCAGCGGCAGTCCCGTCCTCCGGCGGGTCGAGGGCGATCCCCGCGTCCTCCAGTGCGGCCTCGGTGAGGAGCCGGGCGAAGGCCCGATCCGGGCCGGCCGCCGAGGCAAGCGGGGCGTCGACGTCCACCAGCCCACAGGTCTGCACGAGCGTGTCGTCGTAGGCGGCGAGCACCGCGACGCGGCGGACATGGGTGGGCTGCGAGCGCGCACACACCTCGCGGCGCAACCGCCGCAGGTTGGCCACCACGCATTCCAGCGTGGGCCCGGTGGGTTCCCCGCGGTTGCGGTGTCGCCGCTCGGCCACCCGGTCGAGCACAGCAGGCACTACCCGCGACACCACCCAGAACAGGACTGTCGGCGTCGCCGCGAGGAGTAGGTACAGCAGCAGGCCCAGCAGGACCGGACGGTCGCCCGTCACCTCGACGAGGCTACCTGCCCGACGGGGCCCGGAAACCCCCCAACAGGCGAAACCCGGAATCCGCACCGTTCCCGGCGTTCTCGACGTTTCTGATCATCGCGACCGTCGTTGAGTGCCACGAGGCCTTGATCTTGGTGACCCAGGCC
>NZ_JAAXKY010000167.1 GCF_012911925.1 Pseudonocardia xinjiangensis | reverse complement strand
CACTGCTCCTGGGGGTGGGTGGCGACGGCCTCGACCGTGATGTCCATCCACGGGAACATCGGCAGCGAGGACAGCGCGTCGTGCAGTTCCGTGGCGTCGGTGCACTCGTACAGCCCGATCGTCGCGTTGCGCCCCGGCACCCGCCACAGCCGCTTGAGGTTCCCGGCCGCCCGCAGCTCGTCGGCCCGGGCCCGTTCCCCCTTCTTCAGGCGGTTGCGCTCCTCGTCGGGGGTGTCCGGGGGCAGGCGGTTCTCCGCGCGGACCAGGAACTCCATGTCGTGCCTCCTACGGTCGGGTGATCGCCGGGCCGGTCTCGGTGACCGTCACCAGAGCTTCGCGGACGCGATGGCCGCGCCCTCGGTGAGCGAGCGGAGCTTCTCCCAGGCCAGCTCGGGCACGACGCCGCCCCAGCCGGCGAAGGTGCCGAAGCCGCAGTCGGTGCCGGCCATGACCCGCTCCCGCCCGACGATGTCGGTGTAGCGCAGGATGCGCTCGGCGACGAGCCCCGGGTGCTCCACGAAGTTGGTGGTCGTGTCGATCACGCCGGGGGCGAAGACCTTGTCGTCGGGGATCTTGGCCGCGGCCCACCCGGCCCAGTCGTGCCCGTGGCGGGGGTTGGCGGCCTCGCACAGGATGGTGCCGGGCTTGGCGCGCAGCACCAGGTCGGCGATCTTCTCCACGGCGATGTCGAACGTGTGCGGACCCTCGTAGTTGCCCCAGCACAGGTGGATGCGGCTGCGGTCGGACGGGACGTCGCGCAGCGCGTGGTTGAGCACCTCGACGAGTACCTCTGCGCGGGCGAGGAACTCCTCGTCGGAGAGGTGCTTGTACTTGTTGTGGCGGCCCATCCCGAGGTCGGGGGCGTCGATCTGGAGGTCGAAACCGGCCGCGACGATCCGGTCGTACTCCACCTTGAGCGCGTCGGCGATCGCGTTCAGGTAGGTGTCCTCGTCGGGGTAGTACTCGTTGGGCTGGAACAGCGCGGTGATGCCCGGCGACGGGGCGTTCATGAAGGCCCCGTCGACGTCCACGGCGTCGGTGGCGGCCTTGAGCGTGGCGAGGTCGGTCTCGAGCGGGCCGAAGTTCTCGTACGTGATCGGGCCGCGGCAGATCGGGCGCAGGTAGGCCACGGTGGCCCCCGAGCGGTGCAGCTGCTCCTTGTAGTCCGGGTAGGCGTCGAGGTCGGCCGGGGTGGCGCGCGGGGCGTCGCCGATCTCGAACCCGCTCATCCGGTGCCGGATGTAGGTGGCGTAGCCGATCTTGCTCATCTCGCCGTCGCTGACCACGTCGATGCCGATCTCGGCCTGCCGGCGCACCTGGTCGTGCACCGCCGACTCGATGGTGGCCGCGAGCGCGGCCTCGTCGACCGGTTCCCCGCGGTCGCTCGCGTTGATCATCGCCAGCAGGTCCGCGGGCCGCGGCAGGCTACCGACGTGCGTCGTGCGGATGCGATCGGACATGTTCCGGCCTCCTCGTTGAGTACTCGGGCAGGTGTTCGGTCGAACCGTCGCCGCTCACCACTGATGCAGGTTCGCGTCGAGCTGGTGGAGCGCCTCCACGACGCTCAGCAGGTGGCCGCGCATCGTCTGCTCGGCGACGTCCGGGTCGCCGCTGCAGACGGCCTCGATCACCTGCAGGTGCTCCTCCAGGCCCACCGACGGGCGGCCGGGCAGCAACGCGATCGTGTAGTGGTAGCGCACGCTCTGCGTGCGCAGCCGGTCGAGCATGCGGCCCGCCGTCTCGTGGCCGGACAGGTCGCGGACGGCGCGGTGGATCTGCTGGTTGATGCGGCTGTAGGCCACCACGTCGGAGCTCTCGACGGTGACCGCGAGCTCGGTGCCGAGCTCGCGCAACGCCCGGCAGTCCTCCGCCGTGGCCCGGGCCGCGGCCTTGGCCGCGCACAACCCTTCGACGACCGCGCGCGCCTCCGTGATCTCCACGGCTTCCTGGAGCGAGATCGGGCGCACCCGGGCGCCCCGGTTGCGCTCCCGCTCGACGATGCCCTCGTTCTCCAGCTGCGCGAGTGCGGAGCGCACGGCACCCCGGGACGCGTCGTACAGAGCCACCAGGTCGGCCTCCGGGAGGCGTTGCCCCGGGGCGAACCGGCCCTGCATGATGCCGTCACGGACCGCGCCCACCACCACGGCGACCGCGTCGCCCGTCGCAGTACCACCGCCTGCGGTCATGCAGGTCCTTTCGCCCCGCGCCGTCCCCGCTGACCGGCGCCCCGGCCTGACAGAGTAACTGGCAACCAGATTGTTAACAATCTGGTTGCCACTGACGGGTGCCGGAGTTATGGTCCACAGACTGATCCCGACGCCAGGAGGCACAGGCACATGGGTTCATCCGTCAGAGGCGACGGGCCGATCGTGCGGTGCCCCCGGCAGGACATCCCCAGGAGCGCGGTGCGGTGAGCAGGCCAGAGGTGAGCGGGCACGTCGTCGTCCGCAGCGATCTCGCCCCCGACGTCGACGCGGTGGCCCAGCTGGGCCGCCAGGGCGTGGCCACGGTCCACGAGGCGCAGGGCAGGCGCGGGCTGCTCGGTCCGGAGATCCGGCCGGTGCAGGACGGCGCCGCGATCGCCGGGCGCGCCGTCACCGTGCTGTCCCACCCGGGCGACAACCTGATGCTGCACGCCGCGGTCGAGCAGTGCCGGCCCGGCGACGTGGTGGTCGTGTCCACCACGTCGGAGTCCACCGACGGCATGTTCGGTGAGCTGCTCGCGGTCTCGATGCGCAGCCGCGGGGTGATCGGTCTCGTCACCGGCGCCGGCGTCCGCGACGTCGCGGATCTGCGCCGGATGGGCTTCCCGGTCTGGACGCGGGCGGTCAGCGCGCAGGGCACGGTGAAGGCGAGCCCCGGTTCGGTGAACGTGCCGGTGGTCGTGGGCGGCACCCTCGTGGAGCCGGGCGACGTCGTGGTCGCCGACGACGACGGCGTGGTCGTCGTTCCCCGCACCCAGGCGCCCACGGTCGCCGCCGCGGCCGAGGAGCGGCTACGCAACGAGGCCGACAAGCGCGCCCGGCTCGCCGCCGGGGAGCTGGGCCTGGACATGTACGGGCTGCGCGCCGACCTCGAACGACTGGGTGTCCGCTACGTGGACGGCCCTACCGACGGTGTCGGCTCCGGGCTTCCGGAGGGGGTGCTCCATGGCTGAGATCGTCGCGGCCGCCGCTGCGGTGCACGCCCCGCAGCTGCTGAGCCGCCCGCCCCACGAGGACCCGGCCAAGCTCGACGGCAGCACCGACGCGCTGCGCCGCTTCGGCGAGGTGCTCGACGACACCCACCCCGACGCGCTGCTGGTGATCGGCATCGACCACCTCGAGACGTTCTGGCTGGAGGCGGTGCCCACCTTCACCCTCGTCCTGTCCCCGGAGGCCGAGGCCCACTATATGCAGAAGGAGCGGCGCGTCCCGGTGCACACCGGGCTCGCCAAGCACCTGCTGCACGGTGTGGTCGGCCGCGACATCGACCTCACCTACTCGCAGGAGGCCAAGCTCGGGCACGCGTTCCTCACGCCGTTCGAGTACGTGCTGGGCGACCGGGACATCCCCGTGATCCCCCTGCTGGTCAACGCCTACCTGCCGCCGCTGCCCAGCCCGCGCCGGTGCTTCGCGCTCGGCAAGGCGATCGCGGAGTCGCTCGCCGACCGCCCGGAGCGCGTCGCCGTGCTCGCGAGCGGCGGGATGTCCCACTTCCCCGGCACCGCCCGCTACACCGCGCCGCAGTTCTCGTTCGACGAGTGGGTGCTGCAGGAGGTGGCCGCCGGCCGCTACGAGGAGCTGCTGGACCTCACGCCCGTGCAGCTCGACGAGGTGGGCGAGAGCGAGCTGCTCACCTGGTTCGTCATGCTCGGGGTTCTCGCCGGATCCGGCGCCGCGGTGCCCGGCTCGCTGCTGTCCTACCAGCACCTGAGCCACCACGGCCACGGCGTCGTGCAGTTCGTGCCGCCGGTGGCCGATGGCGCCGAACCCACCGTGGACGAGCCGCTCGCGAGCCCGGTGCCCAGGCACGGCGGCTACGAGTTCACCTCCACCGACTTCATCTACTACCGCTTCCCGGAGCCGGTGAGCTTCCCGCTCAACCGCCTCCTGCACCGCGTCATCACCGACGAGGAGCTCCGCAGCGAGTTCGTCCGCGACCCCGCGGCCGTGGCGGCGACGGCCGACCTCACCGACGAGCAGCGCGAGGCGCTGCTGGCCGACGGCTTCGACAAGCTCACCGAGGTCGGCGCCCACCCGCTGCTCGCGCTCTCCGCCCGCCAGGTGTCACTGCTGGAGCAGCAGCGCCAGGACGCAGCCGCCGCGGTGAGCACCACCTGATCTTCCCGACCAGATTCACCACCACTCTGGAGAGAGGCCGACGATGCTGTCAGCACAGGACAACGAACTCCTGACCCGTGTGGGGCCCGGAACTCCGATGGGCGAGCTGCTGCGCCGTTACTGGACGCCCGCTCTGCTGGTCAGCGAGCTGCCGGCGCCGGACAGCGACCCGGTGCGGGTGCGGCTGCTGGGTGAGGACCTGGTGGCGTTCCGCGACACGAACGGCCGGGTCGGGCTGATCCAGGAGAACTGCCCGCACCGCGGCGCGTCGCTCTACTTCGGACGCAACGAGGAGTGCGGGCTGCGCTGCCCGTACCACGGCTGGAAGTTCGACGCCGACGGCGCGTGCGTCGACATGCCCAGCGAGCCGCCGAACAGCGTGTTCAAGGACAAGGTGAAGGCCACGGCCTACCCGACCCACGAGTCGGGCGGCATCGTGTGGACCTACATGGGCCCGGCCGACAAGATCACCCCCTTCCGTGACTTCGGCACCGAGTCCCTCGAGCCCGACCAGGTCGCCGCCACCAAGCTGAACACCCCGTGCAACTGGGTGCAGGCGATGGAGGGCAACCTCGACACGTCGCACATCTCCTGGCTGCACCAGTGGAACGGCGTCGACGACATCCCCGACGACGGCAGCGACAAGCCGGGCTACCCGAGCAACGCGATGTCGTGGAAGTTCTGGAAGCACGACCGCGCACCGCGGCTGGAGATCGAGGACACCTGGTACGGGTTCAAGTACGTCGGTATCCGCGACACGCCCAACGGGCACAAGCACGTGCGGATGAGCGCGTTCGTCTTCCCGTACAACACGGTGATCGCGTCGGTGCCCTTCAGCACCCAGCACGGCCTGTTCGTGCCGATCGACGACCACAACACGTGGCGCTACAGCTTCTCCACGCGCGTGAACCCCGGCCTGCAGGAGGTCGGCGGCACCAACCTCTTCGCGCTGAGCCCGTTCGAGTTCGGGCCGGCCGAGGTGGGCCGCAACGGGATCATCCCGCGGCGCTACACCGCCGAGAACGACTACGGCATCGACCGCGAGGAACAGCGCAACGTCACCTACTCCGGCGTCCGTGAGTTCATCAGCCAGGACTTCATGGTCACCGAGTCGATGGGCCCCATCTACGACCGCACCCAGGAGAAGCTGGGCACGTCCGACAAGGCGATCATCCGGATGCGCCGCCTGCTGCTGGCCGCCGCCAGGTCGGTGGCCGACGGCGGTGAGCCGCCCGCGGTCGCCCAGGATCTCGACTACAAGAGCATCCGGTCGGCGGAGAAGATCCTCGAACCGGACGAGGACTGGCGGGTGCTCGGCACCGCCGACGACCCGATGGTGCAGAAGTACGACGCCGGCAACGCCCGCGTGCCGGTCGCCGGTTCCTGATCGTCCCCGGCCGCCGTCCCGTCAGGGGCGGCGGCCACCGGGGCCGTCCGGCCCCCGCCTGTCGTCCGCCGCTTCTCCCGGCGCTGCTCGTCGACTCCGCTGTTCCTGATACATCGCCATTCCTGACACATCGAGGTGTTCTGAGATGCGATTGCGATGTCGCGCGTCCCGTGCCGTCGCCGCGGTGGCGCTCGCGTGCTGCGCGGTGCTGCTGGGCGCGTGCGGGGCGGCCAACCGGGAGGCGGTGTCGGCCGGTGCGCTGCAGGCCCGCGATCCCTACGGTGCCGACCTCGCCACGGAGGGCACGCCCCGGCGCGGCGGCACCCTGACCCTCGGGATGGACCGGGAGGTCGTCAGCTTCGACCCCACGGTCCAGAACTCGAACATGGCCGCGCTGGCCGTGTACGACTCGCTGCTCAAGGTCGACCCGCAGGGCAAGGCCCAGCCGTATCTCGCGCAGTCGATGGACAGCGCCGACGGCGGACTGACCTGGCGCCTCGGGCTGCGGCCCGGCGTGCAGTTCACCGACGGCACCGCCCTCGACTCCGCCGCCGTGCTGGTCAACGTGCAGCGCCACATCGACAAGCTGTCCTCGCCCGCCCACGCCTTCGCCTCGAACATCGCGTCGATGCGGGCGGTGGACCCACTCACCGTCGAGTTCGTGCTGAAGGCCCCGCTCGGCGACTTCCCGGTGCTGTTCGCCCAGCCGATCACCTACGGCAGCCTCGGCATGATCATCTCGCCCGCGGCGCTGCAGCAGTACGGCGACGACATCGGGCGTCACCCGGTGGGCGCGGGACCGTTCCGGTTCGTGGAGTGGATCCCCGACTCGCGGATCGTGCTCGCCCGCAACGAGAGCTACTGGCAGCAGGGCATGCCCTACCTCGACGGGCTCGAGTTCCGTCCGCTGCCCGACACCGAGACGCGCTACGCCTCGATCGAGAACGGTGACGTCGACCTCGTGTTCGGCGGGTACAACCAGGAGCTCGTCCGGGCGAGCTCCAACCCCGGGTTGCGCGTGTACTACGGGCCCGGCAACGCCGGCGAGTACCTCTACTTCAACTTCAACAAGGCGCCGTTCGACGACCGCAGGATGCGCGAGGCGCTGATCAGGTCGCTGGATCTGAACGCACTGGCGGCGAGCCAGTACAGCGGCCGGCTCGTGCCGTCGACCAGCCTGTTCACCGAGGACAGCCCGTACCACACGCAGGCGGCGTCGGACGCGTGGCCGAAGTTCGACCCGGAACGGGCGAAGCAGCTGATCGCCGAGTACAAGGCCTCGGGCGGCGACCCGACGTTCACCTTCAAGACGACCCAGGCGCGGGTGCCCTTCGGGGAGTTCATCCAGGCCCAGATGGCGGCCGTGGGCATCGACATGAAGGTGCAGTTCTACGACCTCGCGCAGTTCTCCTCGGCGGTGGTGCAGAGCAACGACTTCCAGCTCACCACCTGGGTCGGAGCCTTCGACGTGCCCTACCCGGGCGCGACGCGGCTCCTGCACACCGGCGGCAACACCAACTACGGCGACTACTCCAACCCCCAGGTGGACGCCCTGCTCGACGAGGCAGCGCGCACCACCGACCAGGCGGTCCGGACCCACGCCTACCAGCAGGTCGAGCTGCTGGTGGGGCAGGACCTCTCGATGGCGTGGTTCAGCCGCAGTTACCTGTCCACGATCACCAGACCCGAAGTGAAGGGCATCGACCGCTACCCGTCACGGGACATGTTCTTCGCCACCACCTGGCTCGACCGCAACGCGAACTGAGCCCGCCACCGACTCGCGACCAGCACGCGCCCCCCGACAGGGCGCCCCACGAAAGGGGGCCAACGAGATGACCTACGTCATCGCCGAAGCCTGCGTCGACCTGATGGACCGCAGCTGCGTCGACGTCTGCCCGGTCGACTGCATCTACACCGGTGAACGCAAGCTCTACATCAACCCGGCCGAGTGCATCGAGTGCGGCGCCTGCGAACCGGAGTGCCCGGTGGACTCGATCGTGCTGGAGCAGGCGGCGTCCGGCGCGGAGGCCACCCACATCTCCGACAACGCGGCGTTCTTCTACGACGTGTTGCCCGGCCGTGACGCCCCGCTCGGCGACCCCGGGGGCGCCTCGGTCGTCGGACCCATCGGGGTGGACACCCCGCTGGTGTCGGCACTCCCGGCGCGGGAGAGCTGAGCGCGCCGTGGCCGACATGACGCTGACCACGCCGGCGGGCCCGGCCCTCACCCCCGCCGGTGGTGCGTCGCCCGCGCCGAAGCCGGGCGGCCGCCACCGCCCGGCACTGCGCCGCATCCGCAAGCGGCTGGTGCACCTGCTGATCGTGCTGCTCGCCGTCACCTTCCTGTCGTTCGTGGTGGTCGACCTGCTCCCGGGCGACGCCGCGGTGGTCGTGGCGGGGGACAACGCGACCCCGGAGCAGGTGCAGCAGGTCCGGGAGGACCTGCAGCTCGACCGGCCGCTCCTGGTGCGCTACGTCGACTGGCTCGGCGGGGTGGTGACCGGCGACCTCGGCAGCTCGTTCCGCACCGGGCAGCCGGTGGCCGAGGCGCTGGCGCAGAGGATACCGGTGACGTTCGAGATCACGATCGTCGCGCAGCTGCTGGCGCTGCTGATCGCGATCCCGCTGGCGGTCTACTCCGCCTACCGGCCGGGCCGGCTCGTGGACAGGGCATCGATGACGATCGGGTTCGGCGCCGCCGCGATGCCGACCTTCGTGTTCGGCATGGTGCTGATCGTGCTGTTCGCGGGTGGTGTCTCGAGCATCCTGCCGGCCACCGGCTACGTCGGGTTCTTCGAGGATCCGCTCGGCAACCTGAGATCGATCATCCTGCCGTGCCTGACGCTGATGATCGCCGAGGCCGCGGTCTACCGACAACTGCTGCGCTCGGACATGATCTCGACGCTGCAGGAGGACTTCATCCTCATGGCCCGCTCCAAGGGCCTGAGCGCCCGCACGATCCTGCTCCGCCATGCGCTGCGGCCCTCGTCGTTCTCGCTGATCACGCTGTCCGGGGTGAACATCGGCCGCCTGCTGGGCGGCACCGTGATCGTCGAGACGCTGTTCGCCATCCCCGGGCTCGGCCAGCTGATCGTGCAGGCCGTGTTCAACCGCGACTACATGATCCTGCAGGGCGCGCTGCTGTTCGTCGCGGTCGCCTACGTCGTGATCAACATGCTGATCGACCTCCTGTACCTGGCCCTCGACCCGCGGGTGCGCAGAGATGCCTGAGACGACGACTCCGGGAATGACCCCGGACACGACCACCGGCGACGCCGTCGCCACCCAGGTGCCGATCGCGACGATGGCGGCCAAGGGAAAGGGCAAGCGGATCCAGCGCGCCGGCCGCGCGCCGATCGGCTGGTACGTGGCGTGGGTGTGGCTGGGCGCGGTGGTGCTCTCCGCGGTGTTCGCTCCGCTGCTGCCGCTGTGGGACCCGGCGGTGCCCGACTACAACAACGTGTTCGGCGGGATCACGCCCCAGCACTGGCTGGGCGGCGACACGCTGGGTCGCGACAACCTGTCCCGGATCATCTACGGGGCACGCGCGTCGCTGCTCGTCGGCATCTGCGCCGTCCTGCTCGGCGCGCTGGTGGGCGGCATCCTCGGCATGCTCGCCGGTTACTTCGGCGGCCGCACCGAGCGGGTGCTGGCGTTGGTCACCGACGTGGTGCTCGCCTTCCCCGGCCTGGTGTTCATCATCGCGCTGGTCGCGATCCTGGGCTCCAGCCTCACCAACCTGATCATCGGCCTGGCGATCCTGTCGGTGCCGACGTTCATCCGGCTCAGCCGGGCCGCCACCCTGACCGTCGCCCAGCGGGAGTTCGTGCAGGCCGCGCGGGCGTACGGGTGTAAACCACTGCGGATCATCGCCCGGGAGATCGCGCCCAACGTGGTGCTCCCGGTGGCCGCGTACGGCTTCATCATGATCGGCGTCTTCATCGTGGTGGAGGGCTCGCTGAGCTTCCTCGGCCTCGGCATCCCGCCGCCCACGCCGAGCTGGGGCGGCATGATCGCCGGCGGTCGCACCGAGCTGCTCAACTTCCCGCACATCTCGCTGTTCCCCGCCGCCGTCATGTTCCTGACGGTGCTCTCGATCAACTACATCGGCGAGCGCACCCGCAAGCAGTTCGAGGTCAAGGAGAGCAACCTGTGACCGGCACGCGGAGCGAGACCCGGAACGGCCGGAGCGAGGACGTCCTGGGAGCCGGTGCGCAGGGTGGGGCTCCCGACGGCGCCGACCTGCTCACGGCCGAGGACGTCGTGGTGCGCTTCCACACCAAGAAAGGTGTGGTGCACGCCGTCGAGGGCGTGTCGCTGCGCCTGAAGGCGGGCGAGGTGCTCGCCGTGGTGGGGGAGAGCGGCTCGGGCAAGACCGTGTTCACCCGCCGGGCGATGGGCCTCATCAGCGGCGGGCGCGGCACCGAGGTGTCGGGCACCGTCACCTACGACGGCACCAGGATCAGCGAGCTGTCGGGCAAGGCGCTCTCGGCGTTCTGGGGCTCGGAGATCGCGCTGATCCTCCAGGACCCGATGACCTCGCTGAACCCCGTCAAGCGGATCGGCGCGCAGCTCACCGAGACGATCCTGCTGCACGAGCGCGTCACGAAGAAGGAGGCGCTGGAGCGGGCCGTCGAGCTGCTGCGCTCCGTGGGGCTCTCCGAGCCGGAGCGACGGGTGCGCCAGTACCCGCACGAGCTCTCCGGGGGCATGCGCCAGCGCGTGACGATCGCGATCGCGCTGTCCTGCAACCCGCGGCTCCTGCTCGCCGACGAGCCCACGACCGCGCTCGACGTCACCGTGCAGGCCCAGATCCTGGACCTGCTCGCCGACCTGCAGGCGCGCAGGCGGATGGCGATGCTGCTGGTCACGCACGACCTGCGGGTGGTGCGCAGCCGGTCGGACCGCATCGCGGTGATGTACGCGGGCCGCATCGTCGAGACGGCGCCCACCCCGGAGCTCTTCGCCGAGCCGAAGATGCCCTACACCGAGGCACTCATGAACGCGGTACCGCCGGTCGCCGGGCCGAACCACGTCCGGCTCCAGGTGATCCCCGGCCGGCCGCCGGACCTCATCAACCCGCCGGCGGGCTGCAAGTTCAGCCCGCGGTGCCCCTACGCGCAGGACAGGTGTCTCACCGAAGAGCCGCCCCTGCGCGACGCCGGCTCGCCCGACCACCAGTACCGCTGCTGGTTCCCGGTGGGCAGCCCGGCCTGGGCCGAGGCCAAGGCCCGCAACATCGAGCGTGGGACGAGTGCCGCCGGCACGCCCGTGACCGAGGAGATGGTGTTGACATGACGCAGCAACGGAGCTGCTCATCCGGCCCGCCGGGAACGCCCGGACGGGGGGTCCGCCGACGAGGCTCGCGCGCCGTGGGCGCGCTCGCCCTGTCACTGGGCGTCGTGCTGCTCGCCGCGTGCGGGAGCAACGTCGCGCCGGCAGCGGCGCCGGGGGCCGGCGACGGGATCACGGCCACCAACCCCGTCGGGGGCGACCTCGCGGCGGAGGGGCAGCCCAAGAGCGGCGGCGTGCTGGTGATGGGCACCGACCGCGAGGCCGTCGGGTTCGACCCGACCGTGCAGAACACCAACCAGGCGGCCATCGCGATCTACGACTCGCTGATGAAGCTCGGCCGCGACGGCACCGTCGAGCCCTACATGGCCGAGTCGATGGAGAGCCCGGACGAGGGCCGCACTTGGCGGCTCGTCCTGCGCGACGGCGTCCGGTTCAGCGACGGCACACCGCTCGACGCGAACGCGGTGATCACCAACGTCCAGCGGCACATCGACAAGGCCTCCTCGCCCGGCCACAAGTTCACCGAGCCGATCGTGTCGATGCGGGCGGTGGACGCGAAGACCGCCGAGTTCTCGCTGAACGGACCGTTCGGGCAGTTCCCGGTGACCTTCGCCGGCAGCTTCACGGGCGGCAGCCTCGGCACGATCGTCTCGCCTGCCGCGCTGGCCCAGTACGGAGAGCAGATCGCGCGCAACCCGGTGGGTGCGGGCCCGTTCAAGATGGTCAGCTGGACGCGCGACTCCCGGATGGTGCTGGAGCGCAACCCCGACTACTGGCAGAAGGACAAGGGCCTGCCCTACCTCGACGGGCTGGAGTTCCGCCCGCTGCCCGACACCGAGTCGCGCTACGCCTCGATCGAGAACGGTGACGTCGACCAGATCTTCGGCGGGTACCACACGGAGCTGATCCGCGCGCTCGACAACCCGAACCTGCGCGTCTACTACGGGCCGGGCAACGGGGCGGAGTACATCTACTTCAACGTCGAGAAGGCCCCGTTCGACGACCGCAGGATGCGCGAGGCCCTGATCCGCGGCATCGACCTCAACGCCCTCGCCGCCACGCAGTTCCGGTCGCGGATGACCAGGGCGAGCGGGTACTTCGGCTCGGACAGCCCGTACACCACGCCGGAGGCCGAGGCGGCCTGGCCGGCCTACGACCCCGAGAAGGCCAAGCAGCTCGTCCAGGAGTACGTGGCGGGAGGCGGCAGCGCCACCGTCCAGTACAAGACCACCAACGCGCCGAACCGGGTGGCGTTCGCGGAGTTCCTGCAGGCCCAGATGGCGGCCGTCGGCATCACGCTGCAGCCGCAGTTCTTCGACCTCGCGCAGTACTCCTCCAGCGTGGTGCAGAGCCAGGACTTCCAGATCGCCGGCTGGGTGGGCGGCCCGGTCGACGCTGCCTACCCGGCCGCGACCAACCTGTTCCGCACCGGCGGCAACGCCAACTACGGCGGCTACTCCAACCCGCAGATGGACTCGCTGCTCGACCAGGCCACCGCCTCGTCGGACCAGGCCGAGCGCACGCGGCTCTACCAGCAGGTCCAGCTGCTCGCCAACCAGGACCTGCCCGTGGCCTTCTACAGCCGCGGCTACCTGTCCACGATCACGAAGCCGGAGGTCAAGGGCGTGGTGCGCTACCTGACACGCGACCAGTTCTTCGCGACGACATGGCTCGACCGGTGACGGCGCCGCACATGGAGGCGTCCGCACCGGTGGTGGACGACGCGGCCGAGTCCGACGTCGTGCTCCGGCTGGACAACCTCGTCGTCGAGTTCCCGGCAGGCGGGGGCCGCACCGTGCACGCGGTCTCCGGGATCAGCCTCGACGTCCACCGGGGCGAGACCCTCGGTCTGGTGGGGGAGTCGGGCTGTGGCAAGTCGACCACCGGGCGGGCGATCATGCAGCTGCCCCGTCCCACCGGCGGGTCGGTGCTGTTCGAGGGCCGCGACCTCGCCGGGCTGTCGGCCGACGAGCTGCGCCAGGTGCGGCCCAAGCTGCAGATGATCTTCCAGGACCCGATCTCGTCGCTGAACCCGCGGCGGCGCATCCCGGACATCGTCGGTGACCCGCTGGTGGTGTGGGGCCGCGGCAAGGACCGGGCGAAGGTCGTCCCCGAGGTGCTCGAGGCCGTGGGGCTCGACCCGGAGCAGGTGGCCGACCGCAGGCCGCACCAGTTCTCCGGCGGCCAGTGCCAGCGGGTGTCGATCGCCAGGGCACTGGTGCTCGAGCCGGAGGTGCTCATCTGCGACGAGCCGGTGTCGGCGCTCGACGTCTCGGTGCAGGCTCAGATCCTCAACCTGCTCGAGGACATGAAGCGCCGCTACGGGCTGACGCTGGTGTTCATCGCCCACGACCTGGGCGTGGTGCGCAACATCAGCGACCGGGTCGCGGTGATGTACCTCGGCAAGATCTGCGAGGTGGGCGAGACCGAGGCCCTCTTCGACCACCCCGTGCACCCGTATACACGGCTGCTGGTGTCGTCGATCCCCTCGATGGAACGCGCCGGCATCCCCACCGATGTGGGCAGCGGCGAGATGCCCTCTCCGGTCAACCCGCCGAGCGGCTGCCGGTTCCGTACCCGCTGCCCGATCGCCACGGAGCGGTGCGCCGCCGAGGAGCCGCTGATGCGCGAGGTCGCACCGAAGCGCTTCGTCGCGTGCCACCACCCGATGCTCGACGGCGCTCCCGACGGCGGGGCAGTCGCGGCGGGGACGGAGGGGGCCTGATGCCGATCGACCCCTCCGCCGTCGGGCGGGAAGGCGCACCCCGTACGCGGTCCTGGACCTCCACCGACGCCCTGCTCTACGCCGTGGGTGTCGGCGCGGGGCTCGGGGAGCCGACGAGTGAGCTGGCGTTCACCACCGAGAACTCCGACGGGGTGCCGCAGCAGGTGCTGCCGACGTTCGCGGTGCTGCTCTCGCAGGCCCCGCCCCCGTCGTTCGGGACGTTCGACCCGGCCCGGCTGGTGCACGCCGAGCAGGCCATCACCCTCCACCGGCCGGTGCCGGTGGAGGGCACGGTCACGGCCACGGCGCGGGTGGTCGGGGTGCACGACAAGGGTTCGGGCGCGCTCGTCGTCACCGAGTCCGAGGCCGTGCTCGCCGACGGGTCGCCGCTGGCCACCAACCGCACCGCCCTGTTCATCCGGGGCGAGGGCGGCTTCGGCGGTGACCGCGGTCCCCGCGACGACTGGACGGCGCCCGACCGCGCGCCCGACCGCACCGTCCGTTACGAGACCCGGCCCGAGCAGGCGCTGCTCTACCGGCTCTCCGGTGACCGCAACCCGTTGCACTCCGACCCGGTCTTCGCGGCCAGGGCCGGTTTCGGGAAGCCGATCCTGCACGGGCTGTGCACCTACGGCGTCGCCGGGCGGGCGCTGATCCACGAGGTCGCCGGCGGCGATCCCACCCGGATCACCGGGATGTACGGGCGGTTCAGCGCCGTCGTCGTGCCGGGCCAGGCACTCACCGTCGAGATCTGGGCGGGCGACGCGGGCGCGGAGGTCCTGTTCCGTACCCGCACCGACGACGGGACGGTGGTCATCGACCGTGGCCGCGCCACTGTCGCCCCCGCCTGACCTCGACCACCCCACTAGCAGAGGAGAGACAGGACTGTGACGGGAGATCTGGTGCTGGCGGGACGGGTGGTGGTCGTGACCGGCTCGGGCCGGGGCCTCGGCCGCGCCTACGCGTTGGCGGTCGCCGCCGCGGGCGCCGCGGTCGTGGTGAACGACGTCGACGCCGACGCTGCCGATGCGGTGGTCGCGGAGATCGCCGCGGCGG
>NZ_JAAXKY010000166.1 GCF_012911925.1 Pseudonocardia xinjiangensis | reverse complement strand
TATAAGAGACAGCCCACCCACCCACCGACTGCGCCATCGCCACGGCGATCCGCTCGTCGATGCGCAGGATCAGGGCCTCGGTCGCCGCCCACGCCGCCTCGGCGCCTGCCGAGATCGACTGTCCGGGGCCCTGGTGCACCGCGGCGTAGATCTCCTCGTGGCTGTAGCCCTCCCACCGGATGTCGCTCACAGCCGACCCCACAGAGCCGCGTTCTCGCCCTCGGTGCGGCGGTAGTGGTCCTCCAGGACCTGGAGGTTGTCGCGCACCTTCAGAAGTTCGGCCTCGTAGGCCCGGAGCGCGGCGTACGGGCCTTCTGGAGCATCCATGACGTTCGCCTGGTAGTAGGTGGCGACAGTTGCACTCACCGGATCTCCGAGCCACGGCTGAGGGATGAGGCCGTCAATGCCCAGGCGCACCAACTGCGGAGTCAGCTCGGCGAGCGCCTCGTCGAACGCCGCTCGCACAGCCGGGAGCATGTGCGGCTCCAACCGAAGCGTGACAGGAGGGTGACTGCCGGGCATCGAACACTCCTCACCTTGCACGCGGATACCCGCACGTTAAGCCGTACCGAGGCTCAGAGAAGAGCAATCCGGACAGATCTTGTGCGATCGTGAACGAAGAGCCTGAACGTCAGCGTGAGGCAATGAGCGTGCCCATAGCGATCTCAGCCACTTGCTCCGCGTCGCGGCAGAGCTGGTCCCGGGAGATTGGCGGGTTTCGCCCTCCGTCGCGGAACTGCACATCGAGCAGCTGACCGGGCGCAACATCCACGATCACACTGCAGTAGCCGGTGAATCGGGTTGGCAATGCCACCACGGCAGGGAAGCCTCGCACCTGAACCGGTCGCACCTCTGCCGCTAGGTCACCTGAGGTGTACAGCTCCATACCCGCGGAAGTCACCACGCTGATTCCGACAGCGACCGCCCGCGGCTGGAAGCCCCGGATGGCGCACAGCGGCACGTCAGCGCCGCCATAGAGCGCTACGGGCGCCGCGTCGAACACAGGTCGACCGTCCAGCCCCAGTTCAGCACGCTGCTCCGCCGTCAGCAGCGAACACGGGTCGACCCCATCGATGCGCACCTCATGGGGACGCGGGGGAATCCCGCTCCTTGCCTGGTCCGGAGGCGACGCCTCGCCGCCCGCCGCCGAACACCCCGCAACAAGCACAGCCACCACCAGCAGCAGTAACCTCCACACTTGTCGCACGGGAGGACCGTAGCGGCTCGATGACCTTGAGGGCCTCCCCTACGCCCGGCCCCACAAGGCGGCGTTCTCGCCCTCGGTGCGGCGGTAGTGGTCCTCCAGGACCTGGAGGTTGTCGCGCACCTTCAGAAGTTCGGCCTCGTAGGCCCGGAGCGCGGCGTACGGGCCGTCGGACGCGAACATGACCCGCTCGTTGTAGTAGTCAACAACCGACGCACTGACCGGATCACCAAGCCATGGCTCGGGGATGACGCCATCCCGGCGTAGGAATATCAGTTGATGCGCTAGGTCGGCGAGCGCTTCTTCGAACGCCGCACGCATTACCGGGATCGCATGTGGTTCCAGCTGAAGCGTGACAGGCGGAAAGGTGCCAGGCACTCAACGCTCCTCTGTTCACCGGGACAGCTCGTCGGCGACCCTAGGCACCCGCACCACGCGGGTGTGAGCGATCCGGACAGATCGTGTGCATTTGTGAACATCCTGGACGGAGCGAGCAGGATGGGCGAGCTGCTCAGCGGGAGGCCAGCAACGTCACCATGACCGCGTCGGCCACCGACTGTGCACCCTGACAGAGTTGAGATTGCGGAATCGGTGGCTGACGCCCGCCGTCGCCGAACTGGATATCGAGCAACTGACCGGGCGAGACATCGATGATCACGGTGCACCAGTCGGGGGAACGGGTGGGTACTGCGACCACCGCTGGAAAGCGTTGCACCGAGGCCTGGCTGATCTCGGCGGCCAAGGTGCCTGAGGTGAACAGCTCTATGCCTGCTGTCGTCACGATGCTCACCCCGACAGCAACGGCGCGCGGTTCAAATCCGCGCACCACGCACGCCGGAACGTCGGCACCTGGGTACAAGTCTGAGGGCGCCAGGTCGAATCCCGGCTGCCCGTCCAGCCCCAACTCAGCCCGCTGCTGAGCCGTCAGCAGTGAACACGGGTCGACCCCGTCCACCCGCACCTCGCGCGGGCGCGGGGGAAGCTCGATCTTGTCCGGATCCGGGGGTGGTGGGGTGTCGGCCGAACACCCGCCGGCAAGCATTGCCGCCGCCACGAGCAGCGCCCCCCACACCCGTCGCACGGCACGACCGTAGCGGCTCGATGACCTTCAGAGATCACTTTCACCGCATCCCGCTCGCTCGATCGCGACGTGGACACATATCGCGCTCGGAAGTCGCTCTTGATCAGCGTTATGTGTCCATGTCGCGGACCCACCCCCGGCCGCTCACTTCGCGCGCAGCCGCAGCAGGCCTTCCTGCACCGTGGTGGCGACGAGCTGGCCGTCCCGGGTGGTGAAGCGACCGGTGGCGAGACCCCGTGATCCGGACGCCGTGGGCGAGTAGCAGGTGTAGAGCAGCCACTCGTCGGCGCGGAAGGGGCGGTGGAACCACATGGCGTGGTCCAGGCTGGCCATCTGCACCGTCTTGGAGGAGAGGTCGTGGCGGGCCAGTACCGAGCCGAGGAGGGTCATGTCGCTGGCGTAGGTCAGCAGGCAGACGTGCAGCAGCCGGTCGTCGGGGAGGTCGCCGTCGGCCCGCATCCACACGCGCACCGGTTCGTCCGATGGGCCCTTCCGGCTCGGGGACCACACCGGCTCGTCGACGAACCGCATGTCGATGGGCCGGGGTACGCGCGCGAGCCATCCCGGGTCGCCGCCCGCGGCGATGCGGGCCGCGATGTCGGGCAGGCTCTCCGGGTCCGGGACGTCGGACGGGGCGGGGTCGCTGTGTTCCAGACCCTCCTGCAGCAGCTGGAACGAGGCCGACAGGGAGAAGATCGCTTCCCCGTGCTGGATCGCGAGGACGCGGCGGGTGGTGAACGAGCGGCCGTCCCGCACGCGCTCGGCCTCGTAGACGATCGGGACCCGTGGGTCGCCCGGCCGGATGAAGTAAGCCTGCAGCGAGTGGACCGAGCGGTCCGCGGGCACCGTCCGCCCGGCCGCCACGAGGGCCTGCCCGGCCACCTGGCCGCCGAACACGCGGGTGGGGCTGTGCGGGGGGCTCACGCCGCGGAAGAGGTTGACCTCCAGCTGTTCGAGGTCGAGCAGGGTGACCAACCTGTCCAGCGCGTCCTGACCGCGGGTGGCGCCGTCCTCGGCAGTCTCGGCGGCGGGGGGCGTGGAGGGTCGGGTCACCCAGGCATCTTCTCAGCCGGAGGTGCCGCGTGGTCGAGCGGCGCCGTCCCGGTCAGGGCGAGGATCCAGTTCTCCTCGCCGATCTCCGGGTTGCTCGGCAGCGGCTGGCGGACGCCGGTGGGCACGAACCCGGCGCGGGCGTACACCCTGGCCGCTGCCTCGTTGCCGTCGGCCACCCACAGCTCCAGCTCGCGGGCTCCGGCGTCGACGGCCCAGTCCCGGACGGCGTCGACGAGCCGGGCAGCGACGCCCAGGCCGCGGTGGGACGGCCGCACCCACATGGAGATCAGGTGCCGCCGGTCCGGCACCTCGTCGGGCCACGTGGTGCCGGCGGCGAGACCGGCGGGCTCATCGTCGCTGTAGGCGACGAACCAGGCGATCCGGCGGAGCCGCTCGCGCCACTCCTCGGGCGGGGTGTCGCGCTCCCGATCGAGGGTGGACGCGAAGGCGTACGGGGCCTCGGCCAGCGCGGCCAGTCGCAGCTCGCGGAGCTGTTCCCACTGGTCGGGGCCGAGGCGGCGAACCCCGATCAGGCGTGGTCCTCCTCGCCCAGGCGGTGCACCCGGATGAGGTTGGTGGAGCCGACGGTGTTGGGCGGCGAACCGGCCACGATGACCACGAGGTCACCGGGGTGGAACCGCTCGATCGAGAGCATCGCGTGGTCGACCTGGCGGACCATCGCGTCGGTGGAGTCGACGGAGTCGACGAGGAAGGTCTCGACGCCCCAGCTCATCGCGAGCTGGCTGCGGACCGAGGGCGTGGGGGTGAACGCGAGCAGCGGCAGCCTGGTGTGCAGGCGGGCAAGGCGGCGCACGGTGTCGCCGGACTGCGTGAAGGCCACCAGCGCGCGGGCCGACAGCCGCTCCCCGATGTCACGGGCGGCGTAGGACAGCACGCCCCGCTTGGTGCGCGGCACGTGGTTGAGCGGCGGGACGTTGACCGGCCCGTCCTCGACCGCCTCGACGATCTGGGCCATCGTGCGCACCGACTTGATCGGGTAGCGCCCGACGCTGGTCTCCCCGGAGAGCATCACGCAGTCGGCGCCGTCGAGCACCGCGTTGGCGACGTCGGACGCCTCCGCGCGGGTCGGGCGCGAGTTCGTGATCATCGACTCGAGCATCTGGGTGGCGACGATCACCGGCTTGGCGTTCTCGCGGGCGATCTGGATGGCGCGCTTCTGGACCAGCGGCACATGCTCCAGCGGCAGCTCGACCCCGAGGTCGCCACGGGCGACCATCACGGAGTCGAAGGCGAGCACGATGGCCTCGAGGTTGTCGACGGCCTCCGGCTTCTCCAGCTTCGCCATGATCGGCAACCGCATCCCGCGGCTGTCCATGATCTTGTGGGCCATGTCGATGTCGGCGGGGCTGCGCACGAACGACAGGGCGATCGAGTCGACGCCCAGGTCGAGCGCGAACTCGAGGTCGGAGCAGTCCTTGTCGGTCAGCGCAGGCACGGACACGTTCATGCCCGGCAGGGAGATTCCCTTGTTGTCGCTGACCGGGCCGCCCTCGGTGACGCGGCAGACCACGTCGAGACCGTCCACCCCGGTGACCCGCAGGCCGACCTTGCCGTCGTCGACGAGCAGGCGGTCCTCGGGCCGGGCGTCGGTGGCCAGGCCCTTGTAGGTGGTGGAGACGCGGTCGTGGGTGCCGGCGACATCCTCGACGGTGATCCGCACCTCCTCGCCCGTGCGCCACTCGACGGGGCCGGTGGCGAAACGCCCGAGGCGGATCTTGGGGCCCTGCAGGTCGCCCAGGATGCCGACCGCACGCCCTTCGGCGTCGGCGGCCTCCCGCACCATCTCGTAGACCCGCTTGTGGTCATCCCGGTTGCCATGGCTGAAGTTCAACCGGGCGACGTCCATGCCGGCCTCTACGAGCTCGCGTATCCGGTCCGGCGTCGCGGTCGCGGGACCGATGGTGCAGACAATCTTGGTGCGACGGCTCACAAGAGGCAGTCTAGCGCGGGTTCTGGAACGATCAGGAAGCGCGGGGAAGAACAGCCGGGGGTGTCAGCGCCGGGGCAGGTCGCTGGATCCGACGTGATCGGCCAGCCATTCACTGAGCGGACGCAGCGCCCGCCACGCCGTGACCACGCGTTCCACGGCGCCCGCCTCGTGCAGCACGTCGTCGGGCGGCCAGCTGCGGTGGCCGTAGAGGGCCTTGTGGCGCAGCAGGTCGATCCGCGGGTGATCCGGGTCGAAGCCCCGCGGGCGGGTCTTGAGCTTCTCCCCCGCCACCGTCACCCCGTCGGCGCGCAACACCTCGAGCAGCTTCTCCAGCTGGGTGCCGCGCCGCTCGTCGTCGACGGCCGTGCGGAAGCGCGTCACCTGGTCGGACGCCATCCGGTAGTAGCCGCCCGCCGCCATCAGCCCGTCGGCGCCGATCTGCACGTAGAACGGTCCCGCTGTGGCGCCGCAGTGGGTCTTGTACGGCGTCTTGTCGGCGGCGAACCGGACGTCGCGGTACGGCCGGAAGATCTTCCCCGGCCCGAACTCCGGTTCCAGCTCGGCGAGCAGGGCCTGCATCGGGGCCCGCACGTCGTTCTCGTAGACCTCGCGATTGTCGCTCCAGTAGGCCTTCGAGTTGTCCACGATGAGCCCGTCGTAGAACTCGACGGCGCCCTCGCCGAACCCGGTGAACGTCACGGCGAACGCTCGCCCGGTTCGGCCACCACCCGATCCCGGTCGGCGGTTTCGGCCTCCGGCGCGGACGCGTCGGCGGCAGGCGGATCCGCGGCATCGTCGCCGGGCGTGTCGTCGTCGACCGGGCCGTCCGGCGTGTCGTCCGCGGGGACGGGGTACACCTCGCGCGGCTTGCGGACGAGCACGAGGTAGAGCACCGCGCCGATGAACACGACCCCGGCGACGACCACGTTGATGCGGACGTCACCGAAGACCCGCGTGGCGTGGTCGGTGCGGGCCATCTCGATGAAGAAGCGGCCGAGGGTGTAGCCGGCGACGTAGAGCGCGAACGCCCGGCCGTGGCCGAGCCGGAAGCGCCGGTCGGCCCAGACCACGACCGCGGCGACGACCAGGTTCCACAGGAGCTCGTAGAGGAACGTCGGGTGCACGATCTCGATCGGCGTGTGGTCCAGCGCGACGCCGCCCAGGCTGTCCGGGAGTCCGGTCGAGGGATCCACCCGGCGGTAGATCTCCAGGCCCCACGGCAGGGTGGTGGGGCCGCCGTAGAGCTCCTGGTTGAAGTAGTTCCCCACGCGGCCGATGGCCTGCGCGACCACGATGCCGGGCGCCACGGCGTCGGCGAAGAACGGCAGCGGCACCCCGCGACGGCGGCAGCCGATCCAGGCCCCGACCGCACCGAGCGCGACGGCCCCCCAGATCCCGAGGCCGCCCTGCCAGATCTTCAGGGCACCGACCGGGTCGCCGCCCGGGCCGAAGTACGTGTACCAGTCGGTGGCCACGTGGTAGAGCCGCCCGCCCACCAGCCCGAACGGCACGGCGAACACCGCGACGTCCGTGACCGTGCCCGGTTCCCCGCCGCGGGCGACGAAGCGCCGGTCACCCCACATCACCGCGACGATGATCCCGGCGATGATGCAGAGCGCGTAGGCCCGGATCGGGATCGGACCCAGCATCCAGACCCCGCGATCCGGGCTCGGGATGAAGGCCAGCACGGCGGTCGCCACGGCAGAACTCACCACGCCACGGTATCGCCACTAGTCAGACGGTCGGGGAGGCGCCCGCCACCGTGTCCCGGCCGCCGTCGGACGAGCGGCGCGGAGCGGGCGATGTCAGGCCGGAGCGGGCGCCGCCGACGGCACGTCTGCGCGCCGGACACCCTCGGCCAGCTCGGCCGCCAGGGCGCGGACCCCCGAGGCACCACCGCGTTCGTTCGCCGTGACGAACGCCGAGCCCACGATCACGCCGTCGGCGAAGGAGGCGACCTCGGCGGCCTGGTCGGCCGACCGCACGCCGAGCCCGACGCCGATCGGCAGCGAGGTGTGGGCCCGGCAGCGGGCCACGAGCTTCGGGGCGACGGAGGCGACCGTGTCGCGCGCGCCCGTCACGCCCATCGTCGAGGTGGCGTAGAGGAAGCCGCTGCCCGCCGCCGCGGTGGAGGCGATGCGTTCCTCCCCCGAGGAGGGTGCGACGAGGAAGATCCGGTCCAGGCCGTGCGTGGCGGAGGCGGCCAGCCACTCGTCGGCCTCGTCGGGGATGAGGTCCGGGGTGATCATCCCCAGGCCCCCGGCCGCGGCGAGGTCCCGCGCGAACGCGTCGACGCCGTAGCGGAGCACCGGGTTGTAGTAGGTCATGATCACGGCGCGGCCACCGGCGGCGCTCACCCGCTCGACCACCGACAGCACGTCGTGCAGCTTGGTGCCGGCCCGCAGTGCGGTCTCGGCGGCCGCCTGGATCGTGGGGCCGTCCATCACGGGGTCGGAGTACGGGATGCCGATCTCCAGCAGGTCGCAGCCGCCGTCGACCATCGCACGGAGCAGATCCACCGAGCCGTCGACCGTCGGGTAGCCGGCCGGGAGGTAGCCGACGAGCGTGCCGCGACCCTGGGCCCGGCACTCACGGAAGATCTCCTCGACGCGACTCATCGCTCGCCCTCGCTGCGCTCGGCCGGCGCTTCGCGCAGACGCTGTGACATTGACTCGCTCGCAAGCTCGCTCATCAGCGCTGCACGCCCTCTGCGTCCGTGGTGACCGTGGACTCCCCGCTGGGCCGCTCCTCCGGTGCGGCGGCCCCGGGTTCGGTGAGCGAGGCCTCAGCGATGGCCGTGCCGCTCGCGTCCTCAGCGCTCTCGTCGCCCGAGATCATGCCGAACCACTTCGCCGCGGTGTCGACGTCCTTGTCGCCGCGTCCGGACAGGTTGATGACGATGACGGCGTCAGGGCCCATCTCGCGGCCCAGTTGCAGGGCACCGGCCACGGCGTGCGCCGACTCGATGGCGGGGATGATCCCCTCGGTGCGCGACAGCAGCGCGAACGCGTCCATCGCCTCCGCGTCGGTGATCGGGCGGTACTCCGCGCGGCCGAGGTCCTTCAGCAGCGCGTGCTCCGGGCCCACTCCGGGGTAGTCGAGCCCCGCGGAGATCGAGTGCGACTCGGCCGTCTGCCCGTCCTCGTCCTGCAGCAGGTAGGACATGGCGCCGTGCAGCGCACCCGGCGAGCCGGCGGTGAGCGTGGCGCCGTGGCGGCCGGTCTCCACGCCGTCGCCGCCGGGCTCGAAGCCGACGAGCCGCACATCCGGGTCGTCGAGGAACGCGTGGAAGATGCCGATCGCGTTGGACCCGCCACCCACACACGCGACCACCGCGTCGGGGAGGCGGCCGGTGCGGTCCAGCACCTGCTCGCGCGCCTCCAGGCCGATGATGCGGTGGAAGTCGCGCACGATCGTGGGGAACGGGTGCGGGCCCGCGGCGGTGCCGAGCAGGTAATGCGTGTGGTCGACGTTGGTGACCCAGTCGCGCAGGGCCTCGTTGATCGCGTCCTTCAAGGTGCGGGAGCCGGTCTTCACCGGCACCACCTGCGCCCCGAGCAGCCGCATCCGCGCGACGTTGAGGGCCTGGCGCTCGGTGTCGACCTCACCCATGTAGACGACGCACTCCAGGCCGAGCAGTGCGCAGGCGGTGGCCGTGGCGACGCCGTGCTGCCCCGCGCCGGTCTCGGCGATGACGCGCCTCTTGCCCATCCGCTGGGTGAGCAGCGCCTGACCCAGCACATTGTTGATCTTGTGGGACCCGGTGTGGTTGAGGTCCTCGCGCTTGAGCAGGATGCGGGCCCCGCCGGCGTGCTTGCTGAGCTTCGGCACGTCCGTGAGCGGGGACGGGCGCCCCGAGTACTCCCGGTGGAGCCGGTCGAGCTCGTCGAGGAACTCCCGGTCGCCGCGGGCCTTGTCGTACGCCGCGGCCAGTTCGTCGAGAGCCGCGATGAGCGCCTCCGGGACGTACCGGCCGCCGTAGCGCCCGAAGTGGCCGCGCTCGTCCGGCTCGTGGCCCGACGGCGTGGAGATGCCGTCGCTGGCCTTGCTGGTGGTCCCGGAACCGCTGGTCGTCAACACAACATCCTTGCTACTGCATCCTTGCTACGGCGTCATCCCTGTTACCGCACCATCCTGGAGCAGGACGGATGAAAACCTGCCGCCACCAGGCTACGCACCGCACCACCGGGATCGCCGCTGGTGACCAGGCCCTCACCGACGAGCACCGCGTCGGCCCCCCAGCCGGCGTAGGTGAGCAGGTCCCCGGGCCCCCGGACCCCCGACTCCGCCACCCGCAGCACGTCGCTGGGCAGCCCGGGCGCGATCTGCCCGAAGATCGACCGGTTGACCTCGAGCGTGTGCAGGTTGCGCGCGTTCACCCCGATGACCTTGGCGCCCGCCTCCAGCGCGCGGTCGGCCTCCTCCTCGGTGTGCACCTCAACGAGGGCCGTCATGCCGAGGGACTCGACGCGGTCCAGCAGGGAGTCGAGCGCGTTCTGCTCCAGCGCCGCGACGATCAGCAGCACCAGGTCGGCACCGAAGGCCCTGGCCTCGTGCACCTGGTACGGGCTCACGACGAAGTCCTTGCGCAGCACCGGGACGTCCACCGCGGCCCGGACGGCGGCCAGGTCGGCCAGCGAACCGCCGAACCGCCGCTGCTCGGTGAGGACACTGATCACCCGCGCGCCGCCACCCGCATAGGCCGCCGCCAGGTCGGCCGGATCGGCGATGTCGGCCAGCTCGCCCCGTGACGGGCTGCGGCGCTTGACCTCGGCGATCACCCCGATACCCGGCGCCCGCAGCGCCGCCATCACGTCGCGGGGCGGTGCCGCCGCCGCCGCTCGACGCTTGATCTCGGCGAAGTCGACCTCCGCCTCACGTACCGCAAGATCCGCCCTGACACCGTCCACGATGGAATCGAGGACGCTCGCTCCGCCGTGCTCCATGGCGTTGGTCCCCCTCTCCGGATAGGGCCGGGCGCGAATCATGCTAGCCAGGCCCGGTGCGACCCCCGACGTCAGGATCGTCCCCCCTGCTCCCGGGCACGTCGGCGGTGGGGTCGGTCCCGGCGTCCAGCGCCTGCCAGGCGGCCCGGTCGGGGTCCATCTCCACCCGCCGCGCACCGGGTGCCGCGTACCGCGCGCCGAGCCTCGGCAGCCTCGGCTCCCGCAGCAGCACGAACACGCTCACCGCGAGCAGCACAGCGGCACCGGCCACGGCGAGCAACGGGGCCGCCGTCCTCGTGGCGGCACCGGCCGCCCCGGGCGGGTCGAGCGCCGCCTGCACCACGACGACCCCGACCACGGCCCCCACCAGCACGAGCAGTGCCGCGACGACCCGGCGTAGCGGCCCGGCGGTGGCCACCAGCGCCGCCACCGCGGCCAACGCCAGCAGGGCGAACCCGGTGAGCGACGGCGCGACGTCCGCTCCGGTGGAATCGGTGGCAGGGCGCCCCGGCGGTCCGGCGATGCGGAACCAGGTGGTGGCGGAGGCACCCCAGAGCAGGGCCGCGGACCCCGCGAGGCCCACGCACACCGCGAGCAGCGCGCGCGGGTCCCGCGCGGGGACCTGGGTCACCGTCTCCGGTCCTGCCCGGCCGGTCCGCCGCCGATGCCCGGCTCCGCCCTGCCGATCTGCGGTTGCGCGATCGTGGCCGCGGTCGCGACCGCCGACAGCACCGCCCGCGCCTTGTTCAGGCTCTCCGTGTCCTCGGGCGCCGGCTCGGAGTCGGCGACGATCCCGCCACCGGCCTGCACGTAGGCGATCCCGTCGCGCACCATCGCCGTGCGGATCGCGATGGCGGTGTCGGCGTCGCCCGCGAAGTCGAAGTAGCCGACGATCCCGCCGTAGAGCCCACGCCTGGTCGGCTCCAGCTCCTCGATGATCTGCAACGCCCGCGGCTTCGGGGCGCCCGACAGGGTGCCGGCCGGGAAGCACGCCAGCACGGCGTCGAACGCGATGCACTCGCTGCGCAGCGTGCCGGTGATCGTCGAGACCAGGTGCATGACGTGGCTGTAGCGCTCCACCGAGAAGAAGCTGTGGACCTTCACCGTGCCGGGTGCGCACACCTTGCCGAGGTCGTTGCGGCCGAGGTCGACCAGCATCACGTGCTCGGCGCGCTCCTTCTCGTCGTGGCGCAGCTCCTTCTCCAGGAGCAGGTCCTCCTCCTCGGTGTCGCCGCGCCACCGGGTGCCCGCGATGGGATGGGTGGTCGCCTTCCCGTCCCGGACCGTGACCAGGGCCTCCGGGCTGGACCCGACGATGTCGAAGCGACGGGCCGGCCGGTCGGGCGTGCCGGCGGACTCCAGCCGCAGCAGATACATGTACGGGCTGGGGTTCGTGGCCCGCAGCACGCGGTAGACGTCGAGCGAGTCGGCCGGGCAGTCCGCCTCGAACCGCTGCGAGATGACCACCTGGAACGCCTCGCCGTCGCGGATCTGCTCCTTCACCGTCTCCACGTCGGCCTGGTACTCCGACGAGGAACGCCGCCGGGTGAACTCGGGCTTGGTGGCGCGCTGGTAGACGGCCACGGTGGACGGCGCGGGAGCGGCGAGTTCCGCGGTCATCCGGTCGAGCCGCGCGACCGCGTCGTCGTAGGCCTCGTCGACCCGCTCGTCGGTGGCGTCCCAGTTGATCGCATTGGCGATCAGGGTGACCGTGCCCTCGTGGTGGTCGACCGCTGCCAGGTCGGTGGCCAGCAGCATCACCAGCTCGGGCAGCTGCAGGTCGTCGGTGGTGAGCTCGGGCAGGCGCTCGAGGCGCCGCACCACGTCGTAGCCGAGGTAGCCGACCATGCCGCCGGTCAGCGGCGGCAGCCCGGGGAGCGGCTCGCTGCGCAGCTCCTCGACCACGGTGCGCAGGGCGGCGAGCGGGTCTCCCGAGGTGGGCAGCCCGGCCGGTACCTCGCCCGTCCACACCAGCTCCCCGTCCACGGCCGTGAGGGCCGCGGCACTGCGCGCTCCGACGAACGACCACCGTGACCAGGAGCGGCCGTTCTCCGCGGACTCGAGGATGAACGTGCCAGGACGGTCGCCCGCCAGCTTGCGGTAGACCCCGACGGGGGTCTCGTCGTCGGCGAGCAGCCTCCGGGTGACCGGGATGACCCGGTGCCCGACGGCCAACGCACGGAACTCTTCGCGGCTGGGGGTGACCGCACCCAGAGCGGGCGCAGGCGCGGTGACGGTCATGGAGACCATTGTGACAACCGGCGGCGCGCCGGGCACGAGAGCCGCACCACCGGCGGGCCGCGACCGGGGGAGGATGGGTCCGTGGCAGCCACAGCCGACGACCCCGGCCCGTCCCGCGCGGGCACGGGCACCGCGCAGGGCGACCCGGCCCCGCGCCGCCGCGGCCGCAGGCCGGGTGGCGCCGACACCCGCGCCCAGCTGCTCGCCGCCGCCAGGGTCGAGTTCGCCGAACGCGGTTACGACGGCGCCACGGTGCGGGTGATCGCCGAGCGGGCCGGGGTGGACCCGGCCATGGTCAACCACTGGTTCGGTGGCAAGGAGTCCCTGTTCACCGCGGTGCTGGACCTCCCTGTCGACCCCGGGGCGGTCCTCGCCGACGTGGTGCCCGGTGATCCCGAGCGCCTCGCCGAGCGGATCATCGGCCGGCTGCTGGAGGTCTGGGACGCCACGGGCGGGGCGCCGCTCGCCGCGGTGCTCCAGAGCGTGGCCGCCCACGACGCCGCGGCCCGCATGCTGCGCGAGTTCGTGAGCCGGGTGCTCGTGGCGAAGGTGGTGTCCGCGGTGGCGCCGGACCAGCGCGAGCTGCGGGCGGGCCTGTGCGGCTCCCAGGTCCTCGGTCTCGCGGTCGTGCGGTACGTGCTGAAGGTGGAGCCGCTCGCCTCCGCCGACCACGCCACGGTGATCGGCGCAGTGGCCCCGAACCTGCAGCGCTACCTCACGGGGCCGCTGCCGTAGCCGGGCTCGCGGCGCCTGCCGTGGGCCGTCACCGTCCCCTCGCCCTCAGCGCCTGGTCGAGTCGCGGGTAGACCCGGCGCACGTTGCGCTCGTAGACCTTCGCCCGGTCCTCGTCGGCCAGGCCGAGCGCGTCGACGTACCGGCGGGTGTCGTCGTAGTGGTGGCCGGTCCGCGGATCGATCCCGCGCACGGCCCCGACCATCTCCGAGCCGAACAGGATGTTGTCGACGTCGACCACGTCGAAGAGCAGGTCGATGCCGGGCTGGTGGTAGACGCACGTGTCGAAGAAGACGTTCGCCATGATGTGGTCGTCCGGCTCGGGCCGGCCGAGCATGTCGGCGAGCCCGCGGTAGCGGCCCCAGTGGTAGGGCACCGCTCCCCCGCCGTGCGGGATCACCAGCCGCAGCTGCGGGAGGTCGGCGAACAGGTCGCCCTGGAGCAGCTGCATGAACGCGGTGGTGTCGGCGTTGAGGTAGTGCGCCCCGGTCGCGTGGAAGTTCGGGTTGGTCGATGCCGAGACGTGCACCATCGCCGGTACGTCGAGCTCGATCATGGCCTCGTAGAAGGGGTACCAGCTCTTGTCCGTCAGGGGCGGTGCCGTCCAGTGGCCCCCGCTGGGGTCGGGGTTGAGGTTGCAGCCGACGAAGCCCAGTTCCAGCACGCAGCGCTTCAGCTCGTCGATCGCGTGCTCGATCGGCACCCCCGGCGACTGCGGCAGCTGACAGACGCCGATGAAGTGCTCCGGATACAGCGCGACGACCCGGTGGATCAGGTCGTTGCAGGCCCGCGACCAGGACGCGCTGACCTGCTCGTCACCGATGTGATGGCCCATGGCCGACGCGCGCGGGGAGAACACGGTCAGGTCGACCCCGCGGTCGGCCATCAGCCGGAGCTGGCTGCCCTCCACGGACTCGCGGATCTGGTCGTCGGAGATCTCCGGGTAGCCGGGGGCCGGCGTGCCGGCCTCGAACCCGGCACGCTGCTCCTCACGCCAGGCCGTGTGCGCTGCCGGCACCGTGGTGTAGTGGCCGTGACAGTCGATGATCATTCCTCGACGCCCTTCTGGTCATGTCCGGAGAACCGGACCGGATCGCGCCCGACCCCGCGATCATCTGCGTCCGCGACCGGAACACGCCAGAGCGACGGCCTGCGAGGTCCACCGTCAGACGTCGACGGGCCGCCGCGGGTCGATGAACCCCGACTCGTAGGCCGCCACCACGGCCTGGGTCCGGTCCCGCGCCCCCAGCTTCGCCAGCAGGGCGCCCACCTGGGCCTGCACGGTCTCCACCCCGACCGTCAGCTCCCTGGCGATCTCGGCGTTCGACAGCCCGCGGGCCATCCAGCGCAGCACCTCGCCCTCCCGCTCCGTCAGCCCCACGCCGCGCAGCCCGTCCCCACCGGCGCGGCCGCGGGTGGCCACCAGGTCCCGCACGGCGGCGGGGAACAGCAGCGACTCACCGCGGGCGACGATGCGCACCGCCTGCACGATCTCGGCGGGCCGGGCCCGCTTGAGCAGGAACCCCGCGGCGCCCGCCTGCAGCGCGTCGTAGACGTCACCGTCGTTGCCGAACGTCGTGAGCACCAGCACCCGAGGCGGCTGCGGCAGGCTCGTGACCAGGTGCCGGGGGGCGGCGATGCCGTCGACGGCGAACATGCGCACGTCCACCAGCACCACGTCGGGAGCGAGGCCGCCCACCAGACCGGGCACCTCGGCACGGTCGGCCGCCTCGCCGACCACCGTGATGTCCGGCTCCGCGTCGAGGATCGCGCGGAGCCCGGCCCGCACGAGATCCTCGTCGTCCACCAGCAACAACCTGATCATGACGCCATCATCTCGGATCGCCCCCCGCCC
>NZ_JAAXKY010000165.1 GCF_012911925.1 Pseudonocardia xinjiangensis | reverse complement strand
GGGCCGGGTCGCCAGTGCGACCCGGCCCTCTCTGTACGGAGCGTGACCCTGACCTGGGGCAGCGCGCCGGATGGAGCAGTGACAAAAGATCGTCCGTCCGGGTACCGTTCCGATCTCGGAAAGATCAATCGGATCCTGCGGCGCCGTGGCGTTGGGGTGCGCGCACGTGCGCAGCAACGGTGGCCTGACGGAGCGGCCGCCGTTTCGGCGTGTCGTCCGTCACCCGGCGATGGGGGTCGCACTGGTGGACGACAACGCGAGACGCTGCGCCCTGCCCGGGTGCGAAACGACGATCGAGGACATCCCAGGACGCCCTGCCCGGCGCTACTGCTCGGCGGCGCACCGCGCTGCTGCCCGCCAGGCCCGACGCGCTTCGATGCGACCCGATCAGAACGCGCGTCTGGCGGAGACCCTGCCGTGGCTCGTCGAACCCGTCGACGAGGTGCCGTCCACCTACCCCCGGCCCCGGGCCGGGCGGGTCGAGACCCCGCACGTCGAGGTGGCCACCACCCCCGTCCGCAGGTCCCGGGCCGGCGGCGGCATCGCCGCCCGGGTGCGGGCGGGGCTGGCCCGCGGCGCGGACGAACCGCCGACGCGGAGACGGCGCGCCGTGGCCGTGCTGGGCGTCGCCGGGATCCTGGCCGGGGGTTACGCCGTCACGGCGTCGGAACCGGCGAGCACGGTCCGCGCGGTGCCCGCCCAACCCGTACCGGGGCCGGAGTCGGAGACCGAGTGGGTCGCCCGCGCGCAGGTCACCCTCACGTCGGTGAACCGCCAGCTCGACACGATCGCCCAGACCGAGGACGCCTGGAACCGGCTGCCGGAGGAGCGCCGTGCCACCGTGCCGGCGGAGCCCGTGCAGGCGTTGAAGGAGCGCAAGGCACTGCTGGAACGGCGCAAGGCCACCCTGCAGTCCCAGATCGACACCTATCGCTCCCTCGACCGCACGAAGGACGACCTCAAGCTCACCGAGCAGCACCTCGACGCGGTCGAGAAGGCGCTGCAGGACCCACCGGCGGAGCCGCAGCGCTCCCCGGAGCAGGCGTCGGTGATCGCCGCCCTCGACGAGCAGCGCGACCTGCGGCTGCGCCAGCGGGACGCGAAGCGCGAGGAGCTGGAGAGCCTGGAGAAGGGCGTGGAGAGCGCGCTGCGCGCCCCCCTGCCCGACGACGGCCAGGCCACCGCCGAGGTGAGCAACGAGGTCCTCGACGTCATCCGGACCGGCGGCCGCGGCGACGACGACGAACGCAAGCGTGGTGCCGCCCCGCGCCGGCCGGACGTGCTCGCGCGGGAGGAACGGCAGCAGCGGGAACGGCAGGACACCCCGACCGGCGGACCCCCCGACCCCCGTGGACCGGGCGACGAGACGGCGAAGCGCAGTGGAGACCCGGACCGGCGGGCCGCCGGAGCCGACCGCGACCGGCAGAGCGGCGACAACCGTCTCGGCCCGGTGGTCGGGCTCGGTGGCACCGTGGCCGACCTGGTGACCGGTGGCGGTGAGCGCACCCGTGACAACGGTGGGGCTCGCGGCGGCGCCGCGGCCGGCGGCGCCGACCCGCGCGCCGCAGGCACCAGAGGCAACCGGAGCGACGGGCCCGGTCGTGCTGGTGCCGGATCGGCGCCCGGAGCCGACGGCGGTGTCCGGTCCGGTGTGGCGTCGGCTGCCTCCGGTGCGGTCGGCGGGGTCGCGGGTGTCGTCGGCGGTGTGCTGGGTGGTTCCGGGGCGGGCGCCGGTGAGCGTGGTCGTGGTCAGGACGGCAGCCGCAGCAGTGACCGGGAGAACGGTGGCCGGAGCGGCGCTGAGGGTGTCCGGTCGGGTGTGGCGTCGGCTGCCTCCGGTGCGGTCGGCGGGGTCGCGGGTGCCGTCGGCGGTGTGCTGGGTGGTTCCGGGGCGGGCGCCGGTGAGCGTGGTCGCGGTCAGGACAGCAGCAGCCGCAGTAGCGGGCGCGGCGGTGACCGGGAGAACGGTGGCCGGGGCGGCTCTGACGGTGCCCGTGGAGGTGGCGGGTCGTCCTCGGGAGGTGGAGCCCGGTCGGGTGTGGCGTCGGCTGCGTCCAGTGCGGTGGGCGGGGTCGCGGGTGCCGTCAGCGGTGTGCTGGGCGGTGCCCGGGCGGGCGCCGGTGAGCGTGGTCGGGGTCAGGACAACAGCAGCCGCAGCAGTGGCCGCGACGGTGACCGGGAGACCAGCGGCCGGGAGAGCGGTGGTGCGACGGCCGGTGGCCGCTCCGGGGGCAGCGACTCCTCCGGTGGCGATCGTGCCGCCGGCCTGATCCGGCAGGTCAGCCGGGTGATCGGCGGCGAGGGGTCGGGGAGCCGGTCCGGCGGGCAGTCGGACGGAAGCAGCGGGAGCCGCGGCGACCGCAATGGCGGCGACAGCGGCCGCGCCCGGTCGGGCGGCAGTGACGGCCGGAGCAGCGGCGAGAACGGCCGGGCCCGGTCCGGAGCCGAGGGCGGTGGCCGGAGCGGCGGCGAGTCGTCGGGCGGCACCAGGTCGGGTGGCGGGTCCTCACGCGGCTCGAGCGAGCAGGGTTCGGGCGGGAACCGTGGCGGCTCGTCGTCCGAGGCGAAGCTGGCCCGGGCCGCGCTCGGTGTGGTCGGGGCGGCCCGCCAGATCGACTCGGCTCTGCGCAACCGCGGGGGGTCCGACGGCGACAACGGCTCCGACCGCTCCGAGAAGTCGGCTCGCTCCGGCTCCCGCGAGAGCGGCGGGTCGCAAGGCTCCGGGCGGAGCCAGAACGCGAAGCGCAGCGAGTCGTCGCGGTCGGGGTCGTCGGAGTCGAAGGCCTCCGAGTCGCGGTCGTCGCGGTCGGAGTCGTCGCGGTCGGGGTCGAAGGCTCCCCAGTCGAAGGCCCAGCGGCAGAAATCCCAGGAGTCGGGCCAGAGGTCCTCGGGCGGGCGGTCGAGCAGCCAGGAGTCGGGCCGGCAGCAGTCCGACGGGTCGTCGGGGCGCGGTCAGGGCGGCGGATCGAAGGCCGAGAAGTCGTCCCAGAAGTCCTCACAGCAGTCGAGCCGGCAGTCGTCGTCCGGCTCGTCGGACGACTGATGACCATGGCCGATACCATGCGCAACAGGATCAGCTCCGCGTGGCGGTCCCGATCCACACCGGGTCGCAGGTAGCGTGCCGACCGTGACAGGTGTCCCCGTCCTCCCGCAGGTCGCCCTGGTCGGGAGCGCCCTGCCACAGCACGTCCGCACGGCGTTCGGCGTGGGGGAGTCCGAGCCACGCCCGGTGGTCTGGGCGGGCCGGCGTGCGTGGCACTGCGGAGACGTCCTGGTCCGGCCGGTTGCCGACAACGCGGTCGCCGCGTGGTCGGCCCGCGTGCTCGAGGGGCTCGAGGTGGAAGGGTTGCGGCTGGCGCGCCCGATCCGCTCCTCCGACGGCCGCTGGGTGGTGGCAGGCTGGGCCGCGAGCCGGTTCGTCGCGGGCACCATCGAGCCGCGTCACGACGCGGTGGTCGAGGTCGCCACCCGCCTGCATGCGGCCACCGCTGCACTGCCCCGGCCGCGGCTGCTCGACGATCGCGACGACCTGCTCACGCGCTCCGCGGCGGGGGCGTTCGGGGAGCGCAGGCTGGCGCTCGACCAGGCGAAGGGCGGCGAGCTCTACACCGCGCTGGCCACGTACCGCAGGCCGGTCCGCAGCACCCCGCAGGTGGTGCACCCGGAGCTGTTCGGCGCCGTCCTGTTCGATCACGACGGCAGGCCCGCGCTGATCGAGCTGACGCCCGCCTGGCGGCCGAAGGAGTGGGCGGCGGCCGTCGTGGTGGTCGACGCGCTCGCGTGGGGCGGCGCCGACGACGAGCTCATGAAGAGGTGGGCGCACCTGTCGGAGTGGCCGCAGATGCTGCTGCGCGCGCTGCTGTACCGGCTGGCGCTGCACGCCCAGCACCCGGAGGCCTCAGCGCGCACCCTGGCCGGTCTCGACCGGGTGGCGCGCCTGGTGGCTCCGCTGCTCTGACGAGCAGGCGTCAGCGGGCCGGTACCTCCGTCGACGTGGCGAACCGGGCGATCGTGCCGGCGATCGCATTGGTGAAGTTGTCGAGCGCCGTCTGGTCGAGGTTGTCGACGCGGTCGCAGGCCGAGTGATAGCAGACGTCGTAGACCTGCCCGGCCTGCCCGCCCCACGCCTGGGCCTGCTCGGGCGTCTTGGTGCCGGCGTCACCGGCGAGGACGCCACCCGAGGGGATCCCGGCTTCGACGAACGGGGCGAAGTCCGAGTCACCCTCGAACGGGTAGAGCTCGGCCGTGATGCCGGTGGCGGCCATCTCCTCCATGAGCACCCGGCCTACCGCGGCCGACCCGGGCGGTCCGGACCGGGAGCCCCGGCCGCTCGCGCCGCCCTGGACGAAGTAGGCGGCGTTCGGTGAGGCCAGCATGTCCAGGTTGAGATAGAGGGCGATCGCGGCCCGGTCCTGCTCCGAGAGCCCCTCGACGTACTCGGTGGAGCCGACGAGGTCCTCCTCCTCCGCTCCCCAGAACGCGAAGCGGACGGCGTTGGTGACCTGCGGGGAGCCGCCCATCCGCGTGGCGATCTCCAGGAGGGTTCCCACCCCGGAGGCGTTGTCGTTGATCCCTGGACCTTCCTCCACGGAGTCGAGGTGGGCCCCGGCCAGCACCACGCGGTCGGGCGAACCGGTGCGGGTCTGCGCCACCACGTTGCGGATGAGGCTCTGCTCTCCCCGGCTCCGGAACCTGAAGGTCGGTGTGGTGACGTCGAAGCCGGCGTTGCGCAGAACCCCGGCCACGTAGTCGACGCTCGCGTCGTAGCCCGGCCCCGGTGAGGCGCGGTTTCCCCCGTTGCGGTCGGCGATCTGCTCCAGCGCCGAGGCGTGGGTCATGGCGCCCGGCCCGGTCGCACCCTCCACCAGCTGGGCGCGCAGCGGACCGGCGCCCGAGGGCACGGGCCCCGGGGCCGAACCGGTCGACGTGCAACCGGCGAGAACGGCGGCGACGACCGCGAGCACACCTGCGGTCAACGCGGCGGATCGGTGCCGAGCCCCGGACGGGTGCGCCGGCACCTGTTCAGCGCTGTTGGCGGCTCCACGCACTTGTGCCTCACATCCGCGCCCAGGGTGAGTGAGCGCTGCTTTGCGTTCATGTCACACGGAACCGACTGCGTGGTAACGCGCTGTTCCTAGCGTTGCCCGCGACGGCAGCGACGCCTACGGACGCCCCGAGTGGCGTTCGCCCTACTCGACCTCAGCCCACCCGGAGGCCCGGCGTGACGACGTCACCTGACGCACATCCTGCCCGAAACCGGCTCGCCGGGCGCTGGATCGACCATTGGGACCCCGAAAATCCCTCTTTCTGGGAACGCACCGGCGCGAAAGTCGCTAACCGTAACCTCTGGTACTCCATCCTCAGCGAGCACATCGGATTCTCGATCTGGTCGATCTGGTCCGTCCTGGTGCTCTTCATGGGCCCGGAGTACGGGATCGACGCCTCCCAGAAGTTCATTCTGGTGGGGGTCCCCACGCTGGTGGGCGCAGTGCTGCGGTTGCCGTACTCGTTCGCCGTGGCCCGTTTCGGCGGCCGGAACTGGACGATCGTCAGTGCCGCCCTGCTGCTGCTCCCGACGATTTTCGCCGCGATCGTCATCCAGCCGGGAACATCGTTCACGACGTTCCTCGTGGCGGCCGCGGTCGCGGGTGTTGGCGGTGGCAACTTTGCCTCGTCCATGACCAATATCAACACGTTCTTTCCCGACTCCCGTAAGGGCTGGGCGCTCGGTCTGAACGCGGGCGGCGGCAACATCGGGGTGCCGGTGATCCAGCTCGTCGGGTTGCTGATCATCGCGACCGCGGGCGCCGGGGCGCCGCGGATCCTGCTCGGTGTCTACATCCCGCTGATCGTGGTGGCCGCGCTGCTCGCCGCGCTGAACATGGACAACCTGACGTCGGTGCGCAACGACACCGGTGCCTTCCGGGAGTCGATCCGGGAGAGCCAGACGTGGGTGATGTCGCTGCTCTACATCGGGACGTTCGGGTCGTTCATCGGCTACAGCTTCGCGTTCGGGCTGGTGCTGCAGAACCAGTTCGGCCGCACGCCGCTGCAGGCGGCTGCGGTGACGTTCATCGGGCCGCTGCTCGGCTCGCTGGTGCGTCCCTACGGGGGGAAGCTCGCCGACTCCTACGGTGGCGCGAAGATCACCTTCTGGAACTTCATCGCCATGGCGGTGGCCACGGGAGTGGTGCTGGTGGCCTCGGCGATGCACTCGCTCTCGCTGTTCACGGCCGGGTTCGTGCTGCTGTTCGCGCTCAGCGGGGTGGGCAACGGCTCGACCTACAAGATGATCCCGGCGATCTTCCGCGGGCAGGCCAGGATCGCGATCGCCGGCGGTGCCGATGAGCAGCCGGCACTGCTGCGGGCGCGGCGGATCTCCGGGGCGGTGATCGGCATCGTCGGCGCGGTCGGTGCGCTGGGCGGGCTGTTCATCAACCTCGCCTTCCGCGAGGCCTTCCTCACGGCGAAGTCCGGCGACCCCGCGTTCTGGTCCTTCCTCGCCTTCTACGTGGTGTGCACCGTGGTCACCTACGCCGTCTACCTGCGACCTGCCGCGGCGGAGGCCACTCACCCGCGGTTCGCGCACGCCGGCGTGTGAGCCCGGCAGCGGTTCTGGCGACGTCGAAGGGCGTCGCCACCCACTGCCCGTACTGCGCGCTGCAGTGCGGGCAGTGGGTCGACGGCAAGGGGAGCGTCGACGGGCGCGAGTTCCCCACCAACCGGGGCGGGCTCTGCCAGAAGGGGTGGACGGCGGGCAGGCTGCTCACGCACCCGGAACGGCTGACGAGCCCGCTCCTGCGCCCGTCGCGGTCGGCCGATCTCGCGCCGGTCGGCTGGGATGCCGCGCTGGCGCACGTGTCGCGGCAGCTCGCCGCGCTGCGCGCCGAGCACGGCCCCGACTCGGTCGCGGTCTTCGGTGCCGGTGGCCTGACGAACGAGAAGTCCTACCTGCTGGGCAAGTTCGCACGGGTCGCGCTGGGCACGTCGCAGATCGACTACAACGGCCGGTTCTGCATGTCCTCGGCGGCTGCTGCGGGCAACCGCGCGTTCGGCGTCGACCGGGGCCTGCCGTTCCCGGTCACCGACCTGGACGACGCCGAGGTCGTGGTGCTCGCGGGGGCGAACATCGCAGAGACGATGCCCCCGCTGATGGGCCATCTCGGCGGGGCCCGGCTCGTGGTCGTCGACCCGCGGCGCACGCCCACGGTGGAGCGGGCGATCGCCGGCGGTGGGATGCACCTGCAGCCGGTGCCGGGCACCGACCTGGTGCTGGCACTGGGGATGCTGCACGCCGCCGTCACCGACGGCTGGCTCGACGCCGACTACCTCGCCGACCGCACCACCGGTTTCGACGACGCGTGGCGGGTGGCGGCGCAGTGGTGGCCGGAGCGGGCCGAACGGGTCTGCGGGGTGCCCGCCTCCGACATGCGCACGGTGGTGGGGTGGCTCGGGGCGGCGTCGCGGCGCTACGTCCTCACCGCGCGGGGCGCCGAGCAGCACGCACACGGCGTCGACACCGTCACCGCGTGGATCAACCTGGCGCTCGCGCTGGGCCTGCCGGGACGTCCGGGCTCGGGCTTCGGGACGATCACCGGGCAGGGCAACGGGCAGGGCGGGCGCGAGCACGGCCAGAAGTCCGACCAGCTGCCGGGCTACCGCTCGATCACCGACCCCGCCGCCCGGGAGCACGTCGCAGGCGTATGGGGGGTGGCGCCCGACGCCCTGCCGGGGCCGGGACGCAGCGCCACGGAGCTGCTGGCCGCGCTGGGCCGCCCCGGCGGTCCGAAGGCGCTGCTCGTGTTCGGCTCCAACGTGCTCGTGTCCGCGCCCGACGGGAACTCCGTGGCCGATCGGCTCGCCGCGCTCGACCTGCTGGTGGTGGCCGACGTCTTCCCCAGCGAGACGGCGATGGCCGCCGATGTCGTGCTGCCCGTGGCGCAGTGGGCGGAGGAGGAAGGCACGATGACCAACCTGGAGGGCAGGGTGCTGCGCCGGCGCCGGGCGCTGCGCCCACCGGCCGGGGTGCGCACCGACCTCGAGGTGATCGCCGGGCTCGCCGCCGAGCTGGGCGCCGCGGGGTTCCCCGCCGACCCCCGTGCCGTGTTCGACGAGCTGCGAGCGGCGTCGGCGGGTGGGCCTGCCGACTACTCCGGGATCAGCTACGACCGGCTCGACGCGGGCGAGGCCCTGCACTGGCCCTGCCCCGCCCCGCTGCCGGGTGCGCCGGTCCATCCGGGCACCCCGCGGCTGTTCACCGAGCGGTTCGCCCACGCCGACGGGCGCGCGCGGGTGGTCGCCGTCGAGCACACCGAGGCCGCCGAGCTGCCGGATGACGAGCATCCGCTGCGGGCCACCACGGGACGGGTGCTGGTGCACTACCAGTCCGGAGCGCAGACCCGGCGGGTGGCGGAGCTGGCCGGGATCGCGCCGGAGTCGTTCGTCGAGGTGCACCCCGACACCGCCACGCGGGCGGGGCTGGCCGACGGGGAGTGGGCGCGGGTCGTGTCGCGGCGCGGCACGGCGACGGCGAGGGTGCGCTGCGTGCCGTCGCTGCGGCCGGACACCGTGTTCCTGCCGTTCCACTTCGGCGGGGAGCAGGCGGCGAACCTCCTCACCAACCCGGCGCTGGATCCGATCAGCCGGATGCCGGAGTTCAAGGTGTGCGCGGTGCGGCTGGAGCCGATGGCCTGAGGGACCACCACACACATCCCGTGGCCACCGTGCACATGTCAGGACGTGTGCCCGGTGGCCACGTGCTGTGTGCGGCCGGCCACGGGTTCCGCTCACGTGTGCAGCCTGCCGATGTGCGGTCCGATTTACGCCCGCGTCACGCGCCGTCCCGCCCATGTAACTGGGGCTGCCTACCGTCGGTGGCCGTGAGCAGGCGAATCGTTGTGGTGGGGCACGGGATGGTCGGCGCCCGGTTCGTCGAGGAGGTGCGCCGCCGCGACCCGCACGGAGCGAGGGTGCGGCTCACGGTTCTCGGTGCCGAGCCGCGCCCGGCGTACAACCGCGTCCTGCTGTCCACGGTGCTGGCCGGCGGGCTGTCGGCCAGGGCGGTGGAGCTGCACCCGGCCGGGTGGGCGGCGCGCCAGCGGGTCGACCTCCGCCTCGGCGTCACCGCCACCGCGATCAACCGGAGTCGCCGCGCCGTCCACACCGGGTCCGACGGGATCGAGCCCTACGACGAGCTCGTGCTCGCCACCGGCAGCCGGGCCTGGCTGCCCCCGATGGACGGTCTCGACGACGCGAGCGTGGCGACGTTCCGGGACATCGCCGACTGCGAGCGGATCATCGGCCTCGCCCACCCCGGCGCGCGGTTCGTCGTGCTCGGCGGCGGCCTGCTGGGCTGCGAGGCGGCCCGGGGGCTGGCCGGGCGCGGGGTGCGCGTCACCCTCGTGCACCCGAAGCAGCACCTGATGGAACGCCAGCTCGACGCCGGTGCGGGCGAGGTGCTGGCGGCCACGCTGCGCCGGCTCGGCGTCGACGTCCGGCTCGGGGTGGAGGCGCAGGCCTGGGAGCCCGGCTACGGGCTGCGCTGCGGCGACAGCGGCGTCGACGAGCTCGTCGCCGCCGACGCGCTGGTGGTCGCCGCCGGAGTGCGGGCCGAGACCGACCTCGCGGCCGCTGCCGGCATCGCGGTGGACCGTGGCGTTCTCGTGGACGACCGGCTGGCCACGTCGGACGCGCGGGTGCACGCGATCGGCGACTGCGCCCAGCACGCCGGCACGGCCGCCGGCCTGGTGCAGCCGGGCTGGGAGCAGGCCGCGGTGCTCGCCGACCTCCTGACCGGAGCCGACCCCGTGGCGCGCTACGGGGGGACGCCGTCGGTCACCCGGCTCAAGGCCCGCGGGGTGGACCTCGCCACCGTGGGGGACCCGGCGGCCCTGGACCGCCCCGGCGCCGAGGTGCTGCGCTTTGCCGACCCGGTCGGTGGCCGCTACGCCACCCTGGCGCTACAGGGCGACCGCGTGGTCAGCGGCGCCATGATCGGCCTCCCCGACGCCGCGGCGTCCATGATCCAGTTCTACGACACCGGCTCGCCCGCCCCGGCCGACCGGCTCGGGCTGCTGCTCGGCCGCGCCCTCCCCGGGGCTCCGGAGACCGCCGACCCCACCCGGCTCCCGGCGTCCGCGGTGGTGTGCCGCTGCAACACGGTGACGAAGGGCGCGCTCGTGGCCGCGTGGCGGGGCGGGGCCACCGACGTCGCCGCGCTGAGCCGGGCGACCCGCGCCGGCACCGGCTGCGGGAGCTGCGGCGACGCGGTCCAGGGGATCTGTACGTGGCTGGCCGAGAGTGACCCCCCGGTGCTCAGCCCGGTTCGACAGGAGGGTGCCGCATGAACAGCATCGACCACAGGGAGCTCGTCGTCGTCGGCCACGGGATGGTCGGGCACCGGCTCGTCCAGACCGTGCGCGACCGCGACCCCCAGGGCACCTGGCGGATCACGGTCCTCGGTGAGGAGGGCCGGCCCGCCTACGACCGCGTCGCCCTGTCGTCCTATGTGGACGGGGTGAGCGCCGAGGAGCTGACGCTCCCGGCCACGCCCGACCCGCTCGTGCGGCTGCACCTGGGCGACGCGGTGGTCGAGGTCGACCGCGACGCCCGGCTCGTGCGCACGGCCTCGGGCCGGGAGCTGCGCTACGACGCGCTCGTCCTCGCCACCGGCTCGGTGCCGTTCGTGCCGCCCGTCGCCGGCCGCGAGCTGCCCGGCTGCTTCGTCTACCGCACGCTCGACGACCTCGACGCGATCACCGCCGCCGCGCGCGACGCGATGGTGGCCGAGCGCCCGGGTCGTCGCTCGGCCGTCGTCGTCGGTGGCGGGCTGCTCGGGCTGGAGGCGGCGCGGGCGCTGCGCTCTCTCGGGCTCTCGCCGCAGGTCGTAGAGATCGCGCCCCGGCTGATGCCGGTGCAGGTCGACGAGGGTGGCGGCGCGCTGCTGCGCAGGCTGGTGGAGAACGAGGACCTCGCCGTGCGGTGCGGGGTGTCGGTCACCGGGATCGCCGAGCAGCGCGGGCGGCTCGTGGCCACCCTCTCCGACGGCATCGAGCTCGACGCCGACGTCGTCGTGTTCTCCGCCGGGATCCGTCCCGCCGACACGCTGGCCCGCGCGGCCGGCCTGCCGGTGGGGGAGCGCGGTGGCGTGCTGGTCGACAACCGCTGCCGCACCGCCGACGAGCACGTCTGGGCGATCGGTGAGGTGGCCGCGCTGGAGGGCCGCACCTACGGTCTCGTGGCTCCCGGGTACGCGATGGCCGAGGTGGTGGCCGACCGGCTGCTCGGCGGCACCGCGACGATGACCTCCGCAGCACTGGACATGTCCACCCAGCTCAAGATGCTCGGCGTCGACGTCGCGAGCTTCGGCGACGCCCACGCCACCACGGCCGGTGCGCTGGAGGTGGTGGTCAACGACCCGGTCGCCGGCAGCTACGCCAAGCTCGTGGTGAGCGACGACGCGCAGACGCTGCTCGGCGGCGTCCTGGTCGGTGATGCGTCGAAGTACGCCACGCTGCGCCCGCTCGTCGGTGCCGTGCTGCCTGCCGACCCCGTCGCGATGATCGCGCCCGGCGGCGTGGAGATCGGCGCCGACGCCCTGCCCGACACCGCGCAGATCTGCTCGTGCAACGCCGTCACCAAGGGCGCTGTCTGCGACGCCATCGGCGCCGGGGCCCACGACGTGCCGGCGATCAAGGCCTGCACGCGGGCCGGCACCAGCTGCGGGTCGTGCGTCCCGGTCCTCAAGAAGCTGCTCGCGCAGGCGGGCGTCGAGCAGTCCACCGCGCTGTGCGAGCACTTCACCCACAGCCGGGCCGAGCTGTTCGAGATCATCGCCGGCACGGGGATCCGGACGTTCTCCGAGGTCGTCGAGAAGCACGGGACGGGCCGCGGCTGCGACATCTGCAAGCCCGCCGTCGCGTCGATACTGGCGTCGCTGGGCGGCGGCCACGTCCACGACGGTGAGCAGGCGGCCCTGCAGGACACCAACGACCACTTCCTGGCCAACCTGCAGCGCAACGGCACGTACTCGGTGGTGCCGCGGATCCCGGGCGGCGAGATCACGCCGGAGGGCCTGATCGTGATCGGCGAGGTGGCTCGCGACTTCGGCCTCTACACGAAGATCACCGGCGGGCAGCGGATCGACATGTTCGGCGCCCGCGTCGAGCAGCTCCCGGCGATCTGGCGCCGGCTCGTCGACGCCGGGTTCGAGTCCGGGCACGCCTACGGGAAGGCGCTGCGCACGGTGAAGTCCTGCGTGGGCACCACGTGGTGCCGCTACGGCCAGCAGGACTCGGTGGGCCTCGCCGTGGCGCTGGAGCTGCGCTACCGGGGGCTCCGGGCCCCGCACAAGTTCAAGTCGGGCGTCTCGGGCTGTGCACGGGAGTGCGCGGAGGCCCGGTCGAAGGACTTCGGCATCATCGCCACCGAGCACGGGTGGAACCTCTACGTCGGCGGCAACGGCGGCTTCACCCCGCGCCACGCCGAGCTGCTCGCGTCCGACCTCGACACCGACGAGCTCGTCCGCGTGATCGACCGGTTCCTGATGTTCTACATCCGCACCGCCGACCGGCTGCAGCGCACCGCGGCGTGGATCGAGGCCATGGACGGAGGCCTCGACCATCTGCGCGCGGTGATCGTCGACGACTCACTCGGAATCTGTGCCGACCTGGAGGCCGCCATGGAGACCCACGTCGCGGGTTACGCCGACGAGTGGCGCGGAGTGCTGGACGACCCCGCGAAGCTGGAGCGGTTCGTGTCCTTCGTCAACGCGCCGGACGCACCGGACCCGACGATCACCTTCGTCACCGAGCGGGGGCAGCCGGTGCCCGTGCCGCGGGAACCGGTCGCCGTCGGGATGCCGGGGGTGCGGCGATGACGATCTCGATCTCGCCGACCGTGACCGAGCGGGACAGCGCGCCCACCGCGTCCCCCGGGCCGCGCTGGGAGGCCGTGTGCCGCTACGACCGGCTGCTGCCCGAGCGCGGTGTCGCCGCCCTGCTCGGCGACGTGCAGGTGGCCCTGTTCCGCACCCACGACGGCACCGTCCACGCGATCGGCAACATCGACCCGTTCTCCGGTGCGGCCGTGCTCTCGCGGGGCATCGTCGGTGACCGCGCGGGTGTGGCGACCGTCGCATCACCGGTGTACAAGCAGGCTTTCGACCTGGTCACCGGGCGATGCCTGGACGATCCGGACGTCGCGGTGCCGACCTACCCGGTCCGGGTGGCCGACGGGCTGCTCGAGGTCGGGTTACCGTGAACAGCGCCGTGGCAATCGACCCCCCTCTCACCGAGGTACCGCCCCTGGCGGGTTTCACCGTCGGGGTCACAGCTGCGCGCCGGGCCGACGAGCTCGGCACGATGCTGCAACGGCGCGGCGCGGTCGTCCAGCACGGCGCCGCACTGCGGATCGTCCCGGTTGCCGACGACACCGAGCTGGCCGACGCCACCCGCGGCCTCATCGCCCGTCCGCCCGACATCACCGTGGCCACCACCGGCATCGGCTTCCGCGGCTGGGTGGAGGCCGCCGACGGCTGGGGGATCGGCGAGGAGCTGCTCGCCGCTCTGGGCGCGGGGAAGCTGATCGCCCGCGGCCCGAAGGCGCGCGGCGCGATCCGCGCGTCCGGGCTGATGGACACCTGGTCGCCGCCGTCGGAGTCCTCCGCCGAGGTGCTCGACTACCTGCTCGACGGCGCCTGCGACGGCCGCGGCGTCGACGGGCTGCGCATCGCCGTCCAACTGCACGGCGAGCCCCTCCCCGACGTGGTCGAGGCGCTCACGGTGGCGGGCGCCACGGTGATCGAGGTGCCGGTCTACCGCTGGATGCCGCCCGTCGACATCGGCCCGCTCGACCGGCTGATGGACGGCGTGCTCACCGGCTGCGTCGACGTACTGGCGTTCACCAGTGCGCCCGCCGCGGCCAGCCTCCTCGCCAGGGCCTCCGAGCGCGGAGTGCGCGACGAGCTGCTCACCGCGCTGCGCGGGCCGGTCCTGTCGCTCTGCGTCGGCCCGGTCACCGCGGCGCCCCTCGAAGCCGTCGACGTGCCCACGGTGCAGCCCCAGCGTTCCCGCCTCGGGGCGATGGTGCGGCGCCTGGAGGCCGAGATGCCGGGGCGCGCGCGGCGGCTGCCCGTGGCCGGGCACTGGCTCGAGCTGCGCGGACATGCCGTGCTCGTCGACGGGGTGCTGCGCGGGGTGCCGCCCGCGGGGATGGCGCTGCTGCGCGCGCTCGCCCGCCGCCCGGGCCGGGTCGTGGCACGAGCCGAGCTGCTGCGCGCGCTGCCGGGGGGTAGCGGCGACGAGCACGCCGTCGAGACGGCGATGGCCCGGCTGCGTACCGCGCTGGGTGAGCCCAAGCTGGTGCAGACCGTCGTCAAGCGGGGGTACCGCCTCGCGCTCGACCCCGCCGCCGGGCCCGTCCCCGTCGGGGGGCACTGCCTGCACGGGGACAAGCGGTGAACCTGCTCCTCGCCGCCCACGGCACGCGTGACCCGGCCGGCGCGGTCGTCACCGAGCGGGTGGCGGCGCAGGCCGCCGAGGCGCTGGGGGTGCCGGTGGCGGCGTGCTTCGTCGACGTGCGCCGGCCCAGCCCGGCCGACGCTCTCGCCGAGCTGCCCGGCCCGTGCGTGGTGGTGCCGATGTTCCTCGCCGCCGGCTACCACGTGCGCGTCGACGTGCCGGCGCAGCTCGACGCCATCGGCCGCCACGACGTGCTCCTCGGCCAGGCCTTCGGCCCCGACCCCGCACTCGTCGCCGCGGCCGCCGACCGGCTCGCCGCGGCCGGGGCACGCGCCGACGACGCCGTGGTGCTGGCCGTGGCCGGCTCCAGCGACCCCCACGCCCAGGCCGACGGCGCCCGGGCCGCGCGCAGGCTCGGGCGGGTGCTCGGGCGTCCCGTCACGCTCGCCACGATCGCCACCGGCGGTCCCCGGGTGGGCGAGGCCGTGGCCGCGCTGCGGGCGGGTGGGGCGCAGCGGGTGGCGGTCGCGTCGTGGCTGCTCGCACCGGGGCTGTTCCAGCGGCACCTGGACGGGTGCGGCGCGGACGTCGTCGCCGCGCCCCTGGCCGACCACCCGGCCGTCCTGAACCTGGTGCTGGACCGCTACGACACCGCCCTGACGGCAAGAACCCGCACGGCGTAGGCCCCCGCGGGGCCACCCCCAGGTTCAGGAAAGCCACTTTCAGGCCCTCTCCGGGCAGGAAAGTGGCTTTCCTGAACTTCAGGGGGGCTCAGCGGCGGGCGGTGCGGGGG
>NZ_JAAXKY010000164.1 GCF_012911925.1 Pseudonocardia xinjiangensis | reverse complement strand
GGCGGGGGAGACGTGGGCGGTGCGCGACGAGCTCGCCGCCTACGAGGCCGACCCCACGTGGTTCGGCCTCGGTGACCGCGACATCGCCACCCACCTCGTCCGCACCCGCATGCTCCGGGCCGGCTACCCGCTCTCGGACGTCATGGCGGCGCTGTCCCACCGTTGGCAGCCCGGCGTCACGCTCCTGCCCGCCACCGACGACCGCGTGGAGACCCACGTCGTGGTCGACGACCCGGAGACGGGCCCGAAGGCGCGCAAGGCGATCCACTTCCAGGAGTGGTGGGTGCGGCACAAGGCCGAGCCGGTCGCGCACAGCTTCGCCTCGGTCGGCGCCGAGCAGGCGACCGTGCTGCCCGCGGTCCGGGAGGCGATCGCGGGGGCCGACGCGGTGCTCGTCGCGCCGTCCAACCCGGTGGTGAGCATCGGGACGCTGCTGGAGATCCCCGGGATGCGCGACGCCCTGCGCGGCACGCGCGCCAAGGTCGTCGGGCTGTCGCCGATCGTCGGAGGCAGGCCGTTGCGGGGCATGGCCGACGCGTGCCTCAGCGCGATCGGGGTGGAGACCACGGCGGAGGCCGTCGGCCGTCACCTCGGGGCCCGCGCCGATGGCGGCCTGCTCGACGGCTGGCTCGTGCACACCGGCGACACCGCGGAGGTGCCCGGCGTCGAGGTGCGGTCGGTTCCGCTGCTGATGACCGACGTCGACGCCACGGCCGAGATGGCGCGCCGCGCCCTGGAGCTGGCCGGTGCCGCAGTTGCCTGACCAGCAGCCGGTCACCGACCACGCCGCCCCCGACGCGATCACCGTCCTGCCCGTTCGCGGGCTGCCGGAGTTCCGGCCGGGCGACGACCTGGCCGGCGCGCTCGCCGCCGCCGCTCCGTGGATCGTCGATGGCGACGTCGTCGTGGTGACGTCGAAGATCTTCTCCAAGGTCGAGGGCCGCCTCGTGCCCGCGCCCACCGACCCCGAGGCGCGCGACGCGCTGCGTCGTGAGCTGGTGGACGCCGAGACGGAGCGCGTTCTCGCGCGGCGCGGGCGCACGCTGATCGTCGCGGGCAAGCTCGGCATCGTGCAGGCCGCCGCGGGTATCGACGGCTCCAACGTGCGGCGCGACGAGCTGGCGCTGCTGCCGGCCGACCCCGACGCCAGCGCGGCGCGGCTGCGTGCGGAGCTGGGACGGCTGCTCGGTGTGGAGGTCGCCGTGGTGGTGACCGACACGATGGGCCGGTCGTGGCGGGTCGGGCAGACCGATGTCGCGATCGGTTCGGCCGGCCTCGAGGTGCTGCACCGGTACGCGGGCGCCGAGGACGCCGAGGGCAACGAGCTGCTGGTCACCGAGGTCGCGATCGCCGACGAGCTGGCGTCCGCCGCCGACCTCGTGAAGGGCAAGCTGGGCGGGCTGCCGGTGGCCGTGGTGCGCGGGATGCGCCCCGTCGACGACGGCTCCACCGCTCGTGAGCTCGTGCGCCCGCTCGACGAGGACATGTTCTGGCTGGGCACCGACGAAGCCATCGCGAAGGGCAGGCGGGAGGCGGTGCTGCTGCGCCGCAGCACCCGTGACTTCTCCGCCGAGCCGGTCGACGGCGCCGCGTTGCGCCGGGCCGTCGGCGTGGCGCTCACCGCGCCCGCTCCGCACCACAGCACGCCGATCCGCTTCGCCTGGGTGCGCACCACCGAGCGCCGGGCCGCCGTGCTCGACGGGATGGCGGCCCGGTGGCGCGAGCACCTGGAGGCCGACGGCCGCCCGGCCGACGAGGTCGAGCGCCGGATGCGCCGCGGTGACCTGCTGCGCCGCGCACCCGAGCTCGTGCTGGCCTTCCGCACCGGCGACGGCATGCACACCTATCCCGACGAGGCCCGTCGCCTCGGTGAACGCACGATGTTCACGGTGGCGGGAGGCGCGGCGGTGCAGTCGTTGCTGGTGGCACTGGCCGCCGAGGGGCTGGCGTCCTGCTGGGTCGGGTCCACGATCTTCGCCCCCGACGTGGTGCGCGCGGCGCTCGGCCTGCCGCCCGACTGGCAGCCGCTCGGCGCCGTCGCCGTCGGGATGCCGGCCCAGCCGCTGGTCCCACGGCCGCCGCGGGATCCGGGCACCGGGCTCGTCGAGTGGTAGCCCCGGCCACCGCGGCGGCCGAGCTGGCGGCCTGGCAGCCGGTGGGCGAGGAGCAGCAGGCGCTGCAGCACGCCCTGCTCGCGTTCCTCGCGGCCCGGCCCGACGATGCGTGCTCGCGGTCGTGCGAGCCGGGGCACCTGACGGCCTCGGCGCTGGTCCTCGACGCCGACGGCGAGCAGACGCTGCTCACCCTGCACCCGCGCGTCGGACGGTGGCTGCAACTCGGTGGTCACTGCGAGGACGCCGACGTCTCGCTGCGGGACGCCGCGCTGCGCGAGGCGACCGAGGAGTCCGGCATCGACGGGCTGACGATCGCCCCGCAGCCGTTGCACATCGGCGTGCACCCGATCACCTGCTCCAGCGGCGTGCCGACGCGCCACCTCGACGTCCGGTTCCTGGTGCATGCACCGGCCGGCGCGGTGCCCCGGATCAGCGACGAGTCCCTCGACCTGCGCTGGTGGCCCCTCGACGCGCTGCCCGAGGACTCCGACACGGCGGCCACGATGGTCCGCGCCGCGCAGGCCCCCGGATTGCAGCAAAGCCACGTTCACGCAATCTGACGGCATGAACGTGGCTTTGCTGCAATGAGGGCGGGCCTGGCAGGTCAGCGCCAGAAGAGCAGCTGGTCGTACCCCTCGGCCGCGAGGCCGAAGTCGCCGCCGACCGCGGAGTAGACCGCGCCGCCCGCCTGGAAGAACAGCTGGGCCACGCCGGGCACCCCGATGATCAACAGGAACAGGACGATCGGGGCCCACGGGCGCACCTGTGCCGCCAGCCGGCGCGCGGGCAGGGAGAGGTACGGCTCGAGTACCCCGAACCCGTCGAGACCCGGCACCGGCAGGATGTTCAGGACGAATGCGAGCACCTGGATCAGCGCGAGGCACGACAGCCCGACGGCGAGCCCGTACGGCATCGGCACGAGCGCCACGGCTGCCGTAAGTAACGCTCCGATCACGAAATTGATCCCGGGACCGGCAAGTGAGACCAAGCTCCGCATGCCGCGTGACCTGATCGCCGCATGGTTGATCCACACAGCGCCACCAGGTAGCGGAATACCACCCAGCAGGAGGAACACGATTGGGAGGACGAACGACAGTCCGACATCGGTGTAGCGACGGATGTCGAGGGTGAGATACCCCTTGTCTCGCACCGACAGGTCGCCGCCGCGGTACGCGACGGCCGCGTGACCGAACTCGTGGAGGCACAGCGACACCGCCCAGCCCCCCAGAACCAGGAGCACGACACCGGCCGTGAGCAGCACGGATGTGCCGGCGAACACCATCTCCGGCGTGCCGAGCACCGTGAGTACGCCACCGCCGATCGCCACGGCCAGAAGTATCAGGAACCACGGACTGACCCTCTTCGATACGTGGCGCACCTGACCATTGTGCTGATCGCGCGACCGACCGGGTGGAGTGCATCACCCGGACGGCAGCTTCGGCTTGCCAAGGCCCGACTGACAGCGCTGTACTTACATAGCTGTTATTCAGGGGTGGGGTACCGATGGATCCCCGCGGGCAGCCATTCGCCGGGGTGCGGGGAGGTGGGCGAGTGAACGTGATCACAGCCACGATGGAGCTGGTCGAGACGACGGCGGGTGTGCCGTTTCCGGCTCTCGATCCGTTCGGAGAGGGGATCGTTTCGCTCGGTGAGGATGATGCCGAGGAGCAGGACTGGCAGGAGCGCGCGCTCTGCGCGCAGACCGATCCTGAAGCGTTCTTCCCGGAGAAGGGCGGCTCCACGCGAGAGGCGAAGCGCATCTGCTCGGGCTGCGAGGTGCGGGCCGAGTGCCTGGACTACGCACTCGCCCACGACGAGCGGTTCGGGATCTGGGGCGGCCTGTCGGAGCGGGAACGGCGCAGACTGCGCCGCGCCGTCTCCTAGCCCCCGACCTGACGCCCGAACCGACCTGGCCACCCGGTCCCCGGTCTCGCCCGCAGCCCCCCGATCAGCAGCGCCGGGGAGACAGCTGTGCGGGCGAGCATCGGGTCCTCACCTGCCGGGCCCGGTGACCGCCACCGCTCCGGCGGACAGGGGCGGTGTCCGCCCCTCGCCTCAGGCGCCGCCGTCGACGGCGTCGGGCTCGATGTTGAGGTACTCCGCCACCTGCTCCACGAGCACCTCGTGCAGCAGGTCGGCGAGGTCGGCGCCACCACGCGCACGCGCCTCGAGGGGACGGCGGTAGAGCACGATCCGCGCCCGCGACGGCAGCCCTTCCGGGTCGACGCCCGCCGGCACCAGCTGGGCGAGCGGCACCCCGATGTCGGCCAGCACGCCCTGGCCCCACACCACCTCGTCCGGCGACGTCTCGTCGACCTCCGGCACCTCGTCGACGGCGAGGTCGAGCTCGGCGAGCTCGGTGCCCCAGCGCAGCTCGATCGGCTCGAGCGCCTCCAGCACCATCGCGTCGAACTTCTCCGCGCGGGTTCGGGAGGCAGGCGTGGTGGCCGGATACATCAGCCCGCGCAGGCCCCGGCCTCGTCGGTCCCGCCGGCGGGGCGAGCGGCGCAGGATGCGGCGCGCGGTGGTCACCCGGGCGATCCTACGGCTACGCGGGCCCACTGCTCGATGCCCGCGCGTCGCGGTGGGATGACAGGCGGTCCAAGCGCTATCGTCAGTGACGTGCTGAGTGTGCGGCGGTGTTCGCGGACCGGGTGCACCGAGCTCGCGGTGGCCACTCTCACCTACGTCTACGCCGATTCCACGGCGGTCGTAGGCCCGTTGGCCACGCAGGCCGAACCGCATTCCTATGACCTGTGCACCAAGCACGCGCACCGCCTCACGGCGCCGCGCGGCTGGGAGGTGGTGCGGTTCGAGGGCGAGTTCGCCCCGCCGCCGCACAGCAACGACGACCTCACCGCGCTGGCCGAGGCCGTGCGGGAGGCAGGCCGGGTCGACCGGCCGGTCGATGCCGTGCCCACCACCGGTACCGGCCGTCGAGGGCACCTTCGGGTGCTTCCGGGTCCTGCAGAGGACTGAGCGGCGCGGCCGACCGTCTGCGGGTTCGGGCGCCCGCTAGGGTCTTTACCCGTGGCAGACCTGTCGGCGATCGTGAAGGCCTACGACATCCGTGGTGTCGTCGGTGACCAGCTCGACGCCCCGACCGTCCGGGACATCGGCGCCGCCATGGCGTCACTCGTGCGTTCCGACGGCGCGAGCGCCGTGGTCGTCGGGCACGACATGCGTAGCAGCTCTCCCGAGCTCGCGGCCGCGTTCGCCGACGGTGTCACGGGGCAGGGCCTCGACGTCGTCTCGATCGGTCTGGCCAGCACCGACATGCTCTACTTCGCCTCCGGCACGCTCGGCCTGCCGGGAGCGATGTTCACCGCGAGCCACAACCCGGCGAAGTACAACGGGATCAAGCTGTGCCGGGCGGGCGCGGTCCCCATCGGGCAGGACACGGGCCTGACGGAGATCCGCGAGGCCGTCGAGGCGGGGGTGCCTGCCGGTCCCGGCGGCGGCACCGTCACCGAGCGCGACCTGCTCACCGGCTACGCCGAGTACCTCCGCGGGCTCGTCGACCTGCCCGCCGGGCGGCGGCTGCGGGTCGTGGTGGACGCGGGCAACGGCATGGGCGGATACACGGTGCCGCCCGTGCTGGGGCAGCTTCCGGTGGACGTCGTGCCGATGTACTTCGAGCTCGACGGCACGTTCCCCAACCACGAGGCCAACCCGCTCGACCCCGCCAACCTCGTCGACCTGCAGAAGCGCGTGGTGGAGGAGGGCGCCGACATCGGGCTCGCCTTCGACGGCGACGCCGACCGCTGCTTCGTCGTCGACGAGCTCGGCGGCCCCGTCAGCCCGAGCGCCATCACCGCGCTGGTGGCCGTCCGTGAGCTGGCGAAGGCGCCCGGCTCCGCCGTCATCCACAACCTGATCACGTCGCAGGCGGTGCCGGAGATCGTCACCGAGCACGGGGGCAGGCCGGTCCGCACCCGGGTGGGGCACTCGTTCATCAAGCAGACGATGGCCGAGACCGGCGCCGTGTTCGGCGGGGAGCACTCGGCGCACTACTACTTCCGCGAGTTCTGGAACGCCGACTCCGGGATGCTCGCCGCGCTGCACGTGCTGGCCGCGCTGGCCGAGCAGGAGGGGCCGATCTCGCAGCTCATGTCCGGCTACGAGCGCTACGCCGCGTCGGGTGAGGTCAACTCGACCGTTGCCGACCAGGCCGGCCGGATCGCCGCGATCAAGCAGCGCTACGGGAGCCGCGACGGGGTCGAGCTCGACGAGCTCGACGGGCTCACCGTGCGGCTGCCCGACGGGTCGTGGTTCAACCTGCGCGCGTCGAACACGGAGCCGTTGCTCCGGCTCAACGTCGAGGCCGCCGACGCAGCCGCGGTCGCCGTGCTGCGTGACGAGGTTCTCGCGGTCATCCGCGCTTAGCGAACGGCTCCTCGGGCACGCAAACCGTGTCCGGATGGACCCGGCGCCGAGCGCTTCGCCCTGGCAGCATCGCGGGGTACGGATCCGCCTCGCGGAGCCGTTACGCACAGAAAGAGGTAGACCGTGGCCGTAGAGCTCGACCCCCAGCTGATGGACATCCTGGCCTGCCCCTCCGACGACCACGCCCCGCTGCGGGCAGGCACCGCCACCGACCCGGCGGCCGACGTGCTCACCTGCACGGAGTGCGGCCGCGCCTTCCCCGTGGTGGACGGTGTCCCGGTGCTGCTGCTCGACGAGGCCATCCAGCCCGCCGACCCCCCGACCTCCGGTGCGGTCGGCGGGTGACCGTGCTCGACGACATCCTGCTCGCCGATCCGCGGGCGCTGACCGCCCTCGACACGAGTGGCGTGCTCCGCGGTGCCGCCACGGCGGGCGCCCAGGTGCGGTCAGCGGCCCAGGGGGCCGCCGACGCCCGTATCTCTGATCTCGCCGGCTCGCGGCCGCGCGCGCTGGTGCTCCTGCGCAGGCCGGGTACCTCCGGCGCGGCAGCGGGCCTGCTCACCGCGGCGCTCGGACCGACGTGCCCCGTGCCGGTCGTGGTCGCCGACACCGTGCCGGGCTGGGTCGGACCGCTCGACGTCGTGATCGCCCACACCGCCGACGCCGACGACGCGGACCTCGCCGACGGGGTGGCGTTCGCGGTGCGCCGGGGTGCCGAGGTCGTGCTGTCGGCTCCCGCGGACGGTCCGGTCGCCTCGGCCGGGGCCGGCCGGGTGCGGCTGGTGGAACAGCGGATCCCGGTGCCGCCGGGTCTCGACCTGCCACGGGCGCTGGCCGTCGGGCTCGTCGTGGCGGGAGCGCTCGAACTCTTCACCACTCCACTGCATCCCGCGCTCGATCCGCTGGCCGACCAGCTCGATGCCGAGGCGGAGCGCAACCAGCCCGGCCACGAGCCGTTCATGAACCCGGCGAAGTCCCTCGCGCTGCGCCTGGCCGAGCACACACCGCTGTTGTGGGGCACCGACCCGCTCGGCACCGCGGTCGCCGCCCACGCCGCCGCGGCACTGGCCACGCACGCCGGTGTGGTGGCCCACGCCGACAACGTCGGGCGCGCCGCGACCGCGTCCGGGCTGGTCCGGTCGCTGGACCGGGCGGCGACCGGGGCCGATGTGTTCCACGACCCGTTCGACGACCCCGACGGCACCACCGAGGCGCCCCCCGTGCGCCTCGTGCTGCTCGCCACCGGGGAGGATGACCCCGCCCAGGTCACGCTCCGGCTCGCCGGTCGGCAGTGGCCGTCCGCCGACGTGGTGCACCCGGTGGACGAGGTGGCCCGGGGTGTCGCGCACGCGGGCGTGCTGCGGGCGGGGCTGCTCGCGTCGCGTTTCGACGTGGCCGCGGTGTACCTGGGGCTGGCCACCCGCACGATCGAGCCGGGGTACCGGGGTGCCAGGCGTGAGGAGAGCTGACGAGACCGTGGAGCTGCTGGACAACCCGGTGCGGGCCTACGCGTGGGGCTCTCGCACGGTGATCGCCGATCTGCTCGGCCACGAGGTGCCCTCGCCGCACCCCCAGGCCGAGCTGTGGTTCGGTGCGCACCCGGGCGACCCGTCGCGTCTGGTGCATGCGGACGGCTCGCACACATCGCTGCTCGACGCCCTGCGCTCCGACCCGGAGCGGCTGCTCGGGGTGGACCGCCGCGGTCACTGGGACTCGACCCTGCCCTTTCTGCTCAAGGTGCTGGCCGCCGACGAGCCGCTGTCCCTGCAGGCCCATCCCAGCATCGAGCAGGCGCGCACCGGTTTCGCCCGCGAGGAGGCCGCAGGCCTCTCGCCCGACGCCGCCGACCGCAACTATCGCGACCCCAACCACAAGCCCGAGCTGATCTGCGCCCTCACCGACTTCCACGCGCTGGTGGGGTTCCGCGAGCCTGCGGTCACGGTCCGGCTGCTGCGCGAGCTCGAGGTCCCGGAGCTCGCCGGCCACGCCGAGCTGCTCGCCGCCCAGCCCGACCACGACGGCCTGCGTGCCCTCTTCACGACGTGGATCACCCTCCCGCAGTCGATGCTGGACACGCTCGTGCCCGCGTTGCAGGAGGGCTGCGTCCGGTTGGCGGGCAGCGGCGGGGAGTTCCACGTCGAGGCGCGCACCGTCCTCGAGCTGTCGGAGCGCTACCCCGGTGACGCGGGTGTGCTGGCGGCGCTGCTGCTCAACCGCGTCACGCTCCAGCCGGGCGAGGCGCTCTACCTGCCCGCCGGCAACCTGCACGCCTATCTGTCCGGGGCCGGCATCGAGCTGATGGCCAACTCCGACAACGTGCTGCGCGGCGGGCTCACCCCCAAGCACGTCGACGTGCCCGAGCTGCTGCGGGTGCTCGACTTCACCGCGGGCCCCCCGCCGGTGCTCACGGGCAGCCCCGACGGCGGGTGGATCCGCTACGACACCCCCGCCAAGGAGTTCCTGCTGCGCCGCTGGGCGGGCGGCCCCACCGGTCCCGTCAAGGTGCCCGACGGCGGCCCCCGGATCCTGCTGTGCACGTCGGGTTCGGCCTGCGTGCGCGCGCCGGGCGAGGAGCTGGAGATCTCCCGGGGCGGCTCCTTGTGGATGGCAGCGGCCGAGACCGGGGTCTCGGTGATCCCCATGGCCGAGGACACCCAGCTGTTCCTGGCCGGCGACGGCCTGGGCTGATCGGACAGCCCGGGCCCGGGCCGCTAGGGTTCGCCCGCAGATCAGGGCCGCAGGTCGAGGAGAGTGCAGTGGCAGCGAGTGGTGGAACCCGGGCGATCGTGGCGGCCCTGCTGGCCAATGCCGGCATCGCGATCGCCAAGTTCGTCGGCTTCGCGATCACGGGGTCGTCGTCCATGCTGGCCGAGGCGGTGCACTCGGTGGCCGACACGTCCAACCAGGGCCTGCTACTGCTCGGTGGCCGCACCGCGCGGCGCGCGGCCACCCCGGAGCATCCGTTCGGGTACGGCCGGGACCGGTACTTCTACTCCTTCGTGGTGGCGCTGCTGCTCTTCACGCTCGGGTCGGTGTTCGCGCTCTACGAGGGCATCCACAAGCTGGAGTCGCACGAGGCGCTGACGTCGCCGCTGGTCGCCGTGGTGATCCTGGTCGTCGCGATCGTCCTGGAGTCGTTCTCGTTCCGCACGGCCATCCACGAGTCACGCCCCCTCAAGGGCTCGGGAACGTGGTGGCAGTTCATCCGCCAGTCGAAGGTGCCCGAGCTTCCCGTCGTGCTGCTGGAGGACCTCGGCGCTCTCGTCGGCCTGGTCCTCGCACTGTTCGGCGTCGGGCTCACCGTGCTCACCGGCAACTCCGTGTTCGACGCGCTCGGCACCATCTGCATCGGGGTGCTGCTCGGCATCATCGCCATCATCCTGATCATCGAGATGAAGAGCCTGCTCGTCGGTGAGGGCGCCACGCCGCCCGTGCTCGCGAAGATCGTCGACGCGCTGCAGGAGGGCGACGTCGAGCGGGTCATCCACATCAAGACCCAGTACCTCGGTCCCGAGGAGCTGCTCGTGGCCGCGAAGATCGCGCTCCCGCCCGGCCTGTCCGTCGAGGACGTCGCCCGCGGCATCAACGAGGCCGAGGGCCGGGTCCGGGCCGCGGTGCCCGACGCCAGGGTGATCTACCTCGAGCCCGACCTCGACCGCACCCGCGTCGCGGGCTGACTCGGCCGCCACCGGCGCCGCGTTCTCACCGGCACCTCTGCCGCGACGAGCGCCAGCACCGCCCAGAGCGCGATCGACACGCGGATGGCGTTGCCCGGGTGGTCGGCTACGCTCATCACCGCGAACCCGGCCAGCCCGGCTCCGGCGGCGGCCGCCATGGCCGATCCCGCCCGTGTGGCCCGGACGATGCCGATCGCCGTGCCCACCGTGAGGGCCAGCACCGCGACGAGCCCGGGCACGCCGGTCTCCACCGCCCAGTTCAACCACAGGTCGTGGGCGTGCTGGAACGCCTCGTCACCCGGGATCGCCGCGTCGAGCAGCGCCCCGGCCCTCCCCGGACCGACGCCCAGCGGATGCTCCGCCGTCAGCCGTACGGCGGCCGTCCACACCTCGGCCCGCACGCCGACGAGCCCGTCAGGAGCGAGCAGGAGCAGCGCGGCCCCGGCGGCCACCGCGGAGCAGACCACCCCGAGCAGCAGTGCGACACCCGTGCCGGTGCGCCTGCGCCGTGCCCCGTCCCCGTTGCTCACGGACCTGCGGACCACCACGAAGACGACGACCCCGGCAACGGCGGCAAGGACGCCGCCACGCGACGCCGTCAGCAGCACGGCCGCGTAGCCGACAACCACGATCCCCGCCGCGAGGAGCCGTGATGCGTGGTCGGCGAGCCGGGCCGCGCCCGCCGCGGCCACCGGCAGGAGCAGGACGAGGAACGCCGCGAGCAGGTTCGGGTTGGAGAAGGTGCCGACCGCGCGGATCACGGCGTCCGGACCGCAGACGTCCGCCGAGCCGTCCAACGCACCCCGGCAGAACCCGGTGGAGGTGCCTGCCGCCGCCTGCCGGGCCGCGACACTGCCGGCGACGGCGACGGCGACTAGTGCGAGCAGCCCGAATGCCGATTCCGAGCCCGGCATCGCCCGGCGCACCCCGACCACCAGGTAGTAGGTGGCAGCAGCGGTGAGCACCCCCCGCCACGCCGCCCACGGTTGCCCGGCCACCACCGTGGCCGCGGCGGCAGCGAGCAGGAGCGCGGCGATCGCCGGATCCAGCGGCGTGCGCCACCGTCGGAGTCCGACGCCGCCCACCGCGGCGCCGACCAGCCCGATGCCGAGCACGAGCCGGACGGGGGTCAGCACCCCCACCACCGGGTCGTCGGGCAGCAGGTCGGCGGTGGCCTCCAGCAGCACGGCGGCCAGGCACAGCAGCGCGACCGCCCCGCCGGCCGCGACCCGGCGGGAGCTGCTGACCTGGCTCGTTCCGTCGACGGGTATCGGGGTCGTGCTCGGCTCGGAAGCGGGAACGATCACGGTGCGGTTCTCCCGCACGCGGGTGTCCGCTTCGTGGCGACTGGTGGCCGATCGTGTGACGAGCACCGGTATGGATGGGTCGGTCCGGGTGCGGTCGACACCGGATGGCGTCGCCCGAGTGGTCGGCCGGGCTTGCGTGGTGCAGCCGCGCGGGGGCGCTGCTTGCTCCCGGTGGCCGAGATCGGTACCGGGAGTTAGTTTGCCCGGCATGGCCGTCCGGGACAGGCAGAGCGGGATCTGGCGCACCAAGTCGGTGGAGCAGTCCATCGCCGACACGGACGCGCCCGACACGAGGCTCCGCAAGGACCTCGGCACCTGGGATCTGATCGTGTTCGGCGTGGCCGTGGTGGTGGGGGCCGGCATCTTCACGCTGGCGGCCAGCACCGCGGGCAACGTCGCCGGGCCGTCGGTGTCGCTGGCGTTCGTGCTCGCTGCCATCGCGTGCGGGCTCGCCGCGCTGTGCTACGCGGAGTTCGCCTCCACCGTCCCGGTGGCCGGCAGCGCGTACACCTTCTCCTACGCCACCTTCGGCGAGTTCATCGCCTGGATCATCGGCTGGGACCTGGTACTGGAGTTCGCCGTCGGCTCCGCGGTGGTGGCCAAGGCCTGGTCGGAGTACCTGGCCACGGTCCTGGGGCTGGTGTTCGGCGCCGAGGTGCCGACCACGTTCGACATCGGACCGGTCACGCTCGACTGGGGAGCCCTGCTGCTCGTCGCGGTCCTCACGGTGCTGCTCGCCCTCGGCACCAAGCTGTCGAGCCGGGTCAGCCTCGTCTTCACCACGATCAAGGTGGTGATCGTGCTGCTGGTGATCGTCGTGGGCGTCGGCTACGTCAAGGCCGAGAACTACAGCCCGTTCATCCCGCCTGCCGCCGAGGGCGGGGACACCGCCAGTGGTCTGCAGCAGTCGCTGCTCTCGTTCTTCGGAGGCGGGGCCAGCAGCACCTACGGCGTGTTCGGCCTCCTCGCGGCCGCCTCGCTGGTGTTCTTCGCCTTCATCGGGTTCGACGTCGTGGCCACCACCGCGGAGGAGACCAAGAACCCGCAGAAGGCGCTGCCCCGGGGCATCTTCGGCTCCCTCGCCATCGTCACCATCCTGTACGTGGCTGTGGCGCTGGTACTCACCGGGATGGTCCGCTACACCGAACTGCAGACCCAGCCCGACGGCACGCGGGCCACCCTGGCCACGGCGTTCGAGTCGCTGGGCGTCACCTGGGCCGCCACCGTGATCGCCGTCGGCGCGCTCGCCGGGCTCACCACCGTGGTCATGGTGCTCATGCTGGGGCAGATCAGGGTGCTCTTCGCGATGTCGCGCGACGGGCTGCTGCCCCAGGGCCTCGCCCGCACGAGCAGCGAGCGGGGCACGCCGGCCCGGGCCACGCTCCTCGTCGGGGTCCTGGTGGGTCTCGGCGCCGCGTTCTTCCCGATCGGCGCGCTGGAGGAAATGGTCAACATCGGCACGCTGTTCGCGTTCGTGCTGGTGTCGGTGGGCGTCGTGATCCTGCGCCGCACGCGGCCGGACCTGCACCGCGGGTTCCGCACCCCGCTGGTGCCGCTGGTGCCGGTGCTGTCCGTGCTCGCGTGCCTCTGGCTGATGCTCAACCTGACGGTCGAGACGTGGCTGCGGTTCGTCGTCTGGATGCTGATCGGGTTCGCCGTCTACGCGTTGTACGGCCGCAAGCACTCCCTGCTCGGCGGGCGCGGCGGAGCCGACGCCGAGGGTGTGAGCGTTCGGAAAGAATCACGCAACACGCCATAACGTCGGCGTGTTCCGGGGGAAACGCACCGGTGACGAGCGCTCGATGTAATCGTCGGTGTGATCGAGACGACGCGGAGCGTCCACGACGGGGGCCACCACCCCGTCGTCGTGATCGGCGGCGGGCAGGCCGGCCTCGCGATGAGCTGGTGGCTGACCCAGCGGTCGATCGGGCACGTCGTGCTGGAACGCGACCGGGTGGGCGGCGAGTGGCGAAAGCGCCGGTGGGACACGTTCTGCCTGGTCACGCCCAACTGGCAGTGCGATCTCCCGGGGCATCCGTACGCGGGTGACGACGCCGACGGCTTCATGGTCCGTGACGAGATCGTCGCCTACCTGGAGGCCTACGCCGCGTCGTTCGACGCGCCCGTGGTGGAGGGCGTCGAGGCCACGCGGCTGCGCGCCCGGCCGGAGGGTGGCTTCGAGGTCCGCACCACGGCGGGCACGCTCACCGCCGACCAGGTGGTGCTGGCGGCCGGCCCGTACCAGGTGCCGATGCGGCCGCGGATGGCCGAGCGGCTGCCCGCCGGCATCGTCCAGCTCCACTCGTCGGAGTACCGCAACCCCGCCCAGCTGCCGCCGGGCGACGTGCTGGTGGTGGGCACCGGCCAGTCCGGCTGCCAGATCGCCGAGGATCTGCACCTCGCCGGGCGCAGCGTGCACCTCGCCACCGGCAGTGCCCCCCGGGTGGCGCGCTACTACCGCGGCCGTGACGTGGTCGCGTGGCTGTCCGACATGGGCTACTACAGCAAGGCCGTCACCGATTTCGAGGACGCCGACGCGGTGCGGTTCCGGGTCAACCACTACGTCACCGGTCGCGACGGCGGCCGTGACATCGACCTGCGGGCCTTCGCCCGCGACGGCATGCACCTCTACGGGCGGCTCTCGGACATCGACGGCGGCCTCCTGCGGTTCGCTCCCGACCTCCGCAAGAACCTCGACGGCGCCGACGCGGTGTCGGAGGGCATCAAGGACTCGATCGACGCCTTCATCGCCACCCGGGGGATCGACGCCCCCACCGAGCCCCGCTACGTCCCGGTCTGGGAACCGGCCGAGGAGCCGGCCACGCTGGACCTCGCCGCGGCCGGCGTCACCGGCGTGGTGTGGAGCACGGGGTTCGGACGCGACCACCGGTGGATCGAGCTGCCGATCTTCGACGGCCGCGGCTACCCCACGCACCTGCGCGGCGTCACGAGCTGCCCCGGCCTGTACTTCCTCGGGCTGCCGTGGCTGCACACCTGGGGCTCGGGCCGCTTCGCCGGCGTCGGCGCCGATGCCGAGCACCTCGCGCGGCAGGTGGTCGCCCACCAGCACCGCACCGTGCACACCGGCCTGCACTGGCTGGCCGGCACCCCGTACCAGACCTCGCCCGCCGACGACGAGGACTGGATCGCCCCACGCACCGTCGCCTAGCCGGGGCCGCTGCACACCCCGTCGGACCACCCACCAGAAGGAGCAACTGATGGCCGATCTGACCGATCTCGAGAAGCAGAGCCTCGAGGAGATCCAGCACCCGGCGCTGCCCGAGGGCTCGACGATCTACGGGGGCACCAAGGTCTTCCCCGACTACCAGGCCGAGAACGGCGAGACCTACTTCACCCTCGTGCACGGCATCGCGCACGAGTCGTCCGTGAGCTTCGTGGCGATCCTGCAGGCCACGCGGGCGCTGCGGAAGGGCTTCGAGTCGGCGATCTACTTCTACGGTCCGGGCTCGCTGAACTGCCTCGCCACCCGCGGGTTCCCGACCACGGGCAACTCGGCGTTCCCCGGCGAGCACAACATCAACAACTCGCTGGGGACGTTCATCCAGGAGGGCGGCAAGGTCTACTGCTGCCGCTTCGGCCTCTCGCTGCACGGCGCCCGCGAGGAGGACCTGATCGAGGGTGTCATCCCCACGCACCCGCTCGACGTGCAGGACGCGTTGATCCACTACGCCCGCAAGGGAGCGATCATCAACTCGACCTACATGTTCTGACCCGTCGGCTTCCAGGCGCTCGACGGGCACGGGTCTGCCTTTTATACAC
>NZ_JAAXKY010000163.1 GCF_012911925.1 Pseudonocardia xinjiangensis | reverse complement strand
CCCCCTCCCCCTGCCCACGGAGGACCAGGAGGAGCGCACTGTCGTCCCGCTCCTGCAGGGAGTGGTCCGCCACGGCGGGCAGCCGGTGCACGACGCCGTGCTCACCGTCGTCGACACGACGGGCCGTCAGCTCGGACACGCCCGCACCGACGCGGATGGCCGCTACCGGATCACCCGTGCCGGGGACGGTCACGTCTACCTCCTCGTCGTGCAGGGGGCCGGGACCTCCCGAGCCGAGTACCTGCAGGCCGGGGGCCTGCTCCCCCACGACATCGACCTCGACCTGCCCGGCGAGGCATTCCCTGCCCCGCTCGCCGGGAGGTCCCGGCGTCTCGAGACCGCCGAAGCCACCACCTGAGCAGCTACCCGGCGGATCTCTCCCCACGGAGAGGGCACGCCGAGAGAGGAATCCCGTGACCGACGCAGCGTCTCTGGCCGATGACCGGACCGACCGGGGAGGGAGGGCACCGACCGCGATGCGCCGCTCCGGGTTCGGGCCCGTCCCCGAGCTGGTCGCCCTGCGCGAGAGCGCCGGGATCGTGCGCGTGCCGACACCGTTCGGCCCCTCGGCCTGGATGCTCACCTGCTACGACCACGTCCGCCGGATGCTCGGCGACGCCGAGGCCTTCGTCAACGGCTGGACACCCGCCGACCTCACGGCCGATGAGGGTCAGGCCGCCCCTGACCGGGACCCCCGCCAGCTCTCCGGCGACCGGGCAGGCAACCTGCTCTCCCTCGACCCACCCGATCACACCCGCCTGCGCCGCATGCTCACCCCGGAGTTCACCGTGCGGCGCATGCGGCGCCTGGAGCCACGCATCGTCGAGATCGTCGACGCCCACCTCGACGCCCTCGAGCGGCACGGAGCGCCCGCCGACCTCGTGGCGAACTACGCCCTGCCCATCCCCTCGCTGGTCATCTGCGAGCTCCTCGGAGTCCCCGCCGCCGACCAGCAGGAGTTCCAGCAGCGCACCGACCGCCAGCTCGACACCACCCTGTCCGAGCCGGAGAAGTTCGAGCTCGCCCGCGAGTCGCTGGCCTACATGCAGGGGCTCGTCGCGCGCGCCCGCCGCGAACCCGGCGAGGACCTGCTCGGCATGCTCATCCGCGAGCACGACCAGGATCTGAGCAACGCCGAGCTCGTCGGCATCGGCAACCTGCTGCTCGTCGCCGGCCACGAGACGACCTCGAACATGCTCGGTCTGGGCACTCTCGCGCTGCTGCGCCACCCCGACCAGCTCGCCATGGTCCGCGACGATCCCGACAGCGTCCCGGGTGCCGTCGAGGAGCTGATGCGCTGGCTGTCCATCGTCAACAGCGGGTCCCCCCGGCTGGCCACCCGGGACGTCGACATCGACGGCACCACCATCCGTCGCGGCGATCTGGTGCTGTTCAACCTCCCCACCGCCAACCGCGACCCCGCGCTCCTCGACGACCCCGACCGCTTCGACATCACCCGCAAGGCCACGAGCCACGTCGGCTTCGGTCACGGCATCCACCACTGCCTCGGTGCACCGCTGGCCCGCCTGGAGATGCGGATCGCCTTCCCCGCGCTGCTGCGCCGCTTCCCCCACCTGCACCTGGCCGTGCCGGACGACCGCGTCGCCTTCGCCTGGCACAAGGCCATCCACGGGCTCGAGGAGCTCCCCGTCGCCTGGTGACCGCCTACCTGGCGAGCAGGTCGCGCAGGGCCTTGATCACCTCGGCAGGGGCTTCCTCGGCCATGAAGTGCCCGCAGGACACGGTGCGGTGGTCCAGGTCGGGCGCCCAGGCCCGCCACCGGGCGGCGGCGTCGAAGCCGAGGGCGGCGCCCCAGTCCTGCTGCAGCACGGTCACCGGCATCCGCAGCTGGTGGCCGGCCTGCCGGTCGGCCTCGTCGTGGTCGACGTCGACCGTGGCCGAGGCCCGGTAGTCGGCGACGATCGAGGGGATCGCCCGGCGGGACGCGTCCAGATAGGCGGCCCGGACGTCGACGGGGATCGCGTCCGGGTCGACGGCCCAGACGTCGAGGAAGTGGCCGAAGAACGCGTCCGCCGCGCCGCTGATCATGAGCTCGGGCAGGCCGGGCGGCTGGGCCATCAGGAACAGGTGGAAGCCGACGGCGGCGGACGTGCCGTGCATGACGTCCCACGTGTCGAGGGTCGGCAGGACGTCCAGCGAGGCCAGGTGGGTGATCGCGGCGGGGTGGTCGAGCCCGGCGCGGATCGCGACCAGCGCACCCCGGTCGTGCCCGGCCAGCGCGAAGCGCTCGTGCCCGAGAGCGCGGGCGAGCGCGACGATGTCGGCGGCCATGGTGCGCTTGGCGTAGGTCTGCCCGTCGGTGTCGGCCGGCTTGTCGCTGTCGCCGTAGCCGCGCAGGTCGGGGCAGATCACCGTGTGGTCGGCGGCCAGATCGGCGGCGACGTGGCGCCACATCAGGTGGGTCTGGGGAAACCCGTGCAGCAGGACGACGGGGCTGCCCGAGCCGCCCACCGCCGCGGTGAGCTGCACGCCCTCGGCGACGGTGACGCGCTGCCTGCTGAATCCGGTGATCTCCGGTGTCATGGGACTCCTCGTCCGGTGTGGTCGGTCGTACGGGCCCACCCTGCGGTCCGCCGGTCAGCGCGCAGTCAGCAGCGGCTCAGCTCGTCCGGCCGGTCGGCGCGGGCCGATAGGTTGGGTGCCGATGGTGGGTTTCGGTGTGCTCGGCCCGGTGGAGGCCGCGAACGAGCACGGCCCGATCGACCTGAAGGGCCTCCGGCACCGGGCCGTCCTCGCGCGGCTGCTGGTCGCGGGAGGCCGGGCCGTGCCGGTCACCCGGCTGATCGACGATCTGTGGGACGAGCCATCCGACGGCGCGCTCGGCGCCGTCCAGACCTTCGTCGGCGCCCTGCGGAAGGCGCTCGAACCGGATCGCCCGCCCCGGACCCCGGCCCGGCTGCTCGTCACCGCACCGCCCGGGTACGCGCTGCGCGCCGGCCCGGAGGCGGTGGACGCCTGGCGCTTCGAGGCCGCGGTCGGCGCGGCCGGCCGACTGCTGGCCGACGGGAGAGCGGAGGACGCCCGCCGCCTGCTCGACGAGGGGCTGGGGCTCTGGCGGGGACCGGCGTACGCGGAGTTCGCCGAGCAGGGCTGGGCCCGCGGGGAGGCAGTGCGGCTGGACGAGCTGCGCCTGCTGGCCGTGGAACGCCGGGCCGAGGCCGGGTTGGCTGCCGGCCGGGCCGCCGAGTCGGTGCCCGATCTGGAGGCCCACGTCGCGGCTCATCCACTCCGCGAGGACGGCAGGCGGCTGCTGGCTCTGGCGCTGTACCGGACGGGACGCCAGGGCGACGCGCTGGCCACGCTCCGCCGGGGCCGCACGGTGCTGCGCGCCGAGCTCGGCGTGGACCCCGGGCCGGGCCTGCGGCAGCTGGAGGCGGACATCCTCGTCCAGGCCCCGCAGCTCGCCGCGCCGCCTGCTCCCCGCCGGCAGAGCCCGGCGCCCGCCCCGGTCGCCCGGCCCCGGCCGGTGGGGCATCCGTTCGTCGGCCGGGCCGGGGAGCTGGCCGAGCTGCAGGACGCCGCGCAGGCCGCGGTGACGGCGGGGCGGCCACGGCTCGTGCTGCTGTCGGGAGCAGCCGGCGCGGGCAAGACCGCGCTCGCCACGACGCTGACCGAGCGCCTCGCGGCCACCGGCTGGACCACGGCGTGGGGGGCCAGCCCCGAGCAGCGGGGCGCGCCGGCGGCCTGGCCGTGGGCCCGGATGCGCGAGAGCCTCACCGCGGCCGGGCCCACCCCGCCCGATCCCGCCGGCGCGGCCGGCGGCGATCCCGTGGCGGCGCGGTTCCTCCGCCACCGGGCGATCGGCTCCTTCCTGGCCGGGATCTCCGAGCGGGGCCCGGTCCTGCTGGTCTTCGACGACCTGCACTGGGCGGACGAGGAGACCCTGGCCCTGCTGACCGCGCTGGCGGCCGATCCCGATGCCGGGCCCGTGCTGGTCGTCGGCACGTACCGATCGACCGAGATCTCCGCAGGGCTGGCCGAAGCGCTGGGCCGCGCCGCCCGTACCGAACCGGCGCGGATCTACCTGGGTGGTCTGACGGAGCCGCAGGTACGGGAGATGGTCGAGGCTCTCACCGACCGCGGGACGGCCCCGGGGGACGCCCGCGCCATCCACGCGCGCAGCGGGGGCAACCCGTTCTTCGTGCGGGAGCTCGTCCGGCTCTGGGAGGCCGAGGGTGACGCCGGCCTGCACGCCGTACCGGCCGGCGTCCGTGACGTCATCCGGCATCGCCTGGCCCGGCTCGCCGAGCCGGCGCGGACGCATCTCCACCTGGCCGCGGTCATCGGCCCGGAGGTCGACCTCGACGTGCTGGTCCCGCTCGCGGGGGACGAGGAACAGGTGCTGGCCTCCGTCGAGGCCGCCGTGCTCGCGGGCTTCCTCGTCGAGCAGGACGCCGACCGCGTGCGGTTCACCCACGCACTCGTGCAGGAGACGCTCTACCACGACATCACGCGCGCCCGCCGAGCCCGCCGGCACGCCGCGGCCGCCGAGATCATCGAGAGGATCCGGCCCGGTGACGTGGAGGCGATCGCCCACCACGTCCTGCGGGCGGGAAGCCGGGCCACCGCCGCTCGCACCGCGCGCTGGGCACGCGCCGCGGCCGAACGGGCGGAGCGCCGCGTCGCCCCCCACGAGGCGGCCCGCCTGTGGCGGCAGACGGTCGTGGCCCTGGACCGGACCGGCGACGGCGCCGCGGAGAGCGACGGCCGGGAGCGGCTGGAGGCGGTGATGGGCCTGGTCCGGGCGCTGGCGGTGACCGGCGAGCTGCAGCAGGCCCGGAGTCACCGCGCCACGGCGGTCACGGCGGCCGAGGCGCTCGGCGATCCGTTGCTGACCGCTCGCGTGCTCGGCTCGTTCGACGTGCCGGCGATCTGGACGGCCAACGACGACGAAGCCCTGTCGGTCCGCCTCGCCGCGGCCGCCGAACGCGCGCTGGGCGCGATGCCGGCCGACCGCGAGAGCGAACGCGGACGCCTGCTGGTCACCATCGCGATGGAGCGGCGCGCCGATGCCGGACGGCGCGGGGACGAGGCGGCCCGGGAGGCCGAGACGATCGCGCGGCGTCTCGGCGACCCCACCCTGCTGGCCTTCGCGCTCAACGGCCGCTTCCTGCAGACCTTCCACCGCGCAGGCCTCGCTCCGGAACGGGCCCGGATCGGCGAGGAGCTCCTCGATCTGGCAGCCCGGCACCGCGGGCTGGTGACCTTCGAGGTGCTCGGGCACCTGATCCTCGTCCAGGCCCGCGCCGCCCTCGCCGATCTCGTCGCCGCCGACCAGCACGCCGCCGCGGCCGACGAGCTCGCCGACCGCTACGAACTGCCGCTCGTCGGTGTCTTCACCGACTGGTACGCCGCCCTCCGGCTCGCGGTGACCGGGCCACCGGACGGCACGGCAACGGCCTACCGGGCAGCCGCCCGGCGGCTCACGGGCACCGGGATGTCCGGCCTGGAGGACGGGATCCTCCCGCTCGCCCTGCTCAGCCTGACCGCCCCCGACATGCCGACCGGCGTGGACGACGCCCGCTGGGGCGCGTACGAGCGGTGGGCCCGTCCGCTGGTGCTGTTCGCGCACGGGCACGGCGACCAGGCACTCACCGCTGCACGCGCCGTCCCGGACTCCCCCCGCGACCTGCTCTTCGAGGCCCGCACCTGCCTGCACGCCATGACGGCGATCCGGACGGGGGACCGTCCGGCGATGGAACGCCTCTACGCCCGGCTGCTTCCCGCAGCCGGAGAGCTCGCCGGAGCCGGCAGCGGCCTGCTCACTCTCGGCCCCGCAGCTCACCACCTGGGCAACCTCTCCGCCGCGCTCGGGCGACCGCACCAGGCCCGGGGCCACTTCCGGCAGGCCGGGGCGATCGCGGGCAAGGCCGGTTCCCCGCGCTGGGCCACCGTCGCTCACGACGCCCTGCGCGCCCTCGGCAGCTAGCGCGACCGGCGCCGCCGATTGACCACGAAACGAACGCGATATCACCCCGGCCTACTACGTCATATCCGCCCGATGTGCTAATCGTCACAGAACTGGGCTACGCCGCCACGTATCTCCATCGGTTAACCGACAACTCGCCGAACACCGTGTTGCAAGCTCCGCGAGCATAGGTCCGAATCCCACTCGGCGACCCCCCACTGCGTGGAATGTCTATATCGCCCACTACTCGCTTCCACGTAAGAACGAGGAGGCCGAAACAGTGGCCTTCGGAGAATGGAGGGGGTTGACAACGGAGAGAAGTGGCGGGCTATCCTGGCCGAGTCATGCCCTCGGCGGGACGTTCCACAATCAGGGGCTTCGTGTGGCACAACTGCGAGTACCGTCCGCGGTAACCTCTTGTGTCGGCAACGCGCTGCCTGCTCCCGGCTAATCGCCGGGACCACCACAGCGGCCTGTTCTCGCCATCAGCGTCCGAAAGGCAAGCCACTGAACACCCGCATGCGCATCAAACTAGGTCTGCTCACGCTCAGTGCCGTTGCCTTGACAGCATGCTCGGCCGCCCAGGCCCCGGCACCGGCGGCGGTGGCGCCGGCACCGGCCCAGGCACCCCAGGCACAGTCCGACCAGGGCCAGGGCACGTCGTCCTCCGGCGACAACTCCGGCGGGGGCTCGCAGGCCGCGGCCTCGCTCGGACAGCGCAGCTCCGAGGGCGGTTACTGGCCGGCGTCGCTCCAGCTGGGGCAGAACAACAGCCTGGGCAAAGTAGTGCTCGACGGTCAGGGATTCACGCTGTACCGATTCGACAAGGACACCGCCCACCCGTCGGCGTCGAATTGCACGGGATCCTGCCTGGCCAAATGGCCCCCGGTACTCACGAACAACAAGATCCAGATCCAGAACCTGGACCCATCCGCACTGGGCGCCGTCACGCGCCCGGACGGAACGCAGCAGGTGACCGTAGGCGGATGGCCGGTCTATCGGTACATCAACGATGTCGTTCCTGGTCAGGTCACCGGACAGGGAGTCGGCGGAACCTGGTTCGCGATAGCACCGGACGGTTCCAAGGCCGGTGGCGGCAAGTCCGTCAAGTAACAGCACCGGCGCCCAGGGAAACGACATGGCCGTGACCGTGACGGTAACCGTGCATTCGGATGACCCGTTGGCACTGGCCGGTGCCCTCAGTCATCTTCGGCATCAGCCGGCACTCGAGGTGGTCGAACCGTCGACGCCACCCGCCGGTGACTCGGTTGCCGTTGTACTGACCCAACGGGTCGACGAGAGCACCGCCGTCGAACTGCGGAGGCTGGTCCGGGAGCCGGGGCGGCGCGTCGTCCTGGTCACCGACCAACTCCGCGAACCGGAGCTGATGGCGGTGCTGGAGTTCGGGGTCCGCACCATTCTGTGGCGCGCCGAGGCCACCCAGAGCCGGCTGATCGGAGCGATCCGTTCGGCGGCGCAGGGGGACAGCAAACTCCCGCCCGACCTGCTCGGGCAGCTGATCGCCCACGTGAGCCGCGCCCAGCGGGCCGCATCGGACCAGCCGTCGATGGCCGTGCCGGCCGTGGGGCTCGCCCCCCGTGAGGTCGACGTGCTCAAGCTGGTCGCCGAGGGCCTCGACACCCAGCAGATCGCCGACAAGCTCGCCTACTCGGAACGCACGATCAAGAACGTGCTCCACGGCGTGATGTCCCGGCTGCAACTGCGCAACCGGGCCCACGCCGTGGCGTACGCCCTCCGCGAGGGCTACATCTGATGCCCCACGCTCGGAGACGAGCACGCACGTCCCCTCATGGCCCAGGAGAACACCGGTGATCCACGAGGTCGACGAGGCGTTGCGCTCGCTGATCGGAACGCGTGCCCTCCCGGGCGTGATCACCGACATCCAGTTCGACGCGCCCACCCGCAACTGGGCGGCCCGGCGCAACTCCCCCACCGTCAACGTCTACCTGTACGACATCCGCGAAGAGGTCGCCTGGCGCGAACGGGGCGCGGTCGCCGTCCGGGACAAGGACGGCAAGATCATCGCCCGGCGGCAACCGCCACGCTGGTTCCGGCTCTCCTACCTCGTCACGGCGTGGACCACCCGGCCGGAGGACGAGCATCGCCTGCTGTCGGCCCTGCTCATCCTGCTGCTGCAGCACGAGGCGATCCCGCGGGACACCCTGACCGGAACACTGGCGGAGCTCAACGTGTCGATTCCGATGTCGGTTGCGGTACCGCCGTCCGAGTCGCGCTCGATCGCCGACCTCTGGTCCGCCCTCGGCGGCGAGCTGAAGCCGTCGCTCGACATGGTCGTCCTCGCGCCGTTCGTGGCCTCTGCCGAGTACCCGGTCGGACCGCCCGTCCTCGAAGAGACGATCACGGTCCGGGATCGCCGGGGCGAGATCGTCGACTCCGCCACCCGCGACTACCGCAACCGCCTGCCGTGACCGTTCGCGACCCGGCCGTTCCGTTGCTACACCGGTTGGACCTGCTGCACGTGCGGGCCGCGAACATCGTGCGGCAGCGCGCCGCCGGCGACGCCAGCTCCGCCGACCCGCTGCGTGGCCTCTACCTCCCACCGGAGGTCGCGCTCCAGTGGGCCCACCGGCCCTCGCCGGGCAGCGACGCCGCGGACGCCGAGGACGACGGGTACCCGGAGGCACTGGAACCCACCGAGGCGCCGGAGGACCGGCTGACCGGGCTGGCGCACAGGTTCATGCTGCCTGCGCTGGACGTCCACCTGCTGCTGGCCGCACTCGCCCCAGACGTCGACCGCCGGTTCGAGCCCCTCTACGGATACCTCAACGACGACGTCTCACGGCGCCGCGTCACGGTCTCGGTCGCTCTCGAGCTGATCGGGCTGGCCCCCCACCACCGATCGGCCCGCGCTCGGATGCACCCGGCCGCGCCCCTGCTGCACGGCGGCCTGATGACCGTGGAGGACGACCGGGAACGGCCGTTGCCCGGCCGGACACTGCGCGTACCCGAACGGGTCATCGCCTACCTGCTCGGCGACGACGTACTCGACAGCGAACTCCTCGACACGGTCCGGCAGGCGCCACCGCTGCCGGCCGCCACCGGGCCGGAGCCGAACGCGTTCGAGGCACGGTTGGCGAAGCTGCTCCCCGACGCGTCGGTCGTGGTGCACCTGCGCGAGCACCGGCCCGGCACCGGTGTCGCGGTCGCCGTGGCGGCCCTGCAGCACGCCGGTCGCACCGTGCTGCGCTTCGACCTGCCGTCCCCCACGGATTCCGCGGCAGCCGTCGACCTGATCCCGGCACTGGTCAGAGAGGCCCGCCTCCGCGAGGCCGCTCTCGTGATCAGCCCGCTGCCGGAGCAACCGGCGGCCGTGATGCGGGCGCTGGAGCACGTCGACGTCCCGGTCGTTCTCGTTGACCCCCGGCCCTTCGACCCCCACTGGTCGCCGTCGGCCACCGCGGTGCTGTCGCTCGACCTCCCTCCCGGCGGCCTGGCCTCGACACAGCTCTGGGCCGAGGAACTGAGCGAGGCCGACGTCCCGGACCTCGCCGCCGCCGTGGCACCGTTCCGGCTCGGCCCGGACCAGGTGCGCCGGGCGGTCCGGTCCGCCCGTGCGCTCGCCGCCCTCGACTCCGCGCCGCTGAGCCGGGTACACATCCAGCACGGCGCCCGGCAGCAGTCGGCGCCGCTGCTCAACCAGCACGCGCGCCAGGTGCAACCCGAGGTCGGCTGGCCGGATCTCGTGTTGCCCGACGAACCGTTGCAGCAGCTGCACGAGCTGGTCGTGCGCGCCAGGCAGCGGGAACGGGTGCTCCGGGAATGGCGGCTGCGCCCCGGCGGCGGACGCGGACGCGGGGTGGTGGCCCTCTTCGCCGGCGACTCGGGCACCGGCAAGACGCTGTCCGCCGAGGTGGTGGCCGGTGAGCTGGGCGTAGTGCTCTACGTGGTGGAGCTGTCGTCGGTGGTCGACAAGTACATCGGCGAGACCGAGAAGAACCTCGAACGGATCTTCGCCGAGGCCGACCGCACCGACTCGGTCCTGCTGTTCGACGAGGCCGACGCCATCTTCGGCAAGCGCTCGGAGGTGAAGGACTCCCACGACCGCTACGCCAACATGGAGAGTGCCTTCCTCCTGCAGCGCCTGGAGTCGTTCGACGGGATCGCGCTGCTCACCACGAACCTGCGGGCCAACATTGACGAGGCGTTCACCCGCCGGCTGGACCTCATCGTCGACTTCCCCTTCCCCGACCCGGCGTTGCGCACCCAGCTGTGGCGCCAGTGCCTGACCCACGCGCCCTGCCTGCCGGACCTCGACCTGGCGGCGCTCGGCGCCAGGTACGAGCTGTCCGGGGGTGGAATCCGGAGCGCCGCGGTCACGGCCGCCTACCTCGCCGCCGGCCGTGGTGAGCCCATCTCCGACGACGACGTCCTGATCGGCGCCCAGCGCGAGTACCAGAAGATGGGTCGCGTGGTCTGGTGATCCGCGAGGCGCGGTCAGTGGCCTGGTTCGAACACCACCTTCCATGATCAGCGCACCGAGCCGGTTCGCGAACCTCCGGACCTGGATCAGGACGCCGCGGTGAGCGTCCACTCCTGCCCCGAGACGGACTCGCTCTCGCCGCACTCCCTCGCCTGCACCACCTGCCCCGTACCGATGTCGGTCAGGCAGGAGCCGGTCTGGGAGTTGACGATGGTGACGACGTCATTGCTGCCCGCGGGCTTCAGGAACCAGGCCTCGTTCTTCTGCAGTTGGCCATTGCCCACGTTCCGCAGGGTGAGCTGCGAGTTGTTGCTCGGAACGGGCTGGCCGAGCGCGAAGTTGCGACCCGCGGCCGGAACGATGGCCATGGAACCGTCCTGGAGACGGATGAGGCTCCAGGTCTGCAGGCGCTGCTGTTGCTGGTTCAGCTGGTCCGACTCGACCAGCGGTGTGCCGCCGCGCTGATCGGGCGCTGCCGACAACGCCACCTCGGCCTGGGTCACGTCGGAATGGGTGAACGTGACGTTGGTGGTCCCGCCCGACGAATTGCCCGAGCCCTGCCGTTGTTGCTGTTGCTGTTGCTGCTGCTGTTGTTGCTGCTGCTGAGTGGTGGGGGGCGCCTGCTGCTGGGTGGTCTGCAGTCCGCCCGTCAGCGGCGGCACCTGCACGTTCGGCGCCTGGAACGAGGGGAGGGCCAGCGACGGGAACAGGCGGGACTGCAGGTTGGTGAAGGGGAGGTACAGCAGACCCGCAGCGATCAGGGCAGCCACGAGCAACAGGCCGAGCAGCACCAGCAACCATTTGGGGAACAGTCCCATCTGGATGTACGTGCCCCGTAGCTGCGTCGGTTTCGCGCCCGTCAACGTCGCGTCCTCGGGCGGCATCACGGTGACCGCGAACGGGTAACGCTGCGGCTTCCCGGTGAACCGACGCCGGCGAGGACGCACCCGGAGCACCGGAGACCCGACGACCCCGGCCGGTACCAGGGTCGAGGGCTCCCTCCCGTCGAACAGCAACCTGTCCTCGTCATCTCGGCCGACCAGCCGGATCTCCAGTGGAGCGTTGCCCCGGTTGTTGACGCTGAAGCGCAGCAACGCGGAGAGGCGGCCACGGACCGTGACCGGGTTCATCTCCGCACGCAGGTCCCCGAAGGACGTGACGGTGACGGTTCCCTCGGCCACATCGGACAGTTCGGGGTGCTCGCGGGGCACCACGCGGACACCGATCGGAGTGGGGCCGGCCAGCACCTCCGGGGTGCGCGGCACCTTGACGGTGAGGGTCACCGTGCCCTCGTCACCGGGGAAAAGCCGCAGTTTGTCCGGAGTGAACTGACAAAAACGACTCAACGGACCGAGAACCGAGAGTTGGTACTCCTCGACCGTGTCCCCGTTGTTACGCACCTTCAACGTGAAGGTGGCAGCGCCCGCTCCTGGAGTGACAGTGCTCGACGTCGGCTCGAGAGACGTCCATAGACTCACCGAACAAGACTACGGATCATCGCGAGCCGGAGCAGTGGTCGGAAGGGCAGTAATCGGTCCATCACATCGGACCGAACGGGCAGGTTCCGGTGCCCGTCGCGCGGGCACCAGCATGCCCGCGGGTGGGGTCCGGCGGACCTGTTGGCGAGGGCGGGTGGCCCACATGATTCAGCGAAAAGCTTGGCCGCCACTTCATCTCCGGTACGAGGAGACCCCTGCATGCCTACCTATCTGTCGCCCGGCGTCTACGTCGAGGAGGCTCCCAGTGGTTCGCGTCCAATTCAAGGCGTGGGCACCGCGGTTGCCGCCTTTGTCGGTTTCGCCCCCACGGGTCCGCTCAACACGCCGGTGCTGATTCCGAACTGGTCGTCATACGTCGCCCAGTTCGGCGAGTTCGCGGAGGGCAGCTACCTCGCCCACGCCGTGTACGGATATCTCAACAACGGCGGCTCGATCTGCTACGTCGTCCGGGTCGGCAGTGGCCCCGATGACCGGGACGACGCCGACGAGCCGTCGCGTCCGGCGGCCGCCCTGCCCGCGGCCGAACCCGCCACGCTCGGGCCGTTCCGGCTCACCCCGCTCCCCCGCGGCAACGGCTCCGGCCCGCTCACCGCCGAGGTGACCGACTCCCAGGGCGAGAACGTCCCCGAGGACCGCTTCACGCTCCTCATCAAGGAGGGCGACAACACCCTCGAGACCTTCGACGTCTCGGCACGCAAGGGCGCCCGGAACTACATCGTCAACCAGGTGCGGCAGAACTCGAAGCTGGTCAGCGTCGAAGAGGCGACCCCGAGCGGGCAGGTGAGCCGTCCCGCCAACCAGACGGTCACCCTCAACCCCCCGCCCGCGGCCGTCTCGACGAGGGGGTCCGACGCACCGCGGCGGCTCAACTCCGGTGACTTCATGGGCGACACGGACGACCGCACCGGCCTGGGTGGGCTCGAGGAGATCGACGAGATCACCATGGTGGCCGTTCCCGATGCGATGGCCGCCTACGAGCGCGGTGCGCTCGACATGGACGGCCTGAAGGCGGTCCAGCTCGCGCTCATCTCGCACTGCGAGCAGATGGGTGACCGGATGGCCATCCTCGACCCGCCGCCGGCGATGAAGGCCAAGGACATCCTGGACTGGCGCCAGCAGACGGCGGCCTACGACTCCGCGCACTCCGCGCTCTACTACCCCTGGATCAGGGTCTTCGACCCGGCCAGCGGACAGCCTCGCCTGGTTCCGCCGAGCGGCCACATGGCGGGCGTGTGGGCCCGCACCGACGCCGCGCGCGGCGTCCACAAGGCTCCGGCCAACGAGGTGGTGCGCGGCGCCATCGACCTGGGCACGCAGATCACCCGCGGCGAGCAGGGCATGCTCAACCCGGTCGGCATCAACTGCATCCGGACGTTCCCGGGCCGCGGTGTCCGCGTGTGGGGCGCCCGCACGCTCTCCTCCGACCCCGCATGGCGCTACCTGAACGTGCGCCGCTACTTCAACTACCTCGAGGAGTCGATCCTCGACGGCACCCAGTGGGTCGTCTTCGAGCCGAACGACCGCTCGCTGTGGAACCGGATCCGGCGCAACGTCACGGCGTTCCTGCTCCAGGAATGGCGCAGCGGAGCTCTGTTCGGGAACCAGCCGCAGAACGCGTTCTACGTCAAGTGCGACGCGGAGACCAACCCGCCCGAGTCGGTCGACCAGGGCCGGGTGGTATGCGAGATCGGGGTCGCGCCGGTGAAGCCGGCCGAGTTCGTGATCTTCCGGCTGTCCCAGTACTCCGAGGGCGGCGCCGAGCTCACGGAGTAGGGCGCCCCGTCACACATTCCTCACTGCACGCATGTCTGATCAGCTAGAAGGAGCGATGGATGAGTCTCCAGCCGGGTGATGCGTATGTTGCGCATCAGTTCACCGTCGACATCGACGGTATTCAGAGCCCCATCAACAAGATCGGGGAGATGAAGTACTCGCTGGGCGTCGTCGAGTACCAGCAGGTGGACCAGCAGGGCAAGCCGCTGCGCAAGAAGATGCCCGGTGCCCCGGAAGGCGGCACCGTCACCGTGACCCGCGGTCTCGATGACCAGTCGACCCAGTTCGACACCTGGATCGACGCGGCGATGACCGGCGACATGAGCACGGCTCGCAAGAACGTCTCTCTCGTGGTGAACGACTACACGGGACAGGAGAAGATGCGGTGGAACCTCACCAACGCCTGGGTCAGCAGCGTGACGACCACGGGCGGTGAGGCCGGCAGCGCGTCGCCGTTCACCCAGGACATCGAGATCAACTGGGAAACCATGAACAAGCAGAACGGCTGACATGCGCCGCAGCGGCCCGCGTTACCGCAGCGCTTCTGCAACGGCGCTGGAGGGGACCTCGCCCGCGGCATCGGACGCAGAGGCTCTCGATGTACCCGTGCAACGAGAGCCTCTGCGTACCGAGTTCGAATTCGAACTGCCCCGGGGATATGTGGACGAGTCGGGCGTCGTGCACCGTCGTGGCACAATGCGGCTCGCCACCGCGCGCGACGAGCTTCTGCCGTTGCGCGACATCCGGGTCAAGGAGAACCCGGCCTATCTGTCAGTTGTCCTGCTCGGGCGCGTGATCACCCAGTTGGGCAACATCGGGCCGGCGAACGACCAGATCGTCGAGAAGATGTTCGCGGCCGATCTGGCCTTCCTGCAGGACTTCTATCGACAGGTCAATGCCGAGGGCCACACCCGGGCGTCGGTGGCTTGTCCACATTGTGCTAAACCGTTCGAAGTGGAGCTTGGTGGGAGCCGCCTGGGGGAATCGTGACGTACGCAACTTCTCGTATCCACGAGGAGATTGCGTACCTGGCCTATTACTTCCACTGGCGCCTGGAGGACGTGTTGGATCTCGAGCACCACGACCGCAGGCGGTACGTGAGCGAAGCGAGCGCGCTCGTGCGCCGTTCCGAGGAAAGCCAGTGATCCGATGAACCTATTTCCCCGCTTTCGTCGGCCGAGGCCGGTGGCGCGGCCGACGGAGACGTCGGCCGCGCCATCGGCGCATGCGCCCTCGGAGGACTGGAAGACCGTCGCCCCCATCCAACGGGTCCTGGACGAGCCGTCGCGGGTTCTGGGCACCACCCGGAGGTCGCCGGCGACCTTCGCGGATCCTCGGATGTCCAGCGCGGAACTGGTGCACAACGTCAGTGCGGACGCACCGGGCGGCGTGGTCCACGGCTTGCTCACCAGCCGGATCGGGCAGCCGCAACCCCTCGACGTGCCGATGCCGCCCCTGCCGGTCGCGTCCCGACCGTCGGAGCCACTGCCGCCCGAGTCGCCGCCGGGCGCCGACGCCGTCCCCGTGGTGAGGGTGCAGCGGGCGTCGGCCCCGGGTCGGATGACCACGGCCGTCCCCACCTGGCCGGCCCGGCAGTTGCAGGCGGTTGCGCCC
>NZ_JAAXKY010000162.1 GCF_012911925.1 Pseudonocardia xinjiangensis | reverse complement strand
AACAGGTTCCCGACCTTCGCGACCACCACCGTCTTCCCCGCCGCCCCGGCCCGCGCGCCCAGCGCCCCGAGCCGCGCCGGGTCGGCCACCCCCTCCACGAACAACAGCAGCACCCGGGTCGCCGGGTCGGCGAGCAGTGCCTCGGCGAGGTCCGTCAGGTCCACGTCGATCTCGTTGCCCGTGCTGATCACGTGGCTGAACCCGAGCCCGCGGCTGAGCCCGTCGTTGAACAGCGCGAACCCCAGCCCGCCGCTCTGCGACACCACCGCGACGTCGCCGCGGTGCAGCCGGACCAGCCCGCGCCGGTAGTCGGTGGTGGGGCTGAACCCGAGCGGCACGTCGTCGACGACGTTGATCAGGCCCTCGGCGTTGGGTCCGAGCACCCGCATCCCGGGATGGCGCGCGCAGACCTCGGCGAGCTCCCGCTGCCGCTCGGCGCCGTCGGACTGCTCGGCGAACCCCGAGCTGATGACCACGGCGAACCGCACCCCGGACTGGCCGCAGGCCTCCAGCACGTCCACCACCCGGCTCGCGTTCACCACGACGAGCACGACGTCCACCGGGCCGGGCACGGTCGTGATGTCCGGGTAGCACGTCACCCCGTCGATCTCGGTGTAGCGCGGGTTCACCGGATAGACCGCGCCGAAGTAGCCGTGCTGGGCGAGCACACGCTGCGGGATGCCGCTGATGACCGCCTCGTCGGCCGATGCACCGATGATCGCGACGGATGCCGGACGCAGCAGCCGCTCGATGTCGAGCGGGCCTCGGGCGACCGGGCTCGTCGGTCCCGCCGGGCCGCCCGCCCTCGTCGTCACGACGCCCGCCCGAGCGCCGCGCCGCCCAGCATGTCCCGGGCCACCAGGAAGCGGTGGATCTCGCTCGGGCCCTCCACCACCCGGGCCACCCGCAGCCCGCGGAACCAGTGCTCGAGCGGCATCTCCCTGGTCATCCCCATGCCCCCGAGGATCTGCATCATCGCGTCGACCACGGCGTAGCCGGCCTCCGTCGCGTAGACCTTCGCGATCGACGCCTTGGTGCGCGCGTCCTTGCCCTGGTCGGCCTCCCAGGCGGCCTCCCACGTCAGGTGCCGCGCCGCGGCGATCTGCATCCGCGCGTCGGCCAGCGGGAACTGGACGGCCTGCCGGGTGGCGAGCAGCGCACCGAACGTCTCCCGGGTCTTCGCCCAGTCGAGCGCGATGCGCACCGCCTCCTCGGCGACGCCGACGGCCTGCGCTGCGTAGCGCAGCCGGCCCCGGACCAGCCACTCCTGCGCCAGCCCGAAGCCCTGGCCTTCCTCGCCGACCAGGTTCCCGGCAGGCACCACGACGTCGGTGAACACGACCTCGGTGGTCCAGTGGTCGCGCAGCACCGGCACCGGGGTGATCGTCATGCCGGGTGTGCCGGAGTCGACGATGAACGCGCTGATCCCGCTCCGTCCCGCGGCGCGGTCGGTGCGGGCGTAGACGATGCCGTACCGCGCGGTGTCCGCGCCGCTGGTCCACATCTTGTGCCCGTTGATCCGGTAGCCGTCGCCGTCGCGGGTGGCGGTGCTGCGGATCGCCCTGGCCGGGTCGGAGCCGCCGGTTGGCTCGCTGATCGCACTGAACGCCGTCCAGGCGTTCTCGATCGTCGGGCGCACGTACTCCTCGATCTGGCGCGGGCTGCCCTTGTAGAGCACGACGGGCGGCTCGGAGCCGAAGACGCCCGCTCCCGGCCGCGGGAAGCTGTAGCGGTGCTTGGCCATCTGCTCGGCCAGCACCACTCCCTCGAACACCCCGAGACCACCGCCGCCGTACTCCTCCGGCGCCTCCAGGCACCAGAACCCGGCATCGCGTGCCTTCTTCTGCAGCGCCCTGAGCTCGCCGACCGGCAGGCCGCGGGCGTCGCCGGGCAGTCCCGCCTCGACGGGCACGATCTCCTCCCGCACGAACTCCGCGACCGTGTCCCGGAGCAACCGCAGGTCATCGGGCAGGTCGAATCCCGCGAACGTCATGCGTACCTCCTGTCCGGGCCCTCGCAGGGCCCGCTGTTGGTCAGTGCCCGACGAACCGGCCGGGGCGCTTCTCGCGGAAGGCAGCCAGTGCCTCGGCCGAGTCGTCGGTGGAGGTGACCACCGCCATGTGCGAGGAGATGAGGTCGAGAGCGGTGCGCAGGTCGCTGCGAGCCGACTGGTAGACCGCACGCTTGATCGTGCGGATCGCCACCGGCGGGCCGTCGGCGATCTTGCGGGCCAGCGTCGTGACGGCGCCGACGAAGTCCGCGTCGTCGACGACGTGGTTGGCGATCCCCAGCCGGCCGGCCTCCTCGGCGTCGATGAAGTCGCCGGTGAGCAGCAGCTCCAGGGCCTTCGCCGTGCCGACCAGTCGCGGCAGGTAGTAGCAGCCGCCGTCACCCGGGACGAGCCCCACCCGGACGTAGCCCTCCGACAACCGGGCCGAGCGGGCCATGATCCGCATGTCGCACATGAGGGCCATGTCCATGCCCGCGCCGACGGCCACGCCGTTGATCCCGGCGATCACCGGCTTGTCCAGGTCCTCCATGGCATAGGCGATCCGGTGGATCCGCTCGGTGAGGTGCTCCTTGCGCTGCAGCGGCGTCGGCGGCCCGGCGGCGTCGCGGCGGTCGAGGTCCACGCCGGAGCAGAACGCGTCACCCGCGCCGGTCAGCACCACGACCCGCACGTCCGGGTCGGTGCGTGCGTCGCGCAGCGCCTGCGCCCAGACGTCGATCATGTCCAGGGTGAAGGCGTTCTTGCGGTGGGGCCGGTTCAGCAGGATCGTGCCGATGCCGTCGGCCACGGTGTACTCGAGGTCCGCCACGCGACACCCCTCCTCTCGTTCGGTACCGATCACTCGGTACTGATCATTCGGGGGCCAGCAGCCGCGACGGCGTGAGCTGGTCGAGCTCACGGCCGGGCGGCAGGTTGCGCCCGCAGGCCATGACGACGGCGCCGGACAGCACCAGGACCGCGGAGATCGCCGGGATCACGGCGGGCACGCTCGACTCGATCAGCGCGCCGCCGATGATCGGCATGAACGACAGGGTGAGGAACGAGAAGCCGAGCGAGAACGAGGTGCCGGTGCCCCGCAACTCGGCGGGGAAGGACTCGGCGGTGTAGCGGGTGTAGCAGCCGAAGGTGCCGTTGCCGAAGAACCCGAACGCGACGAGGCTGACCAGCGCCAGCGAGTAGGTCAGGTGCGGCACGACGAGCAGGGCCAGTGCGGCTGCCGCGAGCACCGAGTAGCCCGTCATGAGCCACTTGGCCGGCAGGTGGTCGGCGAGGAACCCGACGAACACCTGGCTGGCCAGCGCGACCCAGTTGCTCAGCCCGAACAGGAACGCGGCGTCCCCGATGGAGATCCCGTCGACGTGCACCAGGTAGGTGGTGACCACGCCGATGATCAGGCCGATGCCGCCGTTGATGCAGAACCCGAACAGGCTGGTGACGATGGTCTGCCTGCGCAGCTGCGGGGTGAACAGGCTGCGCCACCCCGGGCGGTACTCGAGATGGCGCCGCTCGGTCTCGGCCCGCACCGCCGTGAAGCTGCGGGACTCCCGCAGGAACCGGGCCGAGATCAGCACGACGATCACCGGCGCGAAGGCGATGAGGAACAGCGGCCGCCAGCCCGACGTCGGCAGGAGCACCGCGGCGAGCGTGCCGGCGATCGCGGCGCCGAGCGGGTAGCCGGCCTGCACGAACCCCATGATCAGACCGCGGCGATGGGCCGGTGCCTCCTCGGCGACCATCGTGTTGACCACCGGCTCCGTGAGGCCGTACGACGTCGCCGCGACCAACCGGACCACGACGAACTGCCAGGCCCCGCCGACCGCGGCGGTCAGGCCGCCGAAGATGCCGGTACCCAGCAGCGACACCTGGAAGCTCCAGCGCCGGCCCAGCCGGTCGATGAACCGGCCGGCGAGCACCGGGGCCGCGAACGTCACGAACGCGAAGATCCCGACCAGGTACTCCATCGTGGACAGGGAGACCCCGAGCGCGTCGGACAGCGACGGCACCGCGACGCCGAGCATGGTCTGGTCCATCGAGACCAGCGCCCAGGCCAGGAAGCTGACGGCGACGACGAAGACGATGTAGCCCGGGCGCCGGGATCGGCGGCCCGGACGCCCGGTCAGTGCAGTGGGCAGGTCCCCGGCAGGGGTCCCGGAAGTCATCGTGCGTCCCTCCTCGTCGAGAGCGGGGTGATGACGTGGATGTCGTCAGCCGAGCGGGAGACCCGGCCGGGTGAGCACCTGGATCACCTCGCGCTCGCTGGCGGTGCGGTGGATGTCCATCACCTCGACCAGCCGCTCGGCGTCGCGGTCGCGCAGCGCACCGATGAGCGCGTCGTGCTCCTCGACGATGCGGACCCGCGCCGCGCGTTCGGAGCTGTAGACCGTGCGGTACGGGATTGTGCGGTCCCACAGCCGGGACACCTCGGCGACCACGTGCCCCAGCCCGCCGGCGAGCCCGAAGATCCGGAAGTGGAACTCGCGGTTGAGCGGGCGCAGCTCCGGCGAGGGCTCGTCGACCAGCTCCGCCATCCGCGCGTTCAGGTCGGCGAGGTGCGCCAGTTCGGCGTCGGTCACCGCGCCGACGCGGCGTAGGAGCTCGGACTCCAGCAGCCTGCGCATGAGGTAGAACTGCGCCAGCTCGTCGGCCGACAGGCGGGTGACCTCGAAGCCGCCCGTCGACGACGACGTCACCAGGCCGTCGGCCTGCAGGTTCTTCAGCGCCTCCCGCAGCGGCACGCGGCTCATGCCGAGCTGCTCCGCGAGCGCCACCTGGCGGATGGGCTGACCGGGCAGCAGCCGGCCGTCGTGGATCAGCTCGCGGATCGCGAGGACCGCGCGCTCCGCGAGGCTCGCCGTGGGGCTCGTGATGATCGGCATCGGTGCCTCGTTCCTCGGCGGCTACGCGGGTCCCTTCTTGAATACAGTGCTGAATACAGCCGGGTCAACGGGCCGGCCGAGATCGGTCCCGTCGAGTGTCAGCAGGCGGTCGGCGCTCGTACGACGGCGCCTCAGGAGCTGGGCAGGGCGTAGCCCGCCACGTTCTTGTAGCCGTCGGAGATGGCGGCGAGCTCCTCGGTGCTGATCACGTCCTCGATGCGCGCGAAGGGCCGGTCACCGCTGCGCCTGCTCACCTCGCGGAGGATCGCGTCCGGCGGGTTGGTGCGGTTGGTGCGCACCACCAGCGCCGTGGCCGGCCTGCGCTCGCTCTCGTAGGCCTGCAACGCGGTGGGCACGTCCGGCTCCGCGACGAGGACCCGCCGCAGCGCCCTCGCGTCGAGCACGGCCTGCCCCGCACCGTTCGAACCGCGCGGCACCATGGGGTGTGCCGCGTCGCCGAGCAGGGTGACGCGCCCGGCCGTCCACCAGGACAGCGGCTCCTGGTCGACCATCGGGTACTCCAGGACGCTCTCGGACGCCTCCAGCAGCGCGGGTACGTCCAGCCAGTCGAAGTGCCAGTCGGAGTACGCGTCGGCGAAGTCCGCGAGCTCGCCCCGGCGGATCCAGTCGCGCTCGCTGCGCTGCGGGGTCTGGCGCTCGGCCACCCAGTTGACCAGCTGCCGCCCGTGACCGTCGACGTCGTCCCGGATCGGGTAGACCACGAGCTTGCCCCGGTCGAGCCAGCCGATGCGCACCATGCTTCCGCCGGACAGGAACGGCTCCCACACGGCGACCCCACGCCACATGGTCACCCCCGAGTAGCGCGGCGGGCCCTCCTCGGGGTGCAGCTGCTTGCGGATCGCCGAGTTGACCCCGTCGCAGGCGATCACCGCGTCGCCCCGGACGCGGACGACGGCACCGTCCGCGGTCCGGAACTCGGCTACGGCGACGCCGTCGGCGTCCCGGACCCCGGTGCAGGTGTGGCCCGTGACGACGGCGTCGGCGCCGAGCCGGTCGCGCACGGCCGACAGGAGCACGGCCTGCAGGTCGCCCCGGTGGATCGAGTACTGCGGGTCGGGGTAGCCGGCGAGGCGGCCGGCGGGCTCGCGGTGGGCGAGCTGGCCGAACCGGGTGAAGAACACCGACTCCTGCGTCAGCACGGCGGACGCCGTGAGGTCGGCCTCGAGCCCGAGCTGCCCGAGGACGGCCGCGGCGTGCGGGAGGACGTTGATCCCCACCCCGAGCGCCCGGATCTCGGGCACCGCCTCGTAGACGCGGCACGGGATGCCGGCGTCGTGCAGCTCCAGAGCCAGGACGAGGCCGGCTACTCCGGCGCCGACGATGACGATCTCGGGGCGACCGCGGTGCGTGGGGGTCATGACGGGGATCGGGTTCCTGTCGTTCGGGTGGACCAGGCGGACGGGCCGAGCTCGCGCAGGAGGCGCCGCGTGGTGGCCCAGCGGTCCAGGACGGCGTCCGGGTCGGTGAGGCGGAAACGGATGCCGGACTCGAGCACCGCGTACGGCGCGGTGTCGGCCCGGGACTCCACGACGCGCCCGTCGACCACGGTCAGCGGCGACGTCGAGGACGTGAGCTCGCCGTGCGGCACGAGGGCGAGCAGCACCGTGTAGGCCACGCCGTCGACCACGGCGGTGAGTGCGCACCGTCCGGTCCTCGCCATGTTGCGGGTGGTGGTGCTCGCCGGCCACGTGGCCAGGCGGACGTGCTCGTCGTCCAGCACGACGATCTCGCCGACGCTCAGCAGCGCCTGGTGGGGGAACGCCTCCTCGGTGACGGTCAGCAGCTCCACCGTGAAGCCCACGTCGTCGTCCCGGTCCAGCGCCTCACGCAGTGCCGGCGGCACCGTCGGTTCGAGCCGGGTGCTCATCGGCCGGTCCGGTGGTGGTCCATCTGCTCCCCCTCCCGCACGCGGGTCAGCGACGTCGGCAACCCGCCGAACGTGAGCAAAACGCTACGAGCTGGTTCCTCGGAAAGGAAGGAGAGATCGTCCTATTCCGTGCTGCGGAACCCCTTCGTCCCGGATCCGGCGGCATGACGGCGCCCACGGGTCGCGAGCTGCGCGGTGACGGCCGCCGCTGTGACCAGGAGGGGTCCGCTGAGCCGGTCGAGGGAACGGCCCCGTGCCCGTGAGCTGGGTGCGGCGATCACGATCGCGGCGACAGCACGATGGCGCCCCTCGCGCACGCAGGCGCCCACCGCGCTGACCCCGCGCTCGGTCTCCTCGACGTTGCGGGCGTAGCCCCGCCTGCGGATGGCGGCGAGCTCGCGGCGCAGCACGCCCGCTGCCGGACCGGCCGCGTCCGGCGTGAGCGGCAGACCGCGCGGATACAGCTCCCGAAGCTCCTCGGCGGTGAGCTCGGCGAGCAGCGCCTTCCCGCCGGACGTCAGATGGGCGGGCATCAGGAGCCCGACCCGCGGGGCGACGCGCCGGGCAGGGCCGCCCTCCACCACCGCGACGAACCGCGCGCTCGCCCCTTCCAGCACCATCAGGTGCACGGTCTCGCCGACCTCGGCGGCGAGCGCCTCCAGGTGCGGGCGCGCGACGACCGCCACGTCCGCCGGTTCGCCGCCTGCCGGGGTGGCCGGCGCGCCGGGGAAGTACTCGTGCCGCACGTCCCGGCGGGCGAAGCCGTGCCGCACCAGCGTGGTGAGCAGCCGGTGCGCGGTGGACGGGGCGACGTCGAGCGCGAGTGCCGCGTCGCGCACCCGGAGCCGGCCGCGAGCGTGCAGGAGCGCGAGCAGCTCCAGCACCCGGTCGGCGGAGCTCGGGCCGGGCGGCATCCCCGAGATTCTGCAGGACCGAATCTCGAGCGCAGGACGGGACGAGGCCCGCGGCGGTTCCTAGCGTCGGGAGAGACACCATGATCCGGAAGGAGCACCTCGATGACGAGCACCGACGCGCACGCCGTCGCCGAACCCACCGTCGAGGAGGCGGCGGCGCTCGAGCAGCTCTACGCCGACTTCGCCGCGGCCGACATGGCGCCGCTGTGGACCCAGCGGGCCGGGCTCATGCCGGAGACCCCGCAACCCGCCGCCGTCCCGATGCTCTGGCGCTGGTCCACCCTCTACCCGCTGGCCGCCCGCAGCGGCGAGCTGGTCCCGGTGGGGCGCGGTGGCGAGCGGCGGGCGATCGCGCTGGCCAACCCCGGGCTCCCGGGCACCGCGTACGCCACGCCCACGCTCTGGGCGGCGATCCAGTACCTCGGCCCGCGCGAGGAGGCACCCGCGCACCGGCACGCGCAGACGGCGTTCCGCTTCGTCGTCGAGGGTGAGGGCGTGTGGACGAACGTGGCGGGTGACCCGGTCGCGATGCGCCGCGGCGACCTGCTGCTCACGCCGGGCATGCACTTCCACGAACACCACAACACCACCGACCACCCGATGGCCTGGGTCGACGGCCTGGACATCCCGCTGGTCCGCCAGCTCGACGCCGGGTTCTTCGAGTTCGGCCCGGACGAGCTCGGCACCCGCGCCACACCTGCGGCGTCGCGCAACGAACGGCTGTGGGGTCATCCCGGGCTGCGGCCGATCGGGGCGCCGCCCGCGCCGGCGTCACCGCTCATGGCCTACCGCTGGGAGCACACCGACGCCGCGCTCGCGGCCCAGCTCGAGCTGGAGCGGGAGGGGCACCCCGGTGTGGTCTCCCCCGGGCACGCCGCCGTCCGGTTCAGCAACCCCGCCACCGGCGGCGACGCCCTCTCGACGATCCGCTGCGAGATGCACCGGCTCGCTGCGGGTGCCCGGTCGGCCACCAGGCGCGTGGCCGGTTCGGCGGTGTGGCAGGTGTTCTCCGGCTCCGGAGTGGTGACGGTCGGCACGCAGCGGTACGAGGTCGCGACGGGCGACCTGTTCGCGGTGCCGTCCTGGGCCCCGGTGACGATCACGACCGACGAGGGCCTCGACGCGTTCCGGTTCGGCGACGACCCGGTCTTCGAGGCGCTCGGCCTCGCCCGCACCGCCGTCGACAACACGCAGGCAGACGAGCAGGAGCACGCATGAGACTCGCCACCATCCGCACCCCCGAGGGCACCCGCGCCGTCCGCGTCGAGGACGAGGACGCGGTCGACCTCGGCCATCCGGACCTGGGCGCTCTCCTGCGCCGGCCGGACTGGCGCGCCGAGGCGGCCGCTGCCGACGGCGCCCGCCACGACCTGGCCACGCTGGACTACGCGCCCGTCGTGCCGTTCCCCGAGAAGATCGTGTGCGTCGGGCTGAACTACCGCGCGCACATCCTGGAGATGGGCCGCGAGCTCCCCGACGTCCCCACCCTGTTCGCCAAGTACGCGCGGTCGCTGATCGGCGCGTACGACCCGATCACGCTGCCGGCCGGGTCGGAGCAGGTCGACTGGGAGGCCGAGCTCGGGGTCGTGGTCGGGGCCGAGGTGCGCCACGCCACCCGGGAGCAGGCCGCGGCGGCCGTCGCCGGGTACACCGTGGTCAACGACATCACCGCACGGGACTTCCAGTACCGCACGCTGCAATGGCTGCAGGGCAAGACCTTCGAGGCGAGCACGCCGGTCGGGCCGTGGCTGGTCACCACCGAGGACGGCTCGGCGCCCGGCGAGCTCAGCTGCACCGTCGACGGCGAGCTGGTGCAGAAGGCCGACACCGGTGACCTCGTGTTCGACGCCGCCGCGCTGGTCGCCTACGTGTCGTCGATCATCACGCTGGCACCCGGTGATCTGATCGCCACCGGCACCCCCGGTGGCGTCGGCCACGCCCGCAAGCCACCGCGCTACCTCGGGGCAGGCTCCGAGGTCGTCACCCGGGTCGAGGGGGTCGGCGAGTGCCGCAACACCTGCCGCATCGAGGGCGCGACGGCGTGAGCACCCTCAACCGACCGATCCGGCACGACGTGCGGACCACCGGTCGCTGGCTGGGCACGGGCACGGCGTTCTTCGCGACGGCGCTGGAACGGGTACCGGACGGCGGGTTCCGCGCTCCGTCGGGCCTGCCGGGCTGGAGCCGGGCGCACGTCACGGCGCACGTCGCCCGCAACGCCGACGCCCTGCGCCGGCTGCTGGCCTGGGCCGCCACCGGCGTCGAGACCCCGATGTACGCCGACCGCGCCCAGCGCGCGGCGGAGATCGAGACGGGTGCCGGGGCACCGGACGCCGAGCTGCGCGCGGACGTCGCCCGCACCGCCACGCAGCTGGACGCGGCGATCGCCGGGCTCCCGGACGAGGCCTGGCAGGCCGAGGTCCGCAGCGCGCTGGGGCGCCGGATCCCGGCCGCCGAGGTGCTGTGGATGCGAGTGCGGGAGGTCTGGCTGCATGCGGTCGACCTCGACACCGGCGCCCGGGTCGCCGAGCTGCCCGGGGAAGTGGTGGAGGCACTGCTCGACGACGTCACGGGCGCGTTCGGCAGCCGGGACGGTGCCCCACAGCTGGAGCTGGTCGCCATCGACCGCGACCGCGCGTGGCGAGTGGGCGAGGCGTCCGGCCCCGTGCGTGTCAGCGGGGAGGCAGCGGCGCTGCTCGCATGGCTCACCGGCCGGCCCGGCGGCACGGGCCTCCGGTCTTCCTCCGGGTTGCCCACGCTGCCCCCCTGGCTCTGAGGGGCGCAGTGCGCGCGAGCCCGGGGCTCAGCCGGAGCGTGGGGGCAGCACGCAGAACTCGTTGCCCTCGGGGTCGGCGAGCACCACCCACGGGTGCTCGGCCTCGTCCGCGATGCGCGTGGCGCCCAGCCGCACCAGCCGCTCGACCTCGTCCTCCTGCGACCCGGTCGCGGGGGCGAGGTCGAGGTGCAACCGGTTCTTCCCGGCCTTGGCCTCGGCGACGGGCTGGAAGACCAGGATCGGCCGCCCGTCGCCCGTGCCGATCTCGACGTACTCCACCCCGTGGGCGTCCCGCCACCGGCCGCGCACCTCGGCGCCGAGTGCCGCGCACCAGAACTCGGCGCACCGCTCGGCATCGAGGCAGTCGACAGCCACGGCAATCACGTTGCTACGCACGTCAGGCACTTCGCTACGCATGTCAGGCACTTCCCATGCCGGGCACCTCGCTACGCATGCCGGGCACTTCGCCCCCCATGTCGGGCGCTTCGCTACGCATGTCCGGATCCTCGCGCATCAGCCGGGCCTGTAGTCCAGCCGGAGGGTGTCGGTGCGGTCGGCCCACTGCAGGTCGAGGGTCCAACAGCCGGGCGCGGGCAGGTCGAGCGTGGACGGGCCGGGCCCACCGGGCACCTCCCGCACCACCGGAGGCTCGGCGCCGCGGTGGGCGAGGATCCGCAACGGGCCTGGCGGCGCCGGGTCCCGGGCCACCCAGAGGATCTTGTTGGCCCGGTCGGGCGCGGGCGGGGCGCTGTACGGGGCGCCGAACAGGACCGCGAGGATCCGGCCGCTGTCGCCGAGCACGAACGGCGCCGCCGGCTCGGGTTCGCTGAAGCCGGTGCGGGCCCACTCGGGCAGCACCGCGGGTGCCACGGTCGCGACACACGCCGGCGGGGCCGCCGGTTCCGCACGCCGCGCGCCGAACCCGACCGGTACGAGCACGGCGACCGCCGCAACGGCGGCAACGGTGCCGGTCACCTGCGCTGCGAGCCGGGCACGGGCCCGGCGGCGACCGGCCTGCACGATCTCGTCCACGGGCGCGTCCTGCACGTCGAGCCCGGACGCGGCGCGCCGGAGCAGCGTGGCGATGTCGTCCTCGGTCATCCCGGCTCCTTCTCGGCGGTGGGCAGGAGGTCGGCGAGGGCGGGGTCGGCGGCGAGCAGCGCGATCGCCCTGGCGGTACGGCTCTTCACGGTGCCGGGCGGGACACCGAGGACGTCCGCGGTGCGGCGTTCCCCGAGATCGGCGAAGAAGCGCAGAACCACGACCTGCCGGTGCTCGCGGCTCAGCCGACCCAGTGCCGCGCCGACGGCGGTGCGCAGCAGGATGTCGGGCTCGGGATCGGGCCGGCGGGCCGGCTCGGGAAGCTCGGCGTGCGGCACCTCGCCCCGCCAGCGCCTGCGCCTGCCCCTGGCGACGCCGTTGACCAGCACGCGGTAGGCGTAGGCCTCCGGGTCGTCGGCGGCACGCACCCGCGACCACGCCGCGAAGCAGCGGCTCAACGCGTCCTGCGCGGCGTCCTCGGCGTCGGGGCGGCTGCAGCCCAGCAGCACGGCGGCCCGCACGAGCGGCCCGTACCGCGCGGCGGCGAAGGACCGGAACCCCTCGTCGTCGCGTCCCACTCTGTCCTCCTCGCGAACGTCGTCTACGGGGAGGAGTACCTGGGTCGGCTGTCCGGTTCCCTCCCTGAGGCAGTGATCGTCGCCGCGGCCCGGCGCAGTTCGGGCAGCAGAGCGAGCACGGCGTCCGCCCGGGCCCGCAGATCATCGGGTCCGCGCAGGCCCAGCAGGTCCTCGACGGCCGCCCGGAACGCGGCCGCGCCGCTGCGCCGCACGCTCACCGGGGCGTCGGCGGTGAGGATCTGCAGGCAGCGAGCGAACGTCGCGATGATCCAGAAGACGGCCTCCCGGTGGTCGCCGCCGTCCACGAGGCGCCTGCTCCCGTCGATGGCGATCGGCCGCGCGGCGGCGGTGATGTCGCCGGTGAAGAAGAACGGGGTGCGGGCGACGGCCGCGGCCTCGTCGAACACCGTGGCCAGCCGGTCGAGGTGGCGCCGCACGGTCTCGGGACGGCACGCGGCGCAGCCGAGGACCGCCAGCAGACTCTCGTACAGCGCGTCCAGGTCGCAGGCGCCCAGCACCTCCCGCGCGGCCAGGTAGCGCAGGCGGACCGTCGGGTTGCGGCACGCGGCCACCAGCACCACGTGCGCCGGCAGGCCGGCGGGGAACATCCACGCCGCCACCTGCTCGTGCCAGGTTCGCGACGGGTCGAGCGCGGCGAGCCGGGACTCGAGCGTCGTGATGATGTTCTCGCACCGCAGCCGCACCGCGGCGGGATCGGCGAAGGACGGCGCGATCGTCGCGTGCAGCAGCCGCAGGTGCCCGGTCGGATCGAGGATCACCTGGTCGCGCGCGAAGCAGTGCGCGAGGTGGTAGGAGGTGGCGACCGTGCCGACGTCGGCCACGAGGCTCCAGGGCAGGTAGGTGACGTCGAGCAGGGCACCCCGATGGCGGATCTTCCCGGGCTTCGGTGGCACCGGCTCAACCGCCAGCACGACCATCACGTCCACATCGGACCACGGCGGGTGCTCGGCCGTCGCGGGCCGGACCGCGACCGAGCCGCTGAAGAACGCGCCACGGAAGCCGGGAGTCGTGGGCCCGTGAGCGAGCACCCAGCTCCGCCCCGCCGCGAGCGCGTCGGCGACCAGCACGGCGCGCTAGTTGTAGTGCTCCTCGAACAGCACGCTGACCGACTCGCCGTTGTGGATCCGCCGCACCGCCTCGGCCAGCGCGGGCGCGATCGAGAGCACCGTCAGCTTGGCGGCCCGCTCCGCCCCCGGCACCGGCACGGTGTTCGTGCAGACGATCTCCGCGACGTCCTCGCGCTCCCCGATCCGGGCCAGCGCGCCGTCGGTGAACAGGCCGTGGGTGCAGGCCACGCGCACCGATGCCACGTGGTGCTCGGCGAGCCGGTCGAGCAGCTCCAGGATGGTGCTGCCGCGGGCGATCTCGTCGTCGAGCACCACGACGTCCTTCCCTGCGACGTCGCCGATGATCGAGCTGATCACCACCTTGTCGTCGGCCAGCCGTTCCTTCGCGGCGGCCGCCACCGGCAGGCCGAGCAGCCGGGCGAACCGCGACGCCTCCTTCGCGTTGCCCAGGTCCGGGGAGACGACGACGGAGTTGCCCAGATCGCTGCCCCGGAAGTGACCCGCGAGCTCGTGCAGGGCGTGCAGGTGGTCGACCGGCACCCCGAAGAACCCGTGGACCTGCGGCGAGTGCAGCGTCATCGTCAGGACCCGGTCGGCGCCTGCGGTCTGCAGCAGGTCGGCCACCAGCCGCCCGGCGATCGAGATCCGCGGGGCGTTCTTCTTGTCCGAGCGGGCGTAGGCGTAGTGCGGCATGACCACGGTGATCCGGGCCGCCGACGCCCCGCGCGCGGCGTCGAGCATCAGCAGGAGCTCGACGAGGTTCTCCTGAACGGGCGGCACGAGCGGCTGCACGACGAACACATCACGCTCGCGGCAGTTGGCGAGCAGCTGTACTTCGAGGCAGTCGTTGGCGAACCGCGTGACCCGCGACGGGGCGAGCGGCACGTCGAGGTGGTGGCAGATCGCCGCGGCGAGCTCCCGGTGGGCGGAACCGCTGAAGATGGTGATCTCGTGCATCGCTGCCCCCCGGCGACCATCGGGCTCAGGGACGGTTGGGACCAAAGCTTTGCACAGGAGCGGGTCAGGCCGGCTGGGGCATCCAGGTGTCGCGGCACCCGTCGAGCAGTGGCGCCTGCAGCCGGGCCCACGGGGACACGTCGGAGCCGGCGGCGCGCGCGTCGGAGACGAACGACTCCCAGCTGCACCACTCCCAGGAGTCCACCTCAGCGGGCTGCGGGCGCGGCTCCCCCACCAGCGTGCACACGAACACCGGGCACAGCTCGTTCTCCTCGACCCCGCCGGACGAGGCCCGGTAGGCGAAGTCGGGCAGGACCAGCCGGAGGTCTTCGGCACCCATCCCGAGCTCGTCGGCCAGCCGTCGCCGCACGGCGTCCTCGGGCGCCTCGCCCGGGGCCGGGTGGCCGCAGCAGGTGTTGGTGCGGACGCCGGGGAACGTGCGCTTGTCCCGGGCCCGGCGCGTGACGAGCAGACGGCCCGACGCGTCGAAGCCGTAGCAGGAGAAGGCGAGGTGCAACGGGGTGCTGGCGCTGTGGACGGTGGCCTTGTCGGCCACTCCGATCGGGCGTCCGTCCTCGTCGAGGAGAACTACCTGCTCAGGCGGTGCAGAAGTCACGGCATTCACCTTCGCCAGTCTGGCTGATCGTCCGGTCCCACGCTCGCAGCTTCACCCACTAGCTGGCGGTGGCACCGCGGCCGGGCACGAACCGGCCGCCGCGGGCGCCCACCGGCTTGCCCTCCTCGGCGATCAGGTTCCCGCGCAGGTAGGTCCGCACGGCGAGGCCGCGCACCCGGCGCCCGTCGAAGGGAGTCCAGCCGGCCTTGGACAGTACGTCCTGGTTGCGCAGCGTGCGCTCACCCGAGGGGTCGACCAGCACGAGATCCGCGTCCGCGCCCGGCGCGATCCGGCCCTTGCGCGGCCACAGCCCGTAGGTGCGGGCCGGGCTCTCCGCGTACACCCTGACGACGTCCTCGTAGGACAGATGCCCGCGTGCCACCGCGTCCAGCAGCAGCGACATCGTGCTGTCCAGGCCGGGGAGCCCGAAGTGGACGTTCCAGATGTCGCCTGCCCGCTTCTGCTCCAGGGTGGAGGGCGCGTGGTCGGTCGACATGTGGGTGAGCGTGCCGCGCCGCAGCAGCTGCCACATCTGCGTCTCGTCGTCGTCGGTACGGGCCCGGGCGGGC
>NZ_JAAXKY010000161.1 GCF_012911925.1 Pseudonocardia xinjiangensis | reverse complement strand
GGGCGAGGGGATCAGCGGTGACGCTAGGGCGAGCTGCTCGGGCAGCCGCGCGGGGGGTGGGTACTGCGCGACCGGGGCGAGGGCGACCTACAACCCGCAGACCGGGCGGATGGAGCTGTCGTCCTACTGCGGCACCGAGGGTGGTAGCTGCAGCCGGTACGCGAACCTGAACATCGACGCGGCCTCGCCGAACGGGGAGCTGACCGGCAAGGGCCAGGTGCGCTGCTCCGGCGGGGTCGGCTCGTGCGGGATCGCCGGGGTGGCGAAGTACCAGCCGGCGACCACGGACGAGAAGGGCAACCGGGTCCCGCCGATGCTGGTGATCGGCACCGGCTGTGAGAGCGAGGGCGGGGGCAGCTGCACGCAGAGCGCGCGGGCGGAGGCGAAGATCACCTCGCCCGACGGCACGATCACCGGTATCGCGCGCTCGGCATGTGCGGGCACGACCGGCTGGTGTTCCACGGTGGTCGGCGGAGGGTTCGATGCGGCGACCGGGCGGATCGACGCCTACTCCGACTGCGCGGACGGCGGCGCCGGCACGTGCACGACGTCCCAGGCGCACCTCGAGGGTCGGGTGTCGGGGCCGGGGCAGGCCGTGCCGAACGGCCCGACCGACGGCACGGTGTCGGGCGACGGTCGCTCCGACTGCGCGAAGCGCTCGGGCGTGTGTTCGGTGTCGGGGGTGTTCGCCTACGTCCCGGCGCAGGTGAGGCTGGACGACAACGGCAACGTGGTCAAGGACGAGAACGGCACGCCCGTCGTCGTCCCGGCCCGGGTGGACGTGCAGACCGGCTGCTACCCGGCCGGGCCGCAGTGCAGCCAGGACGCGCACGTCCGCGCAGACGTGGCCCAGCAGAGCAAGGACGAGAAGCACACCGGTACCGCGCGGGCGGACTGTGCCGGCGCCGGCGGGACGTGCGCGCTGGTGGGGTCGGCGGCCTACAACGCCGAGACCGGGCGGGTCGAGGCGTTCACCGACTGCGCAGGGCTGGACGGTGGCACCTGCACGCGTTCGGAGACCCACACCGAGGCGTGGGCGCAGGCGCCGGACGGGAAGCTGACCGGGACCGGCAGGTCCGACTGCGTGCAGCCGGGCGGGAGTGGGACCTGCTCCTCGGTGTCGGTGGCCAAGTACCAGGCGGAGTACACGAAATACCCCCCGAAGTGCACCAGTCCGCATGGGTGTTTCCAGGCGCCCCCGACGACCGTCCCGGAGCAGGTGGCGGCCGGCGCGGGCTGCGAGGCCAGTGGCGCGGACGGTGGCGCCGCGGCGTGTAGCTACAGCTTCTCGGCCACCGGGGACCGGCAGGCCACCGGTGACGACGGCAGGCTGAGCGGTGAGGCGCGGGGTGGCTGTTCCGACTCCGGTTCCGCCGGCTCCGGTGCCTGCTCGGTTGCGGCGAGCGTGAAGGTGGACGCGGACAAGCACACGGTCGACGTGGTGGCGTGGTGTGAGGGCAGCGACGGGGTGAGCTGCTCGTACTCCGGGAAAGCCTCGGCGGATCACGAGTCGGGCAGGAACACCGCCGCGTCGGACAAGGGCTGCGGGCGGGCGGGTACCGGTAGCTGCTCGTTGAGCGTGAGCGCGTTCGCCTCGGGTGGGGACGACGAGCGGCAGGGCCAGGCGGTCGCGTCGGGGTTCTGTGCCGACTCGAACTCGACCTGTTCGGGGGAGTTCCGCACCCACGTCGACTCCAACCGCGACACCCTGTCGGACTGCCACTCGTCGGGGAACGGGTTGTGCTTCGGCTTCGCCACCCCCAAGTCCGCCCGGTCGGGGGGCGAGATCGAGGACGGCGGCGAGCTGTTCCTGCACTCGAAGGCGCCTGGCCGGGAGGAGAGCAGGCAGTGCTCCTCCGGGTCGTCGTGTGGTGGGGAGGCGTGGGTCGAGGAGATGGGCGGCAAGTACGTCGTCCTGGACGTCGAGACGAAGAAGTCGGTCGGTGGGTTCTTCAAGAACCTGGCACGGGACGGCGGCTCGGTCGTCGTGCACGCGGTGCCCGGCCTGGTCGACGCCGTCGGCACCGAGGTGGGGAGCTGGGTCACCGCGAACGAGTGGGGCGACGGGCTCGCGGGGTATGCGGAGAACCGGCCCTTCACCGGGGGGATCGCCCAGAGCGCGGTCAACTTCTACGACCGGTGGCTGAACGACGGCGGTAGCTGGGAGAGGATCGGGGACGACTACTACTTCACGCCGGTGTCGACGCTGCTGGAGGACGTAGGCACCGTGGCGCTGGTCGCCGCCGGGGCCGGGGTGGCGGTCAAGCTCGTCTCGATGGGCGCGAAGAGCGCTGGTGTGGCTGCTGCGGGGGCGACGGCGACCAGCGGGCTCCGCGGTGCGCTGACCTCCGTGGGGAGGGCGGCCGGACGGGCGGCGCCTGGGCTGGACGCCGTGGCCACCGCGACGTTGCGGCTGGCCAACGTGACGGGCAACGTGGCGCTGGCCCCGTACCGGCCCTACTTCTGGGCGGGACGGACCGCGGCCGGGGTGGGGGCGCGGGTGCTCGCGCCGGCCTCGCGGGCGGCGTTCACTGGTTCGGCCGCCCTGGCGGAACGGGGCGCGGCCGCCCTGCAGAACGGCCGGCTCGCAGCGGGCACCGGCCACGCGGGTGGGGCCGTCGTGCTCGGCCGCGTCGGCAGCGCGCTGGAGACCTCGGCCTACGCCGGGCGGATCATCCAGCGCGGCGGCGTCACCGGCCGCACCGTCTTCACGGGCACGCTGCTGCAGCGCCTCACGGCGGCCAGGCCCGAGCGCATTCCGGGTCTGTTCGGTACGGCGCGCGCCCACCATGTCCTGGGTCTGCCCTTCGGTCGCAGCGTCTCTCCGAAGGAGCTGGGGGCGGCTCGCCAGGCCGCGTCGTTGCAGGCCTGGGGCACCGACCTGCCCACCTCGCCCGGCCGGCTGACCCCGCTCGGGTATCTCAGGGGCCATGAGGCCGCCAACGCCATCCGCCAGAAGCGGGTCGCCAAGGCCCACGACGTCCTCCTCACGGTCCCGGCCCTACGGGCCGGGACCGCCGGCGGCGGTCCCGCGCTCCTGTCCGGCGCGGACGTCACCCCCGCGCAGCGGGCCGGATCCGGCGGCGGCGCGCAGCTGAAGGCGTCCGGTGGCAACGCCCCGCTTCCCGGGCAGCCGGGTACGAACGGCGGGCTACGCCCGCATCTGGACGAGATGGCGTCCGTGCCGGCCCGGGACGGGCATCCGGCACGATCCCGCCCTGCCGCGGGCGAGCTGGACCTGCCGCCCCCCGGGACCAGGTACACCGTCGAGACATCCGGTGGTTCGCGGGTCACGGTCGAGATCGTCGCGCGCCCCGAGCGGAGCAACGCTCGCGTCGAGACGGTGCAGCAGCGCATCACCGAGGTGGAGTCCGAGCTGCGCGCTGCGCGCACCGCGCAGGGCGAGGCCGTTCACCGGGACATCGCGACGAACCGGCAGCTGCGCGCCGAGCAGGTCCGGCTCCGGGCCGAGCTCGACCGCCTGCGGCAGCCGACCGACCCGCGTCTGCCGGGGGCGACCGACGTCCCCGGCCTGCACCACCGCGAGGCCGGACCCCCGGTCGAGGTCGCGCCGGGCGTCACCGTGCAGCGCGTGGAGGTCACGCCTCAGCGGGCGGCGAGCCGCGCGCAGCGCGTCGCGGCGGTCGAGGCCCGGCTGGCGGAGATCCAGGCCGGCATGGGCGACCGCAGCGCGTCGGTCGCGGCCGGCGCGCGCGCCGACGCACTCGAGACCCAGCTGACCGGGCTGAGGCACCGGCTCGTGGAGGAGCGCGCAGGCCTGGACGGGCGGGGCGTCATCGACCTGGGGCTGCCGGGCGTCCGGTTGCTCCGCGATGCCGCGTCGGACGGGCCCCGCCCGTCGACGCGCGAGGCGCCGGCCGAGGCGGGCGCCGGCCTGCCCGCGGCACCGGCCGACGCCGTGCGCTCGTCGCGCTGGCAGAACCTGAAAGCCGGGGCGAAGGAGATCCTCGTCAAGGTGGGCCTGACCGGCGCGCTGGTCATCTACTCGGTGATCCCGCACCCGCACGTGTCGACGGCACATGTGCCGCAGCTGACGGCGCACGTCGCCGAGGCGGGCGCGGCGGCCAGGTCGGTGCCGGACGGATCCTGGGGACCGGTGCGCGGCCACAACCCCGCCCTGGCGCCGCGCACATCGGCGGAGACCGGCCCGCCGGTCGGTGGCACCCACACGTCGCCGATGCGCCAGACCGTCGCGGCCGACGGCGCAACCGGCGCCCGGCCGGTCGCCGGGGCCGTGCCGCACACGGGCGCGGCGGCGGCCGGTGCCCGGACCGTGCCTGCGCTCGGACCGGGCACCCCGCCGACGCACCCGGAGACCGGCAGGCAGCCACCGGCGCCGACCCTGCCGGACGCCCCGACCGTCGGCGGTGGCCCGATCCCGGTGTGGGACCGGCGGTTGCAGGACATCGACGGCAAGCTCCACCTCAGGGTGTCCGGGCGAACCCGGTCGATCGCCGAGGCGCTGCGGCCCGCGCACATCACCGACGCCGAGTGGGCGGGGTACAGCCCGGCACAGCGGGCTGAGGCCTGGTACGCGGCCCGGGACGTGGCTCACCATGAGGACTTCGACGCTGCGATCACAGAGATCAACAGTCTGCAGCGTGCGCTGGACCAGGCCATCGGGGCGCTCGAGCGCAAGACCGCCGTGGTCCGCGCCAAGGCCGGCCTGCCCGTCGGTCCGCGGGCGACGCCCGACCGGGGCAGACGACCCGAGGTGAGCTGGCAGCGCGAGGCCGAGCGGGCCGTGGCGGAGCTCGCCGGGATGCGCGGGCAGCGCGCCATCCTCGACGAACGGCGGGCCGCGCTGGTGGAGCAGCGTGCGGCGCCGTCGTGGACGACGGCGCAGTCGGCCCGGCCCGGGACCGGCGCGTCGCCGGAGCGGCAGGAGTTCGCGAGTATCGCCCAGGGCTACGGCGACATGCACCGGAAGATCGCCGAGAGCAGCCGCAGCGGGCGCAGGCAGCTGGCGCAGGTCGAGCGGTACCGGGCCGAGGGCATCACGTCCGTGCAGGTGCGTGACGCCGTGTGGGCGCAGCGGCTGGGCAGGCGCCTGGTGAGCAGGGCGCCTGCTGAGGTGGCCGGGGATCTGCGGCGGTTCGTCGCCGCGGGGGACCGCGCTGCCCTCGTGACGCTGATGTCGGCAGGGCTGGCAGGCGACCTGGGCGACAGGGTCCTCGCCCGCTTCGCCGAGCGCCACGGACTGCCGTGGAACCGCGCCACCCGCGCCGGTGTGCTCGCCGTGCTGCCCACGACGATGAATGCCGCCTGGCGGGCCACGTCGCCGCCGCGCAACGCGGCCTGGCCGGACACCGTGCGTCGCGATCGCATCGTCGTCACGTGGGGTGCGGGCACGACCGCACTCACCCTTCTCGGCGGGGGCCTGGCCGTCCTCGGTGGGTCCGGCTCGGCGGCGCTGGTGGCCGCCGGGTTCGGGATCACGGCGATCAGCGCCGCCCTGCGGCGTCTCGCCCCGGACACGCTGCGGATCCGCGGGCCACCGGCGCGCGCCCGGATGCTCGCGGCGGCAGGTGTGGCAGCCTCGTCGACCGCGGTGCTCACCGGCATCTCGGCTGCTGCCCGGGAGCCGCTCATCGCAGCGGGTCGGCGCCGGGCGGCGGCGCGGGAGCTGCGCTCGGTGATGGCCGGGTTGGACGGGCCGGTCGTGACGGCTCGGTCCCGGCTGGCAGCGGCGCGGGGCGGGGTGGCAGCGGCGGATGCCGAGCTGGCCGACGTCCAGCGGCGCGGGGCGGGGTGGCTGTTCAGCGGCCCCGACGCGATGCTCAGCGACCCCCCGGCCGCGGCGGCGCGCGATGTGGTGGTGGCGGGTGCGCTCGGGATCGACCCGGCGGAGGTGCGGTTGTTCGCCGGCCTGGGCACCGCGGCTCCGGCTCCGGCTGGGGCTGTGGCCGGGCTGGGCGAGCCGACCGGGTCGTTCCAGGAGCGGCAGGAACGGCTGAGCGCCCACCTGGCGGCGGCGGAGGCTCGGCTGCGTGACGCAACAGCGCAGGTCGGGCTGACCACCGGCGAGCTGGCCGATCGGCAGGTGGAGCGGCGTGCGACGCTGGAAGCGGCGGTGCGCGCAGCGGCTCGAGGCGGGCTGCCGGCAGCCCGGATCGCCGCGATCACCGACCTGAACGTCGGGCAGGTCCGCCAGATCCTGGGCAACCCCCCGGGCGGCGGGTCCGGTCCGGCGGCGTCCGGTGGCGGGTCGGTGCCCGGTGGCGGCGCATCGAAGCCGACCGGCGACGGACCGGAGCAGCGGCCGAGCCTGCCGCCGCGTACCAACGGCGTCACCGAGTCGCGGGCGCTGGGGTCGCGCAAGGCCGGTCCGCAGCCGAGGTCCCGCGGCCCGCCGTGGTGGCAGCGCTTCTCCTCGAACCAGCGTGCGGCGTGGTCGGTCGTGCTGCTGACCGGCGGTCTGCTGGCAAGCCTCGCCGCCGTCCGCTACGGCGTGGCCGATCCGGGCGTGCTGGCCGCGGGAATGGTCTGGTGGCCGGGTCAGCGCAGGGCCGCGAAGGAGCTGCGCGAGAAGGTCGCCGAGGCGAACGAGCCGCTGACCCGCGCTCTGGAGGCGGAGGCCCTCCTGCGGGAGGCGGTCCGCGGGTACGAGCAGGGCCTCGGCGAGCGGCTGGGCTGGGTGCCGGCGCTCGCGGAGCGGCTGCACGACCTGGGCCGCACCGACGACCAGATCGCCGAGGGGCTGGCGGCCGCGCTGGGCGTCAACCCGCAGCGGGTGCGCGCGCGGCTGGCCGACCCGGCGCTCGGCGGTTCGGTGACCCTGCCGACGACGCTGGCCGATCCCGGTCTGTCGGCCGACGCGCTGCTCGGCGCCGCCCGCGCCGCGGTGGCGCTGCGGTCCACGGCGCTCGGCCAGGCGGTGGTGCCGCTGAGTGCCGCGACCCGACAGGTGGTCGCAGCGCGCACGCAGCGCGACCAGCAGGTCCGGGAGGCGGCCGTGACCGCCCGCACCGCGGGCGTCCGGGCCGGGCCGGTGAGCCGTGTGACCGGCTTGTCGACGACGGACGTCAGGGGGCTGCCGGCCACGCCGCCGACGGTGCGCACCGCGGCCGGCGCCGTGCAGCGGTGGCTGCTGGACCGGTGGCAGACCGTCCGCGGCGCCGCGGGCACCGCGCGGCAGTGGGCGGCCGACCGGTGGCGGGCCGCTCGGGACGCGGTGAGCGCCGCCCGCCAGTGGGTGCTGGACCGGTGGCGGGCCGCGAGTGTGCTGCGCGGGCAGGTCCGTGCGGTGGCACGGCTGCGCGCCGCGGCGGGGAGCGCGGCGCGGCTGATGCACCGCGAGCAGCGGGCGGCGGCACGGCAGGTGACCCCCGAGCAGCTCGGCTGGGTCGGCTGGCTGTCGGTCGTCGCCGCGGGCGCGCCCGCGGCCGCGCGGCTGTCCGAGTACCAGCTGGTCCAGCGCATCGGGGAGGCCCTCGGGCTCCGCGAGCACACGGCACGCCGGCTCGTGGCGCGGGCCGGCAGGCTCGACCCGGCCCGTTCGGTGCCGCCTGCGGGGACGCCCGCCGCAGATGTCGCGTTCGGCCCGGCCGTCGCCGTGGTGGGGGAGGCGTTCGCGACCGCGTTCCCGGGGCTCGCCAGGTCCGTGGCCGCGCACCGGGCGGCCGGGCAGGCACTGGTCGCAGGCCGGGCGGAGGCGGCGCGGATCGCGGCGGACGCCGGAGTGGCATCGGCCAGGGCCGGCGGCCGGCTGGACCGGGCTGCCCGGGGTCGCGGCCTGTCCGGGTACCGCCTCCGGCTCACGGCGCGGCCCGGGGTGGACGTCCCGGTCGCCGAGCGGAACCGCAGGCGCGTGGCCCGCGTGGCCGGATTCGGCATCGGCGTGGGCGCAGGGCTCTGGGGAGGTGCGCAGCTGGGGATCGCCGGGTCGGGCCTCGTGACGGGCCCGCTCGGGCTGGTCGTCGCGGCGGCCGGGCTGGTCGTGGCGGCCCGCGCGGTGTGGACGCCGCGGCAGACCCGCGGTCCCCCGTGGGAGGCGGTCGCCCGCGGGTTGCGCACCCAGGGCGTCCGGATCGGCATCTCGCTCGCTGTCGGCCTCGCCGCCGGGATGGCGGGCCCGACGGTGTGGGCGCTGCTCCAGCAGGGCTTCACGGCCGTCTGGCCGTTCCTGACGCGGCCCGGCCTGCGCGGGCTCAAGGCGCTGCTGGTGCCGCTGGTCGCGGCCGGGCTGATCTACCGCTACGTGCTGCGCAGGCAGTACGCCAACCAGGACTCGGGCATGCAGACCCGCCCGCGGCGGGCCGCTGCGCTCTCCGCCGGGCTGGCGTACGTGATCGCGGCCGGGCTCGGGCTCCTCAGGGTGTTCGCCCCTGCCACGTTGCCGTGGTGGGTGGTCCCCGTGGCGGTGGCCATCGGGGCCGGGATAGCCGGCGCGGCGGTGCAGCAGAAGGAACTGGGCCGCACCAAGCGGATCAAGTCGGTCGTGTCCGGTGCGCTGTCGGCCGCGGTGGCCTTCGTGATCAGCGGGCTGGCGGGCGGCGCGGCGCCGGGAGCGGTGCGCGACCTGGTCAGCGCCGTCGCGGTGGCGGTGATCGTCTACGCGTCCCCGACCGTGATCGCGGAGTACGTCAACGTCTGGGCCGGCCGGATCATGGCCCCGATCGCGAAGCGCAAGGCGAAGCAGGCACAGAAGAACGCCGCCGAGTCGAGCGCCACGGGCAGCGGGGACCGGCAGCGCCGCTGGCTCATCGCGTGGCTCGACTACACGAGCTTCTCCCCGGTCGACACGCGGCTGCTGTTCCGCAAGGCGGTCGACCCGGTACTCGCCGGGCTGGCCGCCATCGCGATCAACCTGTCCTGGGTGAGCAGGCCGTGGGTGGAGGCGAACGACTCGCTCACCGCTCTTCTCGTCCGCTTCGGGGCGGTCGCGGGGTCCGTGTGGCTGATCGGGAAGCTGGTCCGCGACCCCGACGAGCACCGCGCCGGCTACTACGGCTACCGGAGCTCGCGCGCGCTGCGGTCCCCGGACCGGCCCTTCCGGTGGTTGTGGATCGGTGACCGGCTCCACCGCAGGGTCGCGGGCTACCGCACCGACCTGGAGGAGCTGCTCGGCCACTTCGGACTGGTCGGCCCGCTGAACGAGCAGCTCGCCGGTCAGCTGGCGGACCGGCTGTGGGCGCGGATGTCCGCGGAGATCCCCGGGCCGTTGGACGAGTGGGAATCGCTGCCCGCCACCCCGGAGATCCGCCAGGCGCTCGACCGCGAGCGGGCTGCCGCCGCGCACCGGCGGACGCACCACGTGGAGACGATCACGTCGGCCGTCCCCGTGCTGGCCGCCGACCCCGACGCGCTCGCCCGGGTCGCGACGCACCTGCGTGATGCCGGCCGGACCGCCGATGCCGACGTCGTCGAGTTCCAGCGGCTGCTCGGCCTGGCGCTCTGGGCGAGAGCCGGCCCGCAGCCCCGGCACGCCGCCTCGAGCCGGACCTGGACGGAGCGGCTGGCCACGGCGGTCAAGGACCGGAACACGCTGCGTGCGGAGTACCTGGGGGGCCCGCGGCGCGCGCTGCTGGCGGAGATCAAGCAGTACTACTTGGACAACGACCAGCCGGACCACCCGAACCTTCGGCGCGCGCGGGCGGCGCTGCGTGCGCTGGAGTTCGAGCTGGAGGGCATGAGCAGGCCCCGCAGCGAACCGCTGGAGGCGATCGCCCAGCTCGCGGGGCAGCGCGCCCGCAGCGCCACCGACGCGGCCACCACGGAGGAGCGTGCGCTCGCGGCCCGCCAGTCCGGTGCCACGCCGGAACGGCTGGCCGAGCAGCGGCAGCTGACCGCCGGCATGCGGCTGCTGCGCTCGGCGGCGCTGCTGGGCAGCGAGGTCGAGCTGAGCGACACCCAGCGGCGGTGGAACCAGCGGCGCTGGACCGACGCGCTGGCCGCCGCTGCCCGGACTGCGCCTCGGGCGACGCCTGCCACCCTCCTGGAGCGGCTTCTCGTGATCGCCGGCCGGAAGGGTCCGGTCACTCCCGAACAGCTCGCCGCGCAGTACGGCGGGCCCGGCTGGGACACCGCGCTGGCTGCGCTGGCCGACCTGGGTGCACTGACCGGCGACGCGGTGGGCGGCTACCGCGCCGACCCGAAGCTGGCCGCGGTGTGGCGGGCAGCCGGCCCGCGTCTGCGGCACGCGGTGCGTGCCGACCCGCTGGTGCTGCCCGGTGGCGCGGAGCTGGCCCCGCTCACCGCCGGGCGGCTCGGGGCCACCGGCGTCACCCAGGCCGAGAAGGACGCCTACACCGTGCTGCGCGAGGTCCTGCGCGACGGCGAGCTGGCGTTCCGGCACTGGCGCGACGGGTGGGTCGACGACGCCGGAATCGGGTGGCGGCGCCTGACCGGGCTCGCGTACCAGCTGCGCAACCCGGCCGGCCGCTACACCTGGCCGCTGCCCGCCGACCACCCGGCCGCGCCCGTCCGGTTCGCCACCGGCGCACGCGACCTGTTCGTTGCCCGCTGGCGGCATGCGGTGGTCCCGACGGTGGAACGCCGCAGGCTGCTGGTCCTGCTGCAGGCGAACGACCGCGCCGACCGGCTGTACCACCGGGCCCTGCGCATGAGCGAGCTGCTCGTCGCCCAGCGGGTGGACGGCAGGCTGCCCGACGAGGCGATCGCGTTCCTGGACGCGGCCCGGGGCGCCCAGGTCGAGGCGCACACGGCGCTCGGTGAGGCCCGCGAGAATGCCATCGCGCGCCTCACCGACGTCGGCGCGTATCCCCACCAGATCGACCGGACGCTCCGCGCCGCGGAGGCGGCCCGGCCGTACGCCCCGGGAGCGGACCCGCTCCCGCCGACCGCCGAGCACTGGCTGCGCGAGATCGCCAAGGAGCTCGACGGTTTTCGCGTGCAGCTGGACCGCCTGCCCGGCGGTCCTGAGCGCGGGCGTGCGCTGGGCCGGGCCCGGCTGGCGCTCGCGCGCTACGACATCGACCGTGACTACGCGTGGCAGACCAAGCTCTACCGCACGGCCGGCGGCTGGAAGGTCATGGAGACCGCCCGGATCGCGGCCAAGAACCTGCGCGGTCGGCACCCGGACCTGTTCCAGCCGATCGTGCTGCCGGCCCCAGGCTTCTCGCCGGTCATCCCCCATCACGACCGGCTGGAACACCCGTTCGGCGACGAGGTGCGCGAGGGCCGGGCCCTGGCCGCGGACACCCGCAGGGGCCGGGGCAACCCCACCAACCAGGACGCCGCCACGCTCGTGGCGTTGCCCAACGGCGACCGGGTCGCCGCGGTCGTCGACGGCGTGCTCAGCTACCCCAACTCGAGGCACGCCGCCAACCGGTTCGCCCGCGCCTTCCACGACGAGATCACCCGCTCCGGCGGCCTCGGTCGCACGCCCGAGCAGGCCCTGCGCGCCGCCCACGCCGCCGGCGCGGAGGCGCTCCGCGACCTGTACACGCCCGCGACCGGGCACGGGGCCGTCGCCTACGTGGGCGCCTACTACGGCACCGACGGCACGATCACGGTCATCCACGTCGGGACGGCCCGCGCCTACTACCTCCCCGCGGACGGGAATCTCGCCGGCAGACAGCTGACCACCGACGACAGCCGGCCCGGTGCCATCACCGACGGTGGCACGATGACCCGCTGGGTGGCAGGCGACTTCCGGCCCGAGCCCACCGTCACGCCGTACCGGCCCACCGCGGAAGGCCTGCTCGTGCTCGCGACGGACGGCCTCTGGCGCTACCTGCCCGCTCCGCGCGACCTCGTCGGGAAGCTCGACGGCGCATACACCGACGCCAGCACGGCCGTCACCCGGCTCGCGAACGCCGCCGGCGGCGCAGGCGGTGTCGACGACCTCACGGTCGCCGCGTTGCCGAGTACACCGGCGGCATCGACCTCGACGCGCGGGCCGCCGGCGGGCGGAGGCACGACGCGCTGACGGCCGGCTCTTCGCGGGGTCGGTGGCGGGGTGGGCGTCGGTGCTCGCGGTCGTCGCAGCCTCGGCGGCGGTCGCTGCCGTCGGGGTATCAGCCGTGGTTCGGGCGATCCGCGCGACAAGCGGCGACACAACGGCTGGTCAGCAACCTCCCTCAGCTGTGCACGCTCTGTGACCCCGACTCCGGTCAGGTCCACTTGATTCTTCTTTGGTGGCAGCTCCGACGTTTTCAGTGGTCTGACCAGACGAACCAGTGGTGCGCACGATCAGGTCGGATATGCATTTTGTGACCGCGGTGGCCCGCAGGCTTGACAGTCTCATGCGATTCCGGTAATTATAATCGAGCCATCGGATTTGCGATGAAGCAGAGTTCATGTGTAACGCCCGGGTCGCGTGAGCGGGCTGACCGACCGACTCCATCTGGAACCGTATTCGGACATAAGTACTGGAACGGATAGCACGTCACATTTTTGCGAGTAATGCCGCTGTTCTTCCGATAGTGGACATTCCGACTGAAGCAGCATGCGCTGTATGTATCGACCGATGTCAGGACGGACGCCGGTCGTTGCTCTGATGCGGCTGCAGATATTCCTCCCGAGGCCGGCCTCTGTACCTGCGCGGGCCGGGACGCGCCCAAGTGAATCAATTTTGTTGTCCGTCGTGCGCGGATCTGCGCCGCGAGATGAATGGGAGAAGTCTGGAGTGAGGCGAAGCGGGAAGTTTACGGGGGCTGCCGCGATCCTGGCCGGGGTGGTGCTGCTTGCGGCATGCGGCACCAACCAGTCGAGCAGCAGTGCTGCCGGTGGGTCATCGTGCGACAGCTCCAAGGGATCTCTGGTCATCGGCTTGATCGCGCCGCTGTCGGGCGGTCTGTCGGCGATCGGTCTGGGGATGAAGAACTCGGCTGACCTGGCGATCCGCCAGGCCAATGACAAGTGTGCGGTCCCGGGGTATCGGCTGGTGTTCCAGCCTGACGATGACCAGGGGACTCCGCAGGTTGCGGCGCAGGCGGCCACCGAGCTGGCATCCGACCCGAACATCGCAGCTGTGGTGGGGACCTACAACTCGTCGACGGCGCAGTCCGTCGCTCCGATCCTCGAACAGCAGAACATCGTGGAGGTGTCGTCGGGCAACACGGACCCGGCGCTGACGATGGGTCCGCAGGCCGCCACCGCGCCCAAGCGTCAGTTCCCCACGTACTTCCGGCTGGCTACCACGGATCTGTTGCAGGGGCCGTTCGGTGCGCAGTATCTGGTGCAGAAGGCGGGCAAGAAGAGGATCGCCGTCATCGACGACGGTAAGACCTACGGTGTCGGACTCACCGAGAACTTCGTGAAGGAGGCGAAGCAGCTCGGCGCCGACGTCGTTGCCCAGGAGCGGGTGGGGGAACATGACACCGACTTCTCCAGCGTGATCGCCAAGATTCGTCCGATGAACCCTGATGCGGTGTACTACGGCGGTGAGTTCCCCGTGGCCGGACCGTTGTCGAAGCAGCTCGCCGATGCCGGGCTGGCGATTCCGGTGATGGGCGGCGACGGCATTGCCGACAAGCAGTACGTCACCCTCGGTGGCCGGCAGGGCGACCTGGCTACCGGAATCGGAGCACCGGTGGAGAGCCTGCCGAGCGCCAAGACGTTCACCGATGCGTACGCGGCGGCGGGCTACACCGATTCCTACAGCGCCTACGGGCCGCTGACCTACGACTCGGCCAACGTGATCATCAATGCGCTGGCGAAGGTCGTGAAGAACGGGGATTTCGGCGGCTCCCGCCGCCAGGACCTGGTTGATGCCGTCCAGCAGACAAATCTCGACGGCACCAGTGGCAAGGTGTCGTTCGATCAGTACGGCGATACCACCAACAAGGTACTCACCGTGTACACCGTGCAGGGGGACAACTTTGCGCCGGTGACGACGGGAACATTCACCGAACCGCGTTGATGAGCTCGCGCCGGCACTGGTGAATCGATGTGCCGGGGGTGGGGCGAGGCTCCGCCCCCGGCGTACGCGGAGGGACCACCCGTTTGCTGTCCACGCTGCTGTCCCAGATCGTCAACGGACTGGTGCTCGGTTCCCTGATCGGACTGATCGCACTCGGCTACACGATGGTCTACGGCATCATCCAACTGATCAACTTTGCCCACGGCGAGATCTTCATGGTCGGTGCCTACGGCGGGTTGGCGATGTTCACCTACCTGCTTCCCACATTCGTCCAGCAGCGGTGGTACCTGGCGTTGCCGCTGTTGCTGATCGCCGGTGCCGCTGTCGCGATGGGCGTGGCGGTGGCGATGGAACGTTTCGCCTATCGGCCGTTGCGTCATGCGCCACGATTGGCGCCGCTGATCACCGCGTTGGGTGTGTCGGTGGCGTTGCAGGAGGCGGTGCGGGTGTTCTACCCGGGCGCGACATCGGCGATCCCGTTCCCGACCGTCTTCGTGCCGGGTACGTGGCTGATCCCGATCGGTGACGGTGTGCCGATCAAGTACTCCGGGGTGTTGCTGGTCGTGGTGTCGCTGGCATTGGCGGTCGGGTTGCAGCTGTTCATCGAGCGGTCCCGGACGGGTCGGGCGATGCGTGCCACTGCGCAGGATCAGGATGTGGCCCGCTTGATGGGTGTCGACCCGGACCGGGTGATCGTGTTGACGTTCGTGCTGGGCGGTGCGCTGGCCGGTATCGGCGGCGTGCTCTACGGCGGGTACCTCAACAACATCAACATCGACATGGGGTTCCAGAACGGCATCTTCGCGTTCACCGCGGCGGTGCTGGGCGGGATCGGGAGCATCCCCGGCGCAGTGGTCGGCGGGTTGGCGATCGGATTGATCAAGTCGCTGGGTGGGCAGTACCTGCCGGGCGGTTCGGCGTACGACTACGTGTGGATCTTCGTGGTGCTCATCGCGGTGCTGGTGTTCCGGCCGCAGGGCTTCTTCGGTGAGACGGAGCGAGTACGGGCATGACCACGGTGGAGAAGCCCGCGGAGTCCGTGACCTCGTTATCGCCGCCGCCTCCCCGGTTGGCCTCGTTCGCACGTTGTGCCACTGCGCTGAGCGTCGCGGGCGGCGTCCTCGCACTGGTCGGTGCGTTGTTGCCGTGGGCGACGTTCGTGCTCAACGGGGGCCCGTACCCCGAGAAGTCCACGCTCGAGTTCTTCAGCGCGCCTTTCACCGTCACCGGTTTCCGGTTGCACGTGGCGCTGTTCGGGATCGCCGCGGTGGTGATCGCGGTGGTGGCGGTGGCCGGCCGGGCGCGGATCCTGCGGGCGCTGGGCTGGGGCGTGGTGGCGATCGCATTGGTCAACGGGCTCTACATCACGGTCGAGGGCGGCGGGCTGGGAGCGATCACCGCCGCCGGAGGCGGGGCCGTCGCGTTCGGCTCGGTCGCGGCCCTGATCGGCGGGGCCCTGCTGGTCCTGGGCGCAACCGCGAGCGGGCTCACGCCGGTGCCGGTCTGGCACCGGGGGTGCAACCGCTATGTGGAGTGGCTGATCCTGCTGGTCACCTACGCATTGCTGCTGTTGCTGGTGTCGGCGGTGCTGACCAGCGGTGGGCAGAGCGGCGCGGCGAACGTCTACTCGGGTGCGGTGTTCCTGTCGTTCCTGGGTGCGGTCGGTGGGCTGTTGGGGGCGTTGCACGCCTCGGGCCTGCTGACCTGGGTGGGTGCGGTGTCGGAGCGGCATCGGGT
>NZ_JAAXKY010000160.1 GCF_012911925.1 Pseudonocardia xinjiangensis | reverse complement strand
CGGGTGTACCCCCTCCTGGCCACCCGCCCGCACGAGGAGGATTCTGTCCAATCCGTACACCTAGTTCCGGCCCGCCATGACCCCGCCGTCGACGTTCAGGATTGCGCCTGTCACCCAGGCCGCGTGGCCGGACAGCAGGAAGGTGATCGCCGAGGCGACGTCCTGTGCGGAGCCGACACGCCCCAGCGGATGCAGCCCGCTGAAGCTGTCGAGCGTCTCCTGTACCTGCTCTGCCGGGATGAACCTTTCGTACAGTGGGGTGGCGACGACCGCCGGCGCGACCGCGTTGACACGAATGCCGTGTGAGGCGAGCTCGATCGCAAGGTTGTGGGTGAGCGCGTGGAGCCCGGCCTTGGCCATCGAGTACCCGGCCGAGGGCGTGAGGCCGATCGCCTGATGCGCCCACATGCTCCCGATGTTCACGATCGAACCGCCCCGGCCGCCCGCGATCATTCCGTTCACCACGGTCTGTGTCAGAAAGAACAGCGCACGATTCAGCTCGAGATAAGAGTCATAGAAGGCCGGGTCGTAGTCAACGAAGTCGCGGGGGATGAAGAATCCGGCAGCATTCACCAGGAGCGTGGCGTCCGCGTGTTCACCCGACAGCTGCTTTTGGACATTCTCCACTTCATCGCGCCGCGTGATGTCGGCGGTGATACCCCATGCTTTGCCCGCCGACAGGGCTCTCACCGTGTCTTCCACGCGCCCTCGATCACGCCCGATGATCACGGCGCTACCACCGCCCGCAACTACATCGAGCGCGGCAGCACGACCCATACCGCTGCTCCCCCCGACTACGACTAGCTTCTGACCCTCGAACCCCTCAGTCATCATCCTGTCCCTTCTCGCGCCCATCCGTGATCGAGGCGCAGATACAGACGACACGAACTGCCAGTAACGAAGGCAGGTGTGCTGTGCCGCCGCTGTCGTCGATTAGTTCAGCCGGCGCAACCCGTCCAGCCGCGTGACTACGTAGCCAACGCGACTGCCGGCGCCGGATGCCATCTATGAGCTCCCGGCCCCGCCACACGCCGGCAGTAGCCAGCGTCGAGGATCGACATGCTCACTAGGCCGCGCAGGCCTTTTTTACTCGGCCAAATCAGGACTGTCAAGTCCAGTACGGGAGTCCATCCGTAACGGTATGTGTGCGGGCGACGTCTGCGTCTACCGGCGGCAGACCAGGTGATAAGCGACAAACGTCAGTCGGCGGCCCGGCGTGCGTGATCGATCTCGGGTGCCGACGAGCCGCGTTGATGGACTTGACAGTCCGTTCGCGGAGCGACGATAGTCGGCCGAGCGACCAAGCGACGCGTTCACTCGTCCTGCCCCGACCCGACGGCCGTTCCCGGCGGTGGGGCCAGACCTGTGGATCATCGGCTTGGTCGTCGGAGGACAGGGCTCGATCATGGGTGCCGTCAATTTCGTCACCACGATCGTTTGCATGCGCGCCCCGGGTATGACGATGTTCCGGAACTGATGGGTACGGTTAGCCGGCGGTTCGTCGGCATCAAGGTGACGCTTTGATCTCGCGGGATGCGGATCAAGATTCGCTGTCATCCAACTAACGCAGATTGAGGTCGGTCGCAGCTCGGCGCCCCGCAGGACTGAAGCGTCATGTTTTGATCCATGCTACGGCGCCGCGAAACCTTCCGGGCGATAGGATTCGCATATCTCGGCAAGGCGAGAATAGGGGAGATGCATGAAGTTTCGGATAGCGGCCGTCGAGAGGGGTCGGGCCATCGGAATGGCGACCGTCCGGTACGGCCTTGCATTGAATCTCGTGGCGATCGGTCGGCTCAAGTTTGAGGACTTCGAGGTCGAGAACATTCGTCCGCTGATCAATGGGAGTCCTCCCTTTTCGCGACTCGCGGCCAGGTTCGGCGAACGAGAACTGGCGAGGTTCATCGGCGTCGTTGAGATCGCTATCGGCGCACTGATCGCTGCGAAGCCGCTCTCCAGTAGAGCGTCCGCCCTCGGTAGCGCGGCAGCGGCGGGGATGTTTGCCACGACGCTCAGCTTCTTGGTGACGACCCCGGAAGCGTGGGAGGAGCGGCACAGGGATCCCAGGTTGTCCCCAGCAGGGCAGTTCTTGGTCAAGGACATCGTCTTTTTCGGCGCTTCGTTATTGACCGCGGGTGACGCCATGGCCGCAGGCAGGTCGCGTAGTCATGGGGTTGCTGTTCACGATCAGGTCGGCGGGTCGGCCGGCGGACCGACGGGCCAGCCGACCTGATGGAAGGGTTTCTGGACCCCAACCGCCGAGCACGACCGCTCTGCCATGAACTCACCTTCGCGCTGGTGATGAACCCGGATGTGTCGCGGGAGCGCGGAGTGAGCCGGGAGTCCAGCATCGAGGAGCGCTATGCCGCGCCGCCACGAGCCGGATGTCGCTGCAACAGGTTGGTCCGCGATGACCGCGTGTCGCGCGTCAGCTGGCCGAGCCGCAGGGTGTAGTTGATCAAGCCCTCGTCGCGCCCCTTCGCCTGGGCCAGCTGATGCTTCGACTGCGTACGCCAGCTGACCAGTGCTTTCTCATCTTCCCAGGTCAAGAGTGAGAGCGCCCAGCTTCCCGGCTCAAGCTCTGGTGTTAGCCCCGGTGATTCACGACGGCGTTAGTTGATCTTCTCGGGCGCGCTGCTGTGCGTTTCCGGGTCCGGGCGTGCGGGAGTGCCGGGCTTGCTGTTTATGCCGGGTGCTCCAAGATGGATCGTCGGTTCGGGAACGGGTCTCAGTCCGCACCGGACGGGCAGCGCGTGCAGGCGGGCGAACGCCTCGGCGAGCTGGTGGGCCCAGGGCCAGGACTGCTGGATCCGGACCCAGGTCCGGCGCTGACCGCGGGTGATCCGGGCAGCGACGTGCGGGAGCCGGTAGCGCAGCGTCTTGGGGTTCGGCTTTCACGAGAGGCCCGTTGAGGGCGAGGTGTTGGGTCCAGGCGAGCAGGTCGACCGCGAGCATCACGACCATGAGCCAGGCGGCGTTGATCGCGAAGGTCCGGGATGGGAAGTGGCTCAGGCCGGTGTCTTTCGCGGTGCGGATGCGGTCTTCGACCTGGGCGTGGGCGCGGTGGCGGGCGACGACGGAGGCGAGCTGTCCGGCCCGGGGGTCGGTGGCGAAGCAGGAGTAGCGCCGGCCGGCGTGGGTCTCCATCAGGTCCAGCTGCGCGCCGGGGTGCGGGCGTTCTCGGCGGACGATGATCCTCGTGCCCTCGGGGTAGCCCTGCATCGCGGCGGCGGGGAGCAGGCCGGTGAGCTCGGCCAGACCGGCGCCGTCTCGGTGGCTGCCGTGGCGGTGTGCGTCAGGGATCTGCGCGAGGGCGGGACCCGGTGTGCGAGCCCACTCCGGCCCCGTCGGCGGTCACGATGATCTTCGAACGAGCGGTTGTAGCCTGCACTCGGAAAGTGCCTCCTCGACCCGGCGGACATGGCACTCAGCAAGCCCTGTATACCTGGTGCCGGGGCGCTTTCTTCTCCAGGGGTCACCCGTCAGCTTCGGCACCTGCCCCGATGAAGTCTTGACGTCCCGGGGCCGCCGCGTGACTTACCGCAACCTCCGCGTCCCTGACCTGGCCCATGCCCAGCTTCGAGGGCGCGAAATGCGCCCAGCCCACCCAGGTCGTGTGCGCAGCGTTGAACTAAACGGTCAAAGGCAACGTGCGCCCGGCGCCCGTCCATCTGCGACCCATATCGATCACCTCCAGCATGGGGCGATAGCAGGCGGGATAGGTATCCGGGCAGGCAGCGAGGCGGGACGACCCGCTGCGGTGCCCTCCCAGCAGTTCGGTGGCGGGTCCGCTACCTACGCGCACTTCGGCAAACCTAGGCGCCAACTGCACCTCCGGCCGCTTCGTTGGTCTAGATGGTCCATCGACGTATCGCTCTCCGACGTGGATGGGAGAGCGCGGTCAGCAGGGCAGACGATCGCACGGAGCATCGCCGGTCTATGGGCGCATGCGCGGATCGTCGCCGTTGCTGGGAGGCCAGGCCCCGCTTCCCCTGGGTTTATGCAGGTGAGCGGGTTGGGTGCGCGGCCACCGAGATGCCTCACTCGCTGGCTGGAGGAGGCCTGGGCGATGTGATGTGTGCCACTTGTTGCCCTCCTGTGGGCCACCTGTCTGATGCCATAGTCTGGAACAATCAGTCTAGTTCTGATGCCGGCTGCTCTACGAGGGCCTCGTCCCGCCCTGGGTAGATCGACGGAGCGCTGAGTCGTACCGACGGGGAAGTCGTGGACGGTCGCAAGCCCGGCCGGAATGCCAGGGTGGAGGCCAGCGCCCACAGAGATTCCAGAGTCCAGAGAGGAATTCACGTGGCAGACGACCGACTTGCTGCGCTCACCGCGGCGGGTGTTTCGATCTGGCTCGATGACCTGTCGCGTGATCGCCTGGTCAGCGGCGATCTTCGGCGACTCATTGACGACAAGCACGTCGTCGGCGTCACCACCAACCCGACCATCTTCGCGGCTGCGCTCGCGCACCGAGGGGTCTATACGTCGCAGATCCGGGAGCTCGCGCGGTGGGGGGTGACGGTCGGAGACGCTGTTCGAACGCTCATGGTCGTGGATGTCCAGCAGGCCTGCGAGTTGTTCCGCGGCGTGTGGGAGGCGAGTGACGGTGTGGACGGGCGGGTGTCGCTCGAGGTCAACCCCGATCTGGCCGGCAACTGTGAGGCGACGGTCCTCGAAGCCGTGAGCCTCATGCGAGCGGTCGGTCACCCGAATCTCTACGTGAAGATTCCTGCGACGAGGGCGAGCCTGCCGGCCATCACGGAAGCTCTCGCGCTTGGCATCGACATCAACGTCACGCTCATCTTCTCGGTGGAGCGGTACCGGGAGGTCATGGCGGCGTACCTCGCCGGCCTCGAGCGGGCACTCGACGACGGCGTGCCTTTGTCCGCAGTCCACTCGGTCGCGAGTCTCTTCGTCTCGCGCGTCGACGCGGAGGTGGACAAGCGCCTCGAAGAGATCGGGTCGGATGAAGCGCTCGCGTTGCGGGGTGTGGCCGGTATCGCGAACTCGAGGCTTGCTTATCAAGCATTCTGGGAGACGTTTTCCGGTCCGCGCTGGGAGCGCCTCGCGGCAAAGGGTGCTCGCGTTCAGCGGCCGCTCTGGGCTTCGACGGGCGTGAAGAATCCTGCCTACCCGGACACGATGTATGTCACGGAGCTCGCGGTTCCCGGAACCGTGAACACGATGCCAGAGGCAACGCTGAGCGCCTTTGCTGATCACGGTTCACTCCGGAGAGCCGACAACGGCGACGCCGTTACCGGCCGTGCCCGCGAGGCCCGTGAGACGCTCGACGCGATAGCTGCCACAGGTGTCGATCTCGCGGAAGTCTTCACGGTCCTGGAACGTGGCGGCGTTGATCGGTTCACCCGCTCCTGGGCGGAGCTGCACGAGACCGTCAGGCGGTCCATGGAAGCGTCGGCCGAGTAAAGGCTCGCGCCGTGGCTGGGCGCAGGTGGGTGCACGAAGCCAGACGAGATTGAGCCCAAAGAGTGTCAGTACGAACCGTGAATGTGGAGGAGGTCCACCGATGACCGCAACGCAGGACGGAACGGATCGCGTCTCACCGTCGAGCCAGCCGTGGCTGCATCAACACGGGGGAGGGGAGATCCAGAAGTTTGGGACCGTGAAGCAGTTCCCCGTCGGATTATCCTATGACGCGCGCATGTACGCGGGCGAAAAGCTCAACCGGACATTGGCGGACACTCAGATTCTTTACGCGCTTTACAAGAAGAGCCACTGGAATGTCCGAGGTGCGACCTTCTACCAGCTCCACCTCCTGCTCGACAAGCACGCTGACGAGCAGCTCGCTCTCATCGACGCGATCGCCGAACGCATCCAGAGCCTAGGTGCCGTTGCGGTAGGCGATCCCCGCCATGCAGCTGAGCTGAGCGGCATTCCGCGACCGCCGGATGGTGTCGAGCAGGTTCCGGCTATGCTCTCCCGGCTGCTCGACGCGCATGAACGCATCTTGATCGACGCCCACAAGGCGGCTGCCAAGAGCGCGGAGCTAGGCGACGATGGAACCAACGACTTGCTCGTTTCGCAGGTCATCCGTACCGGAGAGCTGCAGTGCTGGTTCTTGGCCGAGCATCTGGTCGATACACCTCTCGTGCGCATCTGAAGGTTCAATCGTGCTGGTTCCGTCCCTGGTGTGCTTCGCACGGCGCCGTCGCATGGCTGCTGTTCCGGATGCCGATCCTGCGACCGACGGCGTGCGGTGCAGGGCACCGTGGGCAGCCGCGTACGGCGCCGGTCGCGACGTTCGTTGAGGCAGCTATCCCTCGAAACCGCACCGTCTCTCCTGTGAAGGCGTCATGACCCAACTCGCCCCAGCCCCGGTGGCGCAACCGAACTCGACCCGCCGTTCGGCGAAGGGTTCGGTGTTTCTCAAGATGCTGGATTCGCGCGAAGGACACGAGGAGGGCTGATCTGATGGAAAACATGATGGCGATGCGGGCGCACACTCAGGGTGGTCCTGATGTACTGGTGTATGAGTCGGCGCCGCGGCCGACTCCGGAGGATGGCGAGGTGCTGATCGCGGTCCACGCGGCGGCGATCACGTTCGATGAACTGGCCTGGCCCGAGACGTGGGCGTCCGGCGGTGTCGACCGCACTCCGATCATCCTGTCCCACGAGTTCTCCGGGGTCGTGGCCGAGGTCGGCGACGGTGTCACCGGATTCTCGGTCGGGGACGAGGTGTACGGGCTGGTGCCGTTCGACCGGGACGGCGCCGCGGCGGAGTACGTCAGCGTGCCTGTCACGAGCGTGGCCGCCCGGCCTCGCACCGTGTCGCACGTCGTCGCGGCGGCCGCCGTGCTCCCAGCGCTGACCGCGTGGGAGGCCCTCGTCGAGCATGCGGCAGTGCAACCGGGCCAGCGTGTGCTGGTGCATGGCGGCGCCGGCGGTGTCGGTTCCTTCCTTACCCAGCTCGCGACCGCGCTGGGGGCCAGCGTTACGGCCACGGTGCATGCCCCCGACGTGGGATATGCCCTCTCCCTGGGCGTCGAGCGTGTGATCAACACCGACCAGGAGTCGCTCGACACGGAGACGGGCGCCTTCGACGTCGTGATCGACGCCGTCGGCCGGGACGTACCGGAGGCCCTGTTCGCGGCGCTGCGTCGTGGCGGGCGCCTGATCACCCTCCAGGAACCTCCTCCGGAGGAGCTGGCCGACAAGTACGGCGTCACCGCTCTGTTCTTCATCGTGACGGCGGGGCGAAGCGGCCTAGCCCGGATAGCCGGCATGATCGACGCCGGCAAGCTGATGGTCGGCGTCGCCGCGACGTTTCCCCTGGCCGAAGGCCGGGCCGCTTACGAGAGCGGCGCCGTCCGCAGGTCCCGCCCAGGCAAGACCGTGCTGGTGGTCCGGGACTGACCTGTGTGTGGTTGAACCTCCGGCGACGGATGTGACGGCGGGGAGTTCGCCAACTCGATGCAGATTCGCCAAAGGCGAGAGGTATTACGAAGGAGATAAATGTCCACTTCTACCAACATGAGCCAGCAGGATCTGCTGGAGGTCGTGCCGCCGTTCATCGCGCAGGGTTCCTCCGCGATGGTCCGGGTCCTCGAGCTGCCCCCGGGTGACCCCGGTCTCGGTCCTCACCGTCACTCCGGCCCCGTTTTCGGCTATATGCTGGAGGGGGAGATGCTGTTCGAGCTCGAGGGTGAGGCGCCTTATCCGATCAAGGCGGGAGAGGCCTTCTGGGAACCGGGTGGCGATGTCATCCACTACACGGTCGCAAACTTGCTTGCGGACCGGACGAGTCGCTTCGTCGTGGTCATGCTGTGCGCTCCCGGAGTCGAGATGATCACGATGGTCTCCGATGAGGAGCTCGCGGAAAAGGCGAGCCAACGGATTCCTGCGCCGACTCAGTAGTCACCGGAACCTCACTTATCCGCATGTTCGGCCGTCGCTCGTCATCCCGCCACCGCGATCGGCGAGCGCGTGCCGAGCCGGGACGGCTTCTGACGGTTCCGGCCTTGAGGTCCGTGCCACTTGCCGCGATCAAGCCGCGCCTCGGATCAGGGGACTGGCGAATGGTGCGCCGGACAGCTGAATTCGATAGACCGAGCAGGCCGAGGCGCAAGCCGGCGCATCGGTCGGCAAGAGGGACATGGCCGGGCGCGTTGCCGCCAACCCCCCTCGAAAACCACCGACCCGCCTGAGCCCGATGCTGCGAAGTTCGCTGTGAGCCCTGCTCGCATTCAGCCGTTCGCGTGTCTTATCGCGCTACGGATGCCGAAACAATCCCCAGTGGTGAAGGAGACGACAGTAATGTTTCAGGACTCCGGTCCGGTTGTCCGGTGATCTGCTCAAGACGTTGCAATCGCGTGCGGGTGACTACGACCGGGAGAACGCCTTTTTCGCCGAAGACCTGGCGGACCTGCGCGAGGCCGGATACCTGCGGGCGGCCATTCCCGCCGATCGGGGCGGGCTGCGGTTGAGTCTCGCGGAGCTCAACCGGGAACAGCGGCGGCTGGGCTACTGGGCACCGGCCACCGGGGTGGGCATCAACATGCATCTGTACTGGACCGGGCCGACGGCGGACCTCGCCCGGGCCGGGGACGCCGGGGTGGACTGGCTGGTCTACGAAATCGTGGCCGGCAAGGTCTTTGCCGCCGGTCACGGTGAGCCCGGCAACGACATGGGTCTGTTCGACTCGTTAACGGCGGCCGTCCCGGTTGCGGGCGGTTATCGGATCAGCGGGCACAAGGTGTTCACGTCCCTCTCGCCGGCCTGGGACTGACTGGGCATCCACGCTCGTGGCGACAGCGACCCGGAGCATCCCAAGGTGGTCCACGGGTTCGTTGCGCGTGACAGCGAGGGCGTGCGTACCGTGCCCACCTGGGACACCCTCGGCTTGCGCGCGACGGCCAGTCACGACACGCACCTGGACGACGTGTTCGTTCCGCACGAGCGGGTCGTCGGGATCTTCGATGTGGGTGCGGTGCCGGACGGGTTCGTCTTCGCCATCCTGCCGTGGGTGTTGCCCATGTTGGGCAACGTCTACCTGGGCGTCGGCCGCCGGGCGGTGGATCTGGCGCTGGACACCGCGCGGCGGCGCACGACCAGGAGCACCGGTGATGCGCCGGTGGCCAGTAAACCCTTCGTGCAGTACCTGGCGGCGGAGGCCGAACTGGTCCTGGAGGGGGCGACGGCGCAGCTGGACGAGCTGACCGCGGGCCTGACCGCGGGGGTGGACTACGGCGAGCGGACCTTGCCTCGGCTGTTCGCGGCGAAGGAGAACGCCACCCGCGCTGCGCGTCAGGCCACCGAGCTGGCGATGGAGATCGTCGGTGCCAGCTCGCTGCACCGGCGCGGTGAGCTGGAGCGGCTCTACCGCGATGTCCGGGCCGGAGCGTTCCATCGCCCAACAGCGAGGCGGTGCACGACTTCATCGGCCGCTCCGTACTCGGGCTGCTGTAGCCGAGATTTCTCACCGGTCCCGGGAAAGTGGCCCATACCGCTCCCGCGAGGGCGCCGCTCACCTCATCTACCCCGTTCCTGGTGAGGACGAGTCGGCCGACTAGATGGATAGCCAGCTCGTTGTCGTCTGGTCGCCGATCGCCGGCACACATGCGAGCGAGGAACGCGGCGACGGCGGGGACTGTGGAGTTGGTCTTGTCCGAAGGATCGGGCCGCTCCACGCATCTCAGCCGGTCGAGGGCATCGCCCCCTCCGCGAGCTTGAGGCGGGTCCAGATGTTCATGTTGATGACCACCGCCACGATCTCCAGCATTGTGGGCTCATCAAAGTAGGCGGCCAGCGCGCGTGGAGTCGGCAGCGCGTGTGAGAGCCTCGGTGTACTGCAGCGCGGCCCGTTCGGGCTCGCTGAACAGCTTTGTCTCCCACCACGCGGTGAGCAAGTCGATCTTTTCCTGCTGGATACCGGCCTTGCGAGCAGCGCCGTAGTGCACGTTGAGGCAGTAGGCGCAGTTGTTGATCTGGGCCACTCGCAGCCGCAGCAGCTGAGCCAGCTGCTGGTTCAGGGCGAGTTCCGCGGTATAGCCGAAAGCGGCGGCGCTGGCCTTGGCCAGTGCCATCAGCTCCGCGTTGGCCGTGGCATCCAGTCGCGCGGTGTGGATCTGCACGTCGTCACTCATCCCATGTCCTCTCCCTGCCCTCCGGTCGTCTTCCGAACTGCCTCCAGGGCCTGCTCGTTTGAGTACCACCAGCTGGTCGCCCGAGCCGTCCTGACGTTCGCGACACCCGCCGAGTCCACCCGGCCGCGTTGATCACAGGGTGACCTAGCCAGTCCGGACCGTCCAGTCCATCACGCGCCATTCGGCAAGGGAGGCGGTCGCGGGTCGCCCACGCCGCGACGATGGGTGACGATTCCCCTCGTACAAGCCATCTGAGTTCCTATCTGAGATCTTCGCGGGCCGACGGCGTAGCCGACCGACGCCGGCGCAAAGGCCTGCGGCGGCCTGGTCCAGTCGACTATTGGCGAAGCACTACTGGACTTTCAAGTCCGGTCGTGACGGCGTCCAGGGAGCGTGAAAGGCTTCACCTCGCCACCCTCGGTGCGAAGCCGCTGAGGGCCAGCCGAACCTCGACACGGCCGATCGCCACTCCCATCAGCCGCGGACTGCGCGCCGTCCGGGAGAGCAGATAGTCACGTGGAAGGCGGCCATGGTCGCGGCGGCGAGTCCGGAGGGGTCGGTCTGCCCGTCGACCGCCGCCCGCTTCTGCATTTGGCTCAGTCCGGCCGCGAAGTAGGACTCCTACGTGCGGAACGTAGCGTCGATCGCGATCGTCTAGTCTACGATGATCACGCTGCTGATTACCGCACAAGCATGTCGTCGCGTCACGACCGAACGACAATTTTGACGGGCGCTGTTACGCACAGCGAGACCTACACCCCGCGAATCCGAGAGCACACCCGGCGTCGCGCATCGGTCGACGCCGTGATCCGCGAGTACATGATCGCCGAGGTTCGGCAGGCGTGCGAGCTGTTCCGGCGTGGGATCGTACCGACGGTGTGACAGGCGGGAGAGACGAAAGTGGAGGATGTGAACCTCATACGCAACGGTTGGCCGTCCGAACCTCTCTGTCAAAATTCCGGCGACGCGGGCAATTCTCCTGCCATCGCCGACACTTTCGCGCTGGGTATCGATGGCAACGTGACGCTGATCTTCTCGGCGCAGCGGTATCGGATGTAATTGCAGTGCACATAAGGGGCTCGAGCCGGCTCCGACGATGCTCTCGTTTTCCGCGGCATAGCCGGCGTCGCGAACTCGGTGCTAGCAGGCCCGGGACACGTTCGCAGGACCGCTGGAGCGAGCTGGCAGCCAAGGGCGCTCAGACGCTCAGGGTCGGAGGATCTACACAAGGAGATCGCGGCAGCGCGCGTCCCGAACTCAAACCTGCGTGCAACGTCGCTCAGTCAGCGGCATGGTCAAGCCAGGGCGGCAGGTTACCCGTCTGGGCACGCTCTTCGCGGTTCGACTTCCCTGCGGCAGGCACGTAAAGACGCCACGCCGTGTCGACCGCATCTATAGCCCAACGCCGCCCAAAGTGACCGGCTTCGCATGTGACGCTGGGCGCCAACTTATCGAGCACCTCGAACATGGCTTGGTTCTCGCGGTTGAAGACCGACAGCACATGTTGGCCGATGTACTGGAGCTCGTAGGACGTTCGGTCGTTCCGATCGGACTTCAAATATTCTTCGGCGATGTGTCGAACCCCGTGTACCTTCTCGAGCAGGTAGTCCTCGCCGATCGCGCAGCCCGTGGCCGCGAGCTCCTTCCAGTAGTCAGGGTGCCTCCACGCGGGAAGCATGTCCCATAGCTCCAGAAGGTGCGCGAGGTCGGCGCGTACTCCGCAGTCGCTCTCGTCGGCGGACAAGAAAGCTCCTTCACTCGTAAGGTGAAGTCCCGTGATCGCGTAGGTGTTCGGCAACGGGACGGGGATGGGGTCAACGACTCCAGGGCTGCTCGAACATGCGATCGATCGCAGTGCGGCGGCTGTCATCCGCCGGGCGGATACTCCTGTCGCGGCCTCCACCACGGTGCGGTCCTGGACGCGGTGGGATTTGAGCGGTCAGCCTGACAGGTACGGGCCGTACCGGCGCCACGCTCCGTCCTGCTGTGTGACCCAGACTGATCGGCTGGGCCAACACCAAGGCGGCGACCAGCACGGGCGGTTGCCCGTGCTCAGGCTGCGGCGAAGCCCTTCTTGAGGGCTGCGGCGACCCCGACGGCGCGGGTGGCCTGGAAGGCGACGGATGCGAGCTCGGTGTCGCCAGGGGGCACGGTGCCGTTGTTCGAGATGTGGCTGGCGCCATAGGGGTTGCCCGCGGCGAACTGGATCGCGTCCGCGTAGCCGGGGGCGACAATGATCGCGCCCCAGTGGTAGAAGGTGTTGTTCAGCGCGAGCAGGGTCGACTCCTGCCCGCCGTGCGAAGTGGCGGTCGAGGTGAACGAGGTGGCGACCTTGTTGATCAGCTTGCCCTCGGCCCAGAGCGGGCCTGCGGAGTCGATGAACTGCTTGAGCTGGGCGCTCGGCAGTCCGAAGCGGGTGGGAGTGCCGAAGATCAGCACGTCGGCCCACTCGAGGTCGTCGAGCCCTGCCTCGAGGACGTTCTGGGTGGCAGCGGCGTGGGCGCCCCAGCCCTCGTTGGAGGCGATCGCCTCGGCGGGGGCCAGCTCGTGCACCTTGCGCAGCCGGACCTGTGCGCCGGCCGTCTCGGCGGCCTTGGTGGCAGCCTCGGCCATGGCGTACACACCGCCTGTGGCGGAGTAGTAGATCACTGCGACCTGGACGTCGTTCACTCGGTGACTCCTGATTCGTGACGTACGGAACAGCCGACCACGGCGGCTGTTTCGGTCTCACGGCCGCCATGCAACGCCGCACCCACCCCTCCGGGCGGCGCTACTTCTTACCTGTCTTCTTCTTGCCGGCGACCGTCTTCTTCGGTCCCTTGCGGGTGCGGGCGTTGGTCTTGGTGCGCTGGCCGCGCACCGGCAGGCCCCGGCGGTGCCGGATCCCCTGGTAAGCGCCGATCTCGATCTTGCGACGGATGTCGGCCTGCACCTCGCGGCGCAGGTCACCCTCGACGCGGAGGTTGGTCTCGATGTACTCGCGGAGTGCGGCGAGGTCCTCGTCGGTCAGGTCCTTCGACCGCAGATCCTTGTCGATCCCGGTGGCCTTGAGGACCTCGAGCGACCGGGTACGCCCGATCCCGAAGATGTAGGTGAGCGCGATCTCCATCCGCTTGTCGCGGGGGAGGTCGACGCCGGAGAGTCGTGCCATGCGGCGATGTGCTCCTTAATCGGTTCTGCCAGGTCTGCCGAACGCCCCGTCCTGGTCCGACTCGTCTGCTCTGGGCCTCGGCTCGGAGGCGTAAGTGGAGCGGGTCCGGTGGCCTGGTAGGTGCCGTCGGCTCCTCAACGTTGCTCGCCCTGTGCGAGCTGCGTGCCCGGAGGCCGCGACGTGCGGATGGTCAGCCCTGGCGCTGCTTTGGACTCAAGCTCATAGATCACCCGCGACGCTGCGGTGCCGAAAGTGACCATCGAGGTGCCGCAGCGGATTCTCCTGATCCCACTCGCGCCCGAACGAGGTAAGTATCTTAGGAAGAAATCGGACTGTCAAGTCCATTTTTGAGGCGCAGCGCCGGCGTGGCGCCTGAATCGGGGCGGGTCGGTGCCACCGGCGGCGACGCGCCGCCTAGCCTGGAAGGCGAGGTGAGGCGGCTGCGCCGCGGTCGAGGTACCGCTCAACCCGCGTCGGCGGGGTGAAGGTCGGACGCTTCACCTTCTGGCCGTGACAGTCCAGAACGTGACCGGGTAGGTATGTGATATGCGGCCTGGACGACGGCGAGACGCCGCTGCGCCCAATGTGCGGGCAGCGGCTGGACGTCAAGCACTGGCTCCACTGGTCTGAGCTGCGCGGCTCTCGTCGACGCCATGGGCCATCGACACAGCCATAGGTGTCATGTGCTGCCGATGGTCAGCCCCGGCCCGACGCGGGTGCTCTTCGGGCCGGCCTCCACGATCTCGTTCCTACCCTGGCGCGACGACCAGGCCGGCACCGGAGCAGCTTCGCGGAACTGTTCTACGAGGCTGTCGGTGGCTCGCCTGAGAGCCAGGTGCTGGTTCTCTCGAGCGGAGGCTATCCCGATGAGTCTCACGGGGGGACACGAAGCTCTCCCGCCTGCGCAACCACCACCTGACCGGTGTGATCGCCGATGGCCGGCTCCGTGACTTCGGCGAACCCGCTGGTTTCCCCTTTGCTGCCTGGTGTCGTGGCGAGGCCGTCCTCGAGGGCGGCGACGTCGTCATCCCGGTCGTAGCGGGCGTGCCGGTCGAACTCGGCGGCGTGACCATCATCCCTGGCGATTACGTCTACGCCGACTCGGTGAGGGCTGTCGCAATCCTGGCGAAGAGTCTCGACCAAGTGGTCAGGGAGGCTGCCGAGGTCATCCAGGCCGACGCCCGATTCACCGAGAGGATTCGTGGTGAGGACCCTCATTTTGGACCTCCCGGCTCAGCTAGCGGCGCCGCCCGCCTCGACAGCGCGACTGGTCAGCCGCGAGGTCGATCGCCGGGCGGAGCGTCGTCGCGGAGGCGCACGGTGCCAGCTCCCTTCTGGAAGGTTCGCGACCTCGTAACGGTGTTTGCACCATTCGCGAATGTTGAGTGTCTGATCACCTCCCCGTCGCTACGGAGCTCCCCTTGTCGCAGCCGCCGTACCCGCCACACCAGCAGCCCGGCTACCAGCAGCACCCCCAGCAGTACACGCCCCAGCAGCAGTACGGGCAGCAGCAGTACCGACAGCAGCAGCCGTACCAGCAGCATGCCTACCCTCCCCCAGCACCTGCCCCGAAGCGGCGGCGCAGGGTGTGGCCGTGGGTGCTCCTCGCCGTCGTCATGGTCCCCATCATCGGGTTCGTCGGCTGCACCGCGCTCCTCGCCGGCGGAGTCGCCGCCGTCGACGAAGCACGGAAGGGCGGCACTGTCGCCCTCGGCGACACGTTCACCTACCAGTCCGGGCTGGCCCTCAACGTCGCCATCCCCAAGCCCTACCGGCCCGACAACCAGTTCGAGCTCCAGCGCGACGAGGTCGGGTACGAAACCACGGTTACCATCACCAACGGCACCGACAAGCCCGTCGGCGCCGCCCTCATCACCAAGAACGCGACGCTCAACGGGCAGCCCGCACCGGAACTGTTCGGGGACGGCACCCTCGCCACCCAAGACATCGCGCCCGGCCAGTCCCTCGCCCTGCCGTTCCGATTCAAGACCGCCGACGGTGCCCGGGGCCCGCTGCAGATCGCGGTCACGGACACGTTCAACGAGCCGGTGTTCTTCAACGGCAACATCGGCTGACCTGCTAGCCCCTGGAGCCCGCGGACCGCGTCATAGGTCCCGGGCATCGCCGTTTCCTCAGCCGGTCGGCGGTGGCGACTCCGGCACGAGCGAGGGAGGGTATTCTGTCTGGGTTTGACGAGGACCGCGACAGCTTCGGTTCGCCTCAAGCTGTCGCTGGATGCCGCTAGAGCCTGTCCTCAAAGCGGGTCCGGCTGATCTGGTTTGATCTTGAGTTGGTGGTGCGCAGGCATGAACTCACCGCCGAGCAGTGGCGGGAGATCGAGTCGTTGCTGCCGCCCTCGGGTGTGGCGGGCCGTCCGCGGGTGGATGACCGGCGGGTGATCAACGGGATGTTGTACAAGGCCAAGACCGGGGTGGCGTGGCGGGAT